>NZ_JACOPK010000004.1:0-261849 GCF_014288055.1 Agathobaculum hominis
GCAGTAATGTATGGAGCGGACTGATACTAATAGGCCGAGGGCTTGACCTAAAAAATTAGGTGTAACCTCGATGAAGAATAGCGATTGCGAGTAAGATTGTTCAGTTTTGAAGGTGTAAATCTTCAAAAGTAGGTGTTAATGGTGACGAGGGTACACCTGTTCCCATTCCGAACACAGTAGTTAAGCTCGTTTACGGTGACAATACTTGGCTGGCGACGGCCCGGGAAGATAACTCAACGCCTACATCATTTCAAACCGATCCGAAAGGGTCGGTTTTGTTGTTTTTAGGTGGGAGAAAAATTCCGAATGGGAGCTTTCGGATGATTCGTGTCTGCGAAGTCAAAACACAGACTGTCGGAAAAATGATAGTTTTTCGAGAGCCTCTCAATACAGGTGTATGCTGCCATCACTTTTTCCTTGCTTTTTTTCATTCATCGCAGTATAATGCGATTATCGGGCTTCGCGCCCGGCAGGCGGATGGTATTCCCTTATGGAAACTGTACCGGCACATTTTATCCCTGAAAGCCCCGTTCCATCGGGCAGCAGGATCGCATCACCCATGAAAACGAAAGGCTGGGTGATCGAATGAAAACTGGTTTTATCGGAGCAGGCAAAGTCGGCTTCTCTCTCGGCAAAATGTTTGCGGAGAGCGGACTTCCGCTGACCGGCTATTACAGCAGGCAGCGAGAGGCGGCGCAGGAGGCGGCTGCATTTACCGGAACACGCGCATACAGTGATCTCTGCGAGTTGGTGCAGGACAGTGATGCGATTTTTCTGACTGTTCCCGACAGAGCGATTACCCCGGTTTATCTCGAACTGCGGTCGTTTTCCCTTTCAGGCAAACAAATATGTCATTGCAGCGGCGCACTCTCGGCCCGGGACGCTTTTCCCGGCATCGAGGAGACAGGTGCGTTCGGTCTTTCCATCCATCCGCTTTTTCCCGTCAGCAGCAGGTACGATTCGTATCGGGAACTTGCGGATGCTTTTTTCTGTCTGGAGGGCGAAAAAAGCGCCATCCCGGCATGGAAAACGCAGCTGGAGTGCTGTGGCTGCACGGTGCAGACCATCGATGCAGCGGTCAAGCCGCTCTATCATGCGGCCTGCGCCACGGCGAGTAATCTGGTCTGCGCGCTCGTGCAGCAGAGCATCGATGAGCTGACGCGCTGCGGCTTTAGTCAGGAAGATGCGCTTCGCGCACTGACGCCGCTCATCCGCAGCAACACCGCGCGTCTGCTTGCGGTCGGCCCGACAGAGGCGCTGACCGGTCCGGTCGAACGAAACGACTGCGAAACGGTGAAAAAACATCTTGCCTGTCTCACGGAGGGAAATGAGAGGGCGCTTTACACAGCAGCTACCCGAAAACTGATCGAAATAGCGGTCGGCCGGCATCCGGAAGCGGATTACGGCGCATTGCGGGAGCTGACGGAGGAAGGACAAAAATGAAAAACACAGTAGCAACTCTCGCCGCGATGAAGCGGAACGGCGAGAAGATCTCGCAGCTGACCTGTTATGACTATTCGACCGCGAAGCTGATCGACGCGGCGGGAATCAACATGATCCTGGTCGGCGACAGCCTCGGCATGACTATGCAGGGCTACAAGGATACGCTTCCGGTAACGGTCGATGAGATGATCGTTTACGGCCGCAGCGTTGTGCGCGGCTGCAAGGAGACGTTCGTTGTGGTCGATATGCCGTTCATGAGCTATCAGATCTCGATCGAGCAGGCGATGCAGAATGCAGGCCGCATCATGAAGGAGACTGGTGCGAGCGCGGTCAAGCTTGAGGGCGGAAAAGAGGTCTGCCCTCAGATCCGCGCCATCACGGCCGCAGGCATTCCGGTCGTCGCGCATATCGGCATGACGCCGCAGTCGGTCAACGCCTTCGGCGGCTTTACCGTGCAGGGCAAGGGCGAGGCAAACGCACGCCGCGTGCTCGAGGATGCGCTCGCGGTACAGGAGGCAGGCGCTTTCGCGGTAACGCTCGAATGCGTGCCGCCGAAACTCTCCGCGCTCATCACGAAAAAGCTCGACATCATCACCATCGGTATCGGCGCTTCGCCCGAGTGCGACGCGCAGGTGCTGGTCTGGCAGGATATGCTCGGCATTTCGGACTTCAAGCCCAAATTCGCCAAGCATTTCGCCGAGGTAGGCGAGACCATGCGCGAAGCGTTCCGCGCCTATGACGGCGAGGTAAAGTCCGGTGTGTTCCCGGCGAGCGAGCACACCTTTGTCAAGAGTGACTGCACGGAGGAATTTCTGGCGTCTCTCGATGTGGAATATTAAGGCTGCTGTGGAGGTAAATACAGTGATTATTGCAGAAACGATTGCGCAGGTTCGTGCGCAGGTAAAGGAATGGAAGAAGCAGGGCCTGACGGTCGGTCTCGTGCCGACGATGGGCTACCTGCATGAGGGTCACGCGAGCCTGGTAGACAAGGCGGTTTCGATGTGCGACCGCGTTGTCGCGTCGGATTTCGTCAACCCGACCCAGTTCGGCCCGAATGAGGACCTGGAGTCCTATCCGCGCGACTTTGACCGCGACTGCGCGCTGCTCGAGGGGCACGGATGCAGCATGGTGTTCCATCCCTCGGTCGAGGAGATGTATGCGCCGGACGCTGCGACCTTTGTTGAGATACTGTCCGACATGCCGGGGCAGCTGTGCGGCAAGACCCGCCCCATCCACTTCCGCGGCGTGTGCACGGTCGTGTCCAAGCTGTTCAATATCGTCACCCCGGACAAGGCGTTTTTCGGTCAGAAGGACGCACAGCAGCTCGCTATCATCCGCCGCATGGTACGCGATATGTCCTACGGCATCGAGATCGTCGGCTGCCCGATCGTGCGTGAGGCGGACGGTCTGGCCAAGTCCTCGCGCAACACTTATCTGAGTGCGGAGGAGCGCAAGGCGGCGCTCGTGCTGTCGAAGGCGGTATTCCTCGGCGAAAAGCTCGTCCGCGAGGGCGAAACGGATGCCGACAAGCTCGTTTCCGAGATGAAGGCCTGCATCGAGGCGGAGAAGCTCGCGAAGATCGACTATGTTTCCGCCGTCGACGCGGTCACGATGGAGAGCGTACACCGCATCGACCGTCCGGTGCTCGTCGCGATGGCTGTCTACATCGGAAAGACCCGTCTGATCGATAATTTTCTGACGGAGGACTGCGCGAAATGATGCTGAACATGCTCAAGGGTAAGATTCACCGCGCGACCGTCGTGCAGGCCGAGCTGGACTACGTCGGCTCAATCACGGTCGATCAAGATCTTCTGGATGCCGCCGGCATTCTGGAATACGAAAAGGTGCAGATCGTTGACGTCAACAACGGCAGCCGCTTCGAGACGTACACCATCTCGGGCGAGCGCGGCTCGGGCATGATCTGCCTGAACGGCGCAGCGGCGCGCTGCGTCAGCACGGGCGACAAGGTCATTATCATGTGCTACGCCCAGCTGAGCGCGGAGGAGGCGAAAACGCACAAGCCGCAGGTCGTTTTTGTCGGCGAGGACAACCGCATCGAGCGCATCACGACCTACGAGAAGCACGGTCTGCTGCGCGATATGGCTTAAAAAATCGACACGATCGCCGCTGTTCCGGGTACAGGCTCCGGACGGCGGCTTTCTTTGTTATGAAAAAAACAAAGGGATTTCCTCTTGCATTTTTCACATGAAACCTGTATGATGATAAGTAGTTTTATAATACGAAACGAAGGGAGCCTGTCATATGGCCGAACATTCCCCGGTTCAGTCGCTCGACCGGGCCTTTGACCTGCTGGAGATTTTATGCCGGTCGCGCGGCGGCATGACGATCGGTGCGCTGTCTGCGGAGACCGGGCTGCACAAGTCCACCGTGCACCGTCTGCTTACGAGCATGTGCATGCGCGGCTATGTGCAGCGCGACGCGGAGACCAGCATGTACCGCGCGGGCATGCGCCTGTGCGAGATGTCGAGCTATATCGTAGATAATCTGGACGTTGTCGACCGGGCGCGCGCCGTGCTGGAGCGCCTCGGCCGCGAGACGGACGAGACCGTTCACCTCGTCATGCGGGACGAACGGGATGTTGTCTATATCCATAAGATCGACGGCGGAAACAGCGCCATCCGTATGTTTTCGCGCATCGGCATGCGCCTGCCGCTTTACTGCACGGGCGTGGGCAAGGCGATCCTTGCGACATGGCCGAGGTCGGAGGCGCGCGCGGTCTGGGAAGCGAGCGACGTTTACGCATGGACGGAGAATACGATTACCGACGAGGAAGCGTTTTTCCGCGAGATCGACAAGGTGCGCCAGCTCGGCTACGCGCTCGACAACGAGGAGAACGAGGTGGGTGTCCGCTGCATCGCGGCGGCGATACCGGACTACCGCGGCCGGGCATTTTATGCGATCTCGCTGTCCGCGCCGACCGCCCGTATGGCAGACGAGCGCATCATGCAGTTGCGCGGTCCGCTGCTGCGTGCGAGCCGCGACATCGCGCAGGCGCTCGGCGGCAGCACGGGACGCTGACGAGGGGGATGGCCTGCGCAGGGGGAGCCTGCGGACGAGGTGCATCCTGTGAAGCCGGAATACAGCCCGAATATTGACATTGCGGCGCGGCTGTTGTAAAATAGTATCACCATATTGCAAACGCGATGAAGGGGAAAGTACGCAGCGAGGTACGGCAAAGCGAGTTTCGGACGGTGGGAGCGAAACGCGGAGGGCGCGGCAGAAAATGGCCCCGGAGCGCCGCACCGAACCGTTCGGCAAGGCTGCGGCGGCGCTGTCCTGCCGTTATCGGGGCGAAGGGTAAGTTTTTACCTGCTGAGGCGCACGTTCGCGAGGACGGCGCAAAACAAGGTGGTAACACGGAAGCGTGCGGCTCCCGTCCTTGAATGGCCTGGATGCCATTGGAGGGCGGGAGCTTTCTGATGCAGTCTGACACAGGATAAGGAAATCACGCAAAACGTTATCAATAAAGGAGAGTATCAACCAATGGAGAAGAAACCGTATTATATCTCGACGGCGATCGCATACACCTCTGCGAAGCCGCACATCGGCAACACCTATGAGATCGTGCTGGCCGACGCGATCGCGCGCTACAAGCGCATGACCGGCTATGATGTCTACTTCCAGACCGGCACCGACGAGCACGGCCAGAAGATTCAGGAGAAGGCAGAGGCTGCCGGCATCACGCCGCAGCAGCATGTCGACAAGGTCGCGGGCGAGGTCAAGGCGATCTGGGATCTGATGAACACCACTTACGATAAGTTCATCCGCACCACCGACCCGATGCACGAGAAGAAGGTGCAGAAGATCTTCAAGAAGCTGCACGATCAGGGCGATATCTACAAGGGCGCGTACAAGGGCAAGTACTGCAAGCCGTGCGAGTCCTTCTGGACCGAGAGCCAGCTCAAGGACGGCTGCTGCCCGGACTGCGGCCGCCCGTGCGTGGACGCCGAGGAGGAAGCATACTTCTTCCGTATGAGCAAGTACGCCGACCGCCTGATGAAGCACATCGAGGAGCATCCGGAGTTCATCCAGCCGGAGAGCCGCAAGAACGAGATGGTCAACAACTTCCTGAAGCCCGGTCTTCAGGACCTGTGCGTTTCCCGTACCTCGTTCTCCTGGGGCATCCCGGTCGATTTTGACCCGGGTCACGTTGTCTACGTCTGGCTCGACGCGCTGACCAACTATATCACCTTCTGCGGCTACGACCCGGACGGCAATCACGACGAGCACTACAAGAAATTCTGGCCGGCGGACGTTCATCTGATCGGCAAGGACATCATTCGTTTCCACACCATCTACTGGCCGATCTTCCTCATGGCGCTCGGCGAGCCGCTCCCGAAGCAGGTATTCGGTCATCCGTGGCTGCTCGTCGGCGACGGCAAGATGTCCAAGTCGCTCGGCAACGTGATCTACGCGGACGATCTGGTCCGCCTGTTTGGCGTTGACGCAGTCCGCTACTACGTGCTGCATGAGATGCCGTTCGCGAACGACGGCGTGCTCTCCTACGAGCTGCTCTGCGAGCGCATCAACTCCGATCTCGCGAATGTTCTGGGCAACCTCGTCAACCGCACTATTGCCATGACCAAGAAGTATTTCGGCGGCATCGTTCCGGCGCCGACCGCACCGGAAGCGCTCGACGATGAGCTCAAGGCGGTTGCCCTCGGCCTGCCGGCGGCTGTCGAGAAGAAGATGGACACCCTGCACGTTGCGGACGCGATCGACGAGGTATTCGCGCTCCTGCGCCGCTCCAACAAGTATATCGACGAGACCATGCCGTGGGCGCTCGCAAAGGACGAGAGCAAAAAGGAGCGTCTCGGCACGGTCATGTACAACCTGCTCGAGGCCATCCGCTTTGCAGCCGTTGAGCTGAAGCCCTACCTGCCGGACACCGCAGACAAGATCTTCGCACAGCTCGGCATCGAGAACAAGGGCGTTGAGAGCCTTGCCTCCTTCGACGGCATGCAGGCCGGTCAGCCGGTCGGCGAAGCGTCCATCCTGTTCGAGCGTATCGACATCCCGAAGAAGCTGGCAGAGATCGAGGAGGAGAAGAAGGCAGCCGAGGCAGAGCAGAAGCCGGCTGTCGAGTTCCTGCCGGATATCCCGTTTGACGATTTCTGCAAGGTCGACATGACGGTATGCAAGGTCCTTGCCTGCGAGAACGTCAAGAAGAGCAGCAAGCTCCTCAAGTTCCAGCTGGATGACGGCTCGGGTACGCCGCGCCAGATCCTCTCCGGCATCGCAAAGTATTACAAGCCGGAGGAGCTTGTCGGCAAGACGGTCGTCGCCGTCACCAACCTGCCGCCGCGCAAGATGATGGGGCAGGAGTCCAATGGCATGCTGCTGTCCGCAGAAAAGGACGAGAAGCTGAATCTGCTGATGCTGGACGATAAGATTCCGGCGGGCGCGAAGCTCTGCTAAAGACTGTCGCGAAACCGCGTAAACGCAAGAGCGCAGACATTTTGTCTGCGCTCTTTTCTTATGCGTTCCATCCAGCCTTCTCCTGCTCAGAACGCAGGAGCTTTTCGTATTCCTCGCGTGCGAGCGTCGAAATATTGTGCAGGATACGCTCCTGCGTCTGCAAATACAGCTTGCGCAGACAGCGCGGCGTGCATTTGCCTGCCTCGACCTGCGCATCGTGCGCAAGCGACTGAATGAGGGCGGTGACGGTCGTGCGGCCGACCGGCGTGCCGCGCCGCGTGATGAAGATCGGTCCCGACAGAATGCCCTCGCGCCCGGCAAAGTCCAGAAGCTCTTCCTTCAGACAGCCGCACAGCTGCATATCATATTCCGGCAGACCGCCGGCCTGCGCGGCGCTTACCGTGACCGCATCGAGCAGATGCACGGGAAGTCCGGTCGTGCCGAGCAGCTTGACAAGCAGGTAGGCGCGTTCCTTTTCGAGGATGCGCGCGGTTTGGAGCAGACGCAGATATTCCTCGCGCGTCAGCTCGGGCTGCTCGGTCTCGGGCAGGGGTGCGGGCATGACCTGCCAGCCGCGCCGTCCGCAGAAGGCGAGCAGGCTGTTCGCGGCGGAGACCGCGCTGTTGATGGTGCTCGGACAGTAGCCCTGCTCGCGCAGCGCCTCGGGCCATCGGCGCATCGCGTCATGGCTCAGCCTGCGTCCGGGCAGAAAGCCGCACAGCTTGCCAAGGCTGTTGCGGTAGCATTTCAGCGTTTCCTCGGTGCGGCCGCGGCTTTGCAGATCGGTCAGAAAGGTTTCGGTCAGGGTATCGTCGAGCAGAATGACGTCCTCAGAGACAGCTGTCATTATGTGCACGCTCCTTTGTGTTAATTCGGATTATGTGAGCTCATTATAGCGCAGGGACGGGCGCGAAAACGGTCGAATGGCGGCGGCGGACAGCAGTGTTTTTCCGGACGAGCCGCTCATAGAATGGAGCAGGTGATGAAACATGGGAAACAGACAGGATGGGGTATGGATGCAGGCGATCGCGTGCCTGCCGGAGGAGCGCGCCGCGGCGCTCAGCAGGGTTGCGGAGCAGGAACGGATCGAGGAGCTGCGGCTGCGCTGCGGCGAAGCGCCAAGCGTGCGCATCGGCGGGGCGGAGCGCCCGCTGTCGCTCGCGCCGGTGACGGCGGACGAGCTGCGCGAAACCGTCAGCCGCGCGGCGCGGTACTCGGTACACAGCTATGCAGAGAGCATGCGGCAGGGTTTTCTGCCGCTCGAGGGCGGCCACAGACTCGGTCTGTGCGGCACAGCGGTCTCAGAGAACGGCAGCGTCACGGGCGTGCGGCGGATTTCCTCGCTCAATCTGCGCGTAGCGCGGCAGATCGACGCGCTGGATGATATTCTTGCACCGTATATCGGGGAGGGTGCGCCGTTTTCGCTTCTCGTGCTCGCACCGCCCGGCTGCGGCAAGACGACGCTCGTGCGCGAGTGGGTGCGGCTCGTTTCGGACGCCGGGCACACCACAGCTGTTGCGGACGAGCGCGGCGAGATCGCAGGCCTTGCCGAGGGCGTGCCGCAGTTCCGTATCGGGCGCTGTACGGACATCCTGGAGGGATGCACGAAAAAGCAGGCGGCGCTCATGCTGCTGAGGACCATGTCTCCGGCGCTTGTCGCGATGGACGAGATCACCTCGCCCGAGGACATCGAGGCGGTCGCGCTCTGCGCCCACTGCGGCACGGCGGTGCTCGCCGCCGCGCATGCAGCCGGGCCCAGCGACCTGCGGCGCAGACCGCTCTACCGGCGGCTGCTGTCGCTCGGCGTGTTCGAGCGGGTGCTGACGATCGAGCAGAAGGACGGGAAACGAAGCTATCGAATGGAGAAAACGGAGGGAACGACATGCTGAAACTGATCGGCTCGGTGATGATCTTCGGCTCGTGCGCCGCACTCGGACTGAACGCGCGGCGTGAGCTGCGGCGCAGAGTCGCGGCGGCGGACGCCATGCTGCTCGCGCTGCGGCTGATGGAGAACGAAATCACCGCGCGCCGCACGCCCATGCCCGAGATCATCGACCTGCTCGCGAAGAACGAGAACGCGGTCGTCCGGCAGATCTTTTCCGGCGTGCGCCGCCGGATGCGTGAGCGCAGCGGACTGTCGCTCAGCTATCTTTGGTGTGCAGGCATGCGCGCGGCGCAGACGGACGCCGGTCTCGGCCGGGAGGAGTGCGGCGTGCTGTGCGATGCTGCGAATTTCCTCGGACGGTATGACGCTTCCGAGCAGAAGGCCGCCATCGACACGGCGCTGCATCGTTTGCAGATGCTGCGCGAGCTGGCTTTTGCCGAGCTGCGCGACCGGGGCAGCCTGTACCGCACCTGCGGCATCGCGGCCGGTCTGCTCGTTATTCTGGTGCTAGTCTGAAGCGGAGGGGGAAAACGATGGACGTTGATTTGATCTTCCGCATCGCGGCGGTCGGCATCCTCGTCGCGGTGCTGGGGCAGCTGCTGACGCGGTCGGGGCGGGACGAGCAGGCGCTCATGACGACGCTCGCGGGCCTGATCGTGGTACTTATGCTGATCGTCGAGCAGATCAGCCGGCTGTTCAGCATGATGAAGAGCGTGTTCGGGTTTTGAGCGGCGTCGGACTGCTCGCGGGCATCGTCGTGCTCACGCTCGTGCTGTCGCTCACGCTCAAAAAGGACGCGCCCGTCATCGCGTTCCTGCTCGTGCTCGCAGCCGGAGTCGTTCTGCTGCTTCGGCTCGGCGAGGCGGCGCAGAGCACGATGCAGCGCTTTTCCGCGCTGCTCGCACGGGGCAATCTCGACGCAGAGCTGTACGGGCCGGTGCTGCGCGTCGTCGGCATCGCGGTTCTCGTGCGCATCCTCGCGGCGCTCTGCCGCGATGCAGGCCAGTCCGCGCTTGCGGCGAAGGTGGAGCTTGCCGGGACGGTGCTCGCATTCGGCGCGGCGCTGCCCCTGCTCGAACAGGTGCTGACCTTTCTCACAGAATGGACGGTATGATGAAAAAACGGATGAAAATTCTGGCGGCGGTTTTGCTGCTGCCGCTTGCTCTGTGCCTGTCCGCCGGGGCGGCGGAGGCGGACGCGCAGCGCGGGCAGGACGAGGCGGCGCTGCGGAGCGCGGTGACGGGCGAGGCGCAGCCGTATCTTGCGGGCACGGACGGGCAGGACGTTGCAGGCTCGTTCGCACGGCTGCTCCGAAACGCCGTGCCGGACGCGAAAAGCGCGTGGGCGAAGGCGGCCGGC
Organism: Agathobaculum hominis; assembly: GCF_014288055.1. Taxonomy (NCBI): domain Bacteria; kingdom Bacillati; phylum Bacillota; class Clostridia; order Eubacteriales; family Butyricicoccaceae; genus Agathobaculum; species Agathobaculum hominis. The sequence continues at coordinate 10,127 of NZ_JACOPK010000004.1, forward strand.
AGTCTCGGCGCGGCGGCCGGCATCGTTATCCTGACGGCGGCGGCGCGCGGCTTTTCCGAGGCGGCAGGGGGCGCGGCGAACGATGCGGTCGACATGGCCGGGGCGCTCGGAATCTCCGCTGTGCTGCTCCGGGACTTTTCGGGCGTGCTGTCGCTCTGCCGGTCGGCGCTCGACGGCATCAGTGTGTTTTCCGCGACGCTCCAGCCGGTCCTCGCGGCGGCGCTCTCGATGGGCGGCAGCGCCGTGACCGCCACGACGCTTCAGGTCGCCTCCATGTTCGCCTTTGACCTCGTCCTTCGATTGATCGAAGGCCTGCTCGTGCCTGCGGTGTGCGTATATCTCGCGGTCACGGTCGTGGATGCGGCCGCCGGGAACGGCGTGCTGCGCGGGCTTGCAGAGGGCATCGGCAGCCTGTCGGCCGGAGCGCTCAAGCTCATACTTACGCTGTTCACCGCATATCTTGCCGTAGCGGGTGGCGTTTCGGGGAACGTGGACCGCGTTGCGCTCAAAACGGCGAAGTTCGCGGTCTCGGGCGCGGTCCCGGTGGTCGGCGGCGTCATGTCGGACGCGGCGGAGACCGTTCTGTCGGGTGCGGAGCTGCTGCGCGGCTCGGTCGGCGTTTTCGGCATGATATGCGTCACGGCGATCTGTCTCGCGCCCTTTGTCCGCGCCGGGGCGTGCTATCTGTGCTTCAAGGCAGGCGCGGCCCTGCTCTCGCCCCTGTGTTCGGACAGCCTCAGGCGTCTGCTCTCGGGCATCGGCACGGGGTTCGGTCTGCTGCTCGGCATGCTGAGCGCCGCCTGCACCATTCTGTATCTGGAACTTGTTTATGCTGTTGCGATGGTGAAACCGTTATGAATGAACTGCTGCATACCATTCTGCTGCGCGTGACGCTTGCCGGGGCGGCGTCCGCAGCGGCACTGCGCATGGCCGGGAGCGGCGCGATGCGCGAGACAGTGCGTCTCGCGGCCGGTCTGCTCATGCTCGCGGCTCTTTTACAGCCGCTCGGCAGTCTGCGCTCTGCCGGGTGGAGCGTGTCCGCCGCACCGGACACGCAGGCGATACGCGAGACCAACATGCAGACCGCGATGAGCGCGGTCGCGTCGAGCATCGCAAAGGCGCTCGAGAGCCGCGCCGCCGCCGAGGGCTACGACTGCCGCTTTACGGTCACGATGGCGACCGACGAGAGCGGTATTTTACAGGTAGACCGCGTGACCGTGCACTGCGGTGCGGACGATATTGCGCATCTCAGGGAGATACAGGAGCTTGTGACGAGCGAATGCGGCGTCCCGGCGGAGCGGCAGGAGGTGATCGCACGATGAATACGGAAAAACTGCACGAGCTTTGCGCGCGGCTGCGGCCGCTCGCGAAAAAATACCGCGCGGCACTCATTGTCCTGCTCGCGGGCGTGCTGCTGCTCGTGTCGGGCGGCCGGGAGGAAAAAACGGACGCCGCGCAGACGCAGACCGGCGCGGACAGCTTTTCGCTGAGCGATTTCGAGTCGCAGCTCTGCCGCCGCCTGTCTGCGATCGACGGCGCAGGCCGGGTCGAGCTGATGCTCTCGCTCGAGCAGACCGGGGAGGCGGTGTATGCGGTCAACACGAGAGAGACCGGCGGCGCGGCCTCGAGCCGGGAGAGCGATGTCGCGGTCATTTCCTCGTCGGGCTACGGCGAGACCCCCGTGACGGTCAAAAATGTCCTGCCGACGTTCCGCGGCGCGATCGTGCTGTGCGACGGGGCGGAGAACGCCGCGGTCCGGCTCGCCGTAACGCAGGCTGTCGAGACGGTGTGCGGTCTGACGAGCGACCGCATCACGGTTCTGAAACGCGCCTCCGGCGCATAGAACGGTCATATGGAAATCTTTCACCGCATCGAGGAGGGCGAGCGTGATGAAAAAAATCAAGAAACGAGGCGCGGTCTACGGCGTGGTCGCACTGCTGCTGTGCACGGCGGCGTATCTCAACTGGAGCTATGTTGAGCCGCCGGCGGATCTGCTCCAGACCGACGGGAGCAGTGCGGACAGCGCTTCTGCTGCATCGGACGACAGCGCGGCGGCGGGAGAGGATTATTTCGCATCCTCGCGTCTGACGAGAGAAAAGGCGCGCGACGAGGCGGTGAGCACACTGAAGGAGCTGTCCGAGAGCGCGGATGCGGACGAGACCGCGAAGGAGGATGCCGCCTCGCAGATCTCCGCGCTGGCCGCGGCTTCCGTGCAGGAGGCGAACATCGAGAGCCTCATCCGCGCAAAGGGCTATGCGGATGCGGTCGTCATGCTCTCGGACGGCTCGGCGAACATCGTGGTCTCGCCGCCGGAGGGCGGCCTGCAGGCGGACGATGTGACGAAGATACGCGATATCGTGGTCTCTGAGACCGGCATGAGCGCCGGACAGATCAAAATCGTCGAGGCCGGCAGCTGACAGCCTCATATTTTCCCTTTTCATTTTGCGCCCGATGTGATATACTCTTGCTAAAGGAGAGTGAGCACTATGGCGGATCATAAGGAATACTGGTCGACCGAGAGCGATCAGGGTTCTATTCGCATTTCTGAGGACGTTGTTGCCTCTATCGCGGCGCTTGCAGCCTCGGAGACCGACGGCGTGAGCGGTCTTTATTCCAGCGTAACGCGCGACATTGTCAGCTTTCTGAGCAAGAAAAACCTGTCCAAGGGCGTGCGCGTCGAGCTGGGCGAGGAGGACACCGTAAAGGTCGAGATCAGCTTTCTCGCGCTGTTCGGTCATAACATCTGCGAGGTCGCAAAGCAGGTGCAGGACAACGTCAAGAGCCAGATCGAGTCGATGACCGGCCTGAATGTGGTCGAGATCAATGTACACGTCGGCGGCGTGACCTTCGCGCCTGCGGCAGAGGAAAAGGCCGCAGAGCCGGAGGAAAAGCCGGCGCAGACCGCAGAAAAGCCTGCCGGGGAGCAGGAAGAAAACGCGGCCGAGTAAATCCGGAAAAATGTGCGGTGAGCGTCGGTCTCGCCGCACATTTTTTATGCCCGGTACGCCGGACGCGGAAACGTCATGGGCAGCACTGCACAAGGGAAAACGGCAGCGCTCTGCGGAAATTTTGCGCTCCTGTGCAATTATGCGGTATTGCCCTTGCGTTTTTCTGTAAAATAGGATAAAATAAGATATTGATAGTATAAAAAACATGAATATCAGTTACCTTGATAAATAAAAACAGAGAAGGAGCCTGCCGCCGTGAACGAGAATGTGATGAGCAGAACAAAAGCAAGAGAGATCGCACTGCACCTTATCTTTGAGATGGGTTTTCAGCAGTTTGAGCCGGAAAATCTGGAGGAACGGCTGGACGAGAACATTATGCGCTCGCTCAAAACCGATGCCGAGATGTATGCGGGCAGGCTGAGCGTCGAGAACGCCGACTATATCCGCGCAGTCGTCAAGGGCGTTGCGACCCGTGTGGACGAGCTTGACGACGCGATCGAGCGCAACGCAAAGGGCTGGAAGCTGAACCGCCTGTCGCGCATGACCAAGGCTGTGCTGCGCCTTGCGATCTATGAGATGCGCTATGTGAGCGACGTTCCGGTCGGCGTTGCCATCAATGAGGCGGTCGCGCTCGACAAGATCTACGACACCGAGGAGGCTGCTGCCTTCATCAACGGCGTTCTGGGTGCGGTCGCGCGCGAGAAGCAGGAAAAGGACGAGACCGATGCCTGAGCGCTTTCTGGGGATCGATACGTCCAATTACCGCACCTCGGCTGCGGTCTATGACGCAGACTCTGGCGAATGGTGCAACCGCGGCAGCCTGCTGACCGTGCCCGAGGGCGCGATCGGCCTGCGGCAGTCGGACGCACTGTTTCAGCACACCGTGCATCTGCATGAAAAAATCGAAGCTCTGCCGCAGGGCGAGGTGCGCGCAGTCGGCGTCAGCACCCGTCCGCGCGCGGTCGAGGGCTCGTATATGCCCTGCTTTCTGGCAGGAAAAAGCGTCGCGCACAGTGCGGCGCATTTGCTTTCTGTGCCGCTTTTCGAGGTATCCCATCAGCAAGGGCATATCGCGGCGGCGGCGCTGTCCGCCGGGCGGCTCGACCTGCTGGACAGCCGCTTCCTCGCGTGGCATCTGTCGGGCGGCACGAGCGAGCTGCTTTACGTCGAGTGCGGCGCGGACGGCCTGCCGGACTGCACCTGCATCGGCGGCACGACCGACCTTGCGGCCGGTCAGCTGCTCGACCGGGCGGGCGCACTGCTCGAGCTGCCGTTCCCGTCGGGCGCGGCGCTGGATGAGCTTGCGCTGACGGCAGAGCCGCAGAAGGGCTTTCGTCCCAGAGTGACGGACTGCAGATTCTCGCTCTCCGGCATGCAGAACCAGGTGGAAAATAAATTTAAGACCGAAAAGCCTGAGGACATGGCGCGCTTCGCCCTCGAAACCGTGGCCAATGCGGTCATCAAGGCGACCGAACAGGCGAAGGAGCGCTATGACGTTCCGGTGCTGTGCGCCGGCGGCGTGATGGCGAGTCGGGTCATCCGCGCGCGCATGGAGAAGCGCTTCGGCAGCGGCGTCAGCTTTGCCGAGCCGACGCTCTCGGGCGATAACGCCGTAGGCGTGGCGGTGCTCGCGGCAAGACTGTACCGAAAAACCGGCGCAGACGGACAGTGAGCCTGTCGAAGATCTGCGCTTTTCCGACAAACAGAGTGTGAAATCATTATGGCAGCGATTTATACCGTATCTCAACTGAATAACGAAATCAAGGATCTTCTGGACGCCGTTCCGGGCTACCGCAGTCTGCTGGTGCAGGGCGAGATCTCGAACTACAAGGCGCACTCGTCCGGCCATCACTACATGACGCTCAAGGACCGGGACGCGGCCATCAACGCCGTCATGTTCCGCTCGGACGCCATGCGGCTCAAATTCCGGCTGGAGAACGGCATGAAGGTCATCGTCCGCGCGCGTGTCAGCTCGTTTCCGCGCACGGGTGCGGTGCAGCTTTATATCTCGGAGATCATTCCGGACGGCGCAGGCGCGCTGAACGTCGCCTTCGAGCAGCTGAAGGCAAAGCTGCAGGCCGAGGGCCTGTTTGCCGAGGCACACAAAAAGCCGATCCCGGCCTGTCCGTCCTCCATCGCGCTCGTGACCTCGCCGACCGGTGCGGCGGTGCGCGACATGATCCGCATCCTCGGGCGGCGCTGGCCGCTCGCGAAAGTCGTGCTCTACCCGGCGCAGGTGCAGGGACAGGGTGCGGCGGAGAGCATCGCGCGCGCTCTCGCGCTCACGAACGCGATCGGTGAGGCGGATGTCATCCTGTGCGGCCGCGGCGGCGGCTCGATGGAGGATCTGTGGGCGTTCAACGAAGAGGTGACGGCGCGGGCGATCTATGCTTCGGAGATCCCGGTCATCTCAGCGGTCGGCCATGAGCCGGACGTCACGATCGCGGACTTTGTCGCCGACCTGCGCGCCCCCACGCCATCCGGTGCGGCAGAGCTCGCGGTTCCAGACCGCACGGACTGGAAGGCGACGCTCGAAATGCTGGACGCGCGGCTGCGTGCGGCGGCGGGAAAGCAGACCGAATCGCGCAGAAGGCAGCTGCAAAGCCTGAGCGAGCGCCTGTCCGTGCGCACGCCCGTCCGCTATATCGCGGAAAAGCGGCTTGTGCTCGACACGCTGACCGAGCGCCTTCAGGGAACGGTCCCGGCGCGGCTTGCGCACGAAAGACAGCAGCTCCGGACAGCGCAGGACCGCCTGCTTGCGGCAGGCAGGGGAAATCTGCACCGCGCGAGACTGCGCTTCACGCAGACTGTCGCGTCGCTCGACGCGATGAGTCCGCTGCGCGTGCTGAGCCGCGGCTATGCGGTCGCGACAAAGGGCGCACGGGGCGCGGTCGTGACCGATGCGGCGGCGCTGAAGGAAGGGGATGCGCTGCATATCCGATTTGCAAAAGGCGCGGCAGACTGCCGCGTGATCCATACCGAGGAGGAACAATAAATGGCGGAAAAGACGTTTGAAAGCCAGATGGCGCGGCTCGAAGAGATCGTGCGTCTGCTGGAGCGCGGCGAAGCGCCGCTCGCGGAGAGCATGAAGCTGTTCGAGGAGGGCACAAAGCTGTCCGCCGCCCTCGGAAAGCTGCTCGACAAGGCGGAACAGAAGGTGACGGTCGTTCAGGAAAATCTCCAGGGCGAGGTAACAGAGCGTCCGTTCGACGCAGAGGAGGCGGCAAAATGACATTTTCCGAACAGCTGAGCGCGGATATCGCGCTGATCGAGCCGGCGCTCGAGGGCTATCTCTCGCGCGAGACGCATGAGGGCTACGACCGCATTTTCGAGGCGGCGAAATACTCTGCGATGGCGGGCGGCAAGCGCCTGCGTCCGGTGATCGTGCTCGAGTTCTGCCGCCTGCACGGCGGCGACATCAAAAACGCCCTGCCGTTCGCGTGTGCGCTCGAAATGATCCATACCTATTCGCTCATTCACGACGATCTGCCGTGCATGGACAACGACGATCTGCGCCGCGGCCGTCCGACCTGCCACAAGGCGTTCGACGAGGCGACGGCAGTGCTCGCCGGCGACGGTCTGCTGACCGCGGCGTTCGAGACCGCTTCGCAGGCAGACGTTCCAGCGGAGACTGCGCTGCGCTGCATCCGGATTCTGAGCGAGAACGCCGGTATGAACGGCATGATCGGCGGTCAGGTGCTCGACATGCTCGCGGAGCATCGCCGTATTTCCGAAACCGAGCTGCGCCTGCTCCAGAAGCTCAAGACCGGCTGCCTGCTGCGCGCCGCATGCGAGCTCGGCTGTGCGGCGGCCGGAAAGACCGATACAGAGAGCATCGCGGCCGCGCGCGCCTATGGCGATAAGCTCGGCCTTGCCTTCCAGATCGAGGACGATATCCTCGACATCGAGGGCGACGAGAAAACGCTCGGCAAGTCCATCGGCAAGGACGCGGCAAGCGAAAAATCGACCTTCCCGTCCCTGCTCGGTCTGGATGCGTGCCGAAAGCTCGCAGGCGAGCTGACCGAACAGGCCGTCGCGGCGCTCACGCCCTATGAAGGACGCGCGTTTCTGGAAACGCTCGCGCGCAGCCTGACCGGCCGCAAATCTTAAGATGTTAAAATTCTGCGTATTCTTCGTCTAATGTTGAAAAACGCTCGAATTTATGGTAAACTGAAAACAGTGACGTAGTATCCTAGTCAGTACATGCAATTCCCAAGACGGGCCTAAAAATCCGTAGACGGGCATATCGATGAAGTCTCTGGTGTTTGCTTCTTACGCCCAGTTTGGGGTGGATGCTGGAGGTTAAGGCCTGCGGGCGCGCTTCAATGGCATGAAGTACCGACCCTCTCGCCGTGGAGACCCGTGACTGTCGGACACCTATAGCATCCCTTTGGGGTTGATGGATGTCCAACGGCACGGGATGAAACCTGCAATGCGGTGCGGATGACCCTGTGAGGAATTGATCCCCCTCGCGCTGTTCAGAAACGCTGTGTGCAGTGTAGCCTGCCTTGAGTGGCCATGGTGAATATCGTATCCGCCTGCGGTTTCCCGGCCAGGAATGCCGTGGGAATTGACGGTTGAAACCATGTCTGCAAAAGAGGCTAAGAATTGTGTTGACTGCTGTGGAAATCACCTAGGCTATTCGTTTACGAGGCAGGCCGTGGATTGCAGTGCGGACTCAGTGGCAATTCGGTCCCGGTGATGGCAACATCCCGGCACGGACTTTAATGGGAAACCCCCACGGCGGCGACGCGTGGCAGTTCGCGGGGAAATCCAACCGAACCTCAAGCCGCAAGATTTACTCGGCCTGCCGTCACTGCCTTTTATCTATTTCCGGCGTCGCTCTCCTGCGTAAAAACAGGGGAGCGGAGCCGTTTGCCATATGTGACCGGTTTGAAAAAAGAACTGAGGAGTCGTATCGTTTTGGAGTCAACAGAAAACAAGCAAAAGAAAAAGCCGCCGCAAAAGCCGTCCGTTGTCAACGTCCGCTGGGTCGTGACGATCATGGCGGTCAGTTTTGTGCTGTCGGTGGTCATGTCGTATATCTCGAATGAAGCGCTCAACAGCGCAGGCACAGTCCTGTCGTTTGTGGTGCTGTTCTTCTTTATCGGCCTCGGCATCGTGTTCGACATGATCGGCGTGGCCGCGACCTCGGGCACGGAAAAGGAGTTTCACTCCATGGCGGCGCACAAGGTGCGCGGCGCGCGCGAGGCGGTCTGGATGGTGCGCAATGCGGAAAAGGTATCGAGCATCTGCAACGATGTCGTGGGCGATATCTGCGGCATTATCTCCGGTGCAACGGGCGCGCTGATCGTGACGCACATCACTGCCGGTACGGACGGCGCGACCAAGGTTCTGGTCTCGCTCCTGATCACGGGTCTGATTTCTGCGGGTACGATCGGCGGCAAGGCGGCCGGAAAGGGCATCGCTGTCGCTGCGAGCGGCAAGGTGCTTGCGCTGTGCGGCCGCGTTCTGTCCGTGCTGCCGCTCAAGCTGGATAATAAAAGATAAAACTACCGTTCCGGTGGGGATATTTTCATGAAAAGATATGGAATTTTGAACAATATAACCAGTCCTGCTGATCTGAAGGGACTGTCGTATGACACGCTTGGCGTGCTGTGTGCGGCGCTGCGCGAGTTTATCGTGGACTCGGTCTCTCAGACCGGCGGCCATCTCGCCTCCAATCTCGGCATCGTCGAGCTGGCGGTAGCACTCGAACGGGAGTTCGACTCCTCGCGCGACCGCATCATCTACGATGTCGGCCATCAGTGCTACGTCCACAAGATACTGACCGGCCGCCGCGACCGTTTTTCAACGCTGCGGCAGTACGGCGGCCTTTCCGGCTTCATGAAGCCGGAGGAGAGCATTACTGACCCGTGCATCACGGGCCACGCCTCGGACTCGGTTTCGGTCGCGCTCGGCATGGCGCACGCGCGCACGCTCAGAAACCAGAAATACCACGTTGTCGCGGTCATCGGCGACGGCGCGCTGACCGGCGGCATGGCGTATGAGGCGCTTTCGAATGCCGGCACGTCGGGCGAGCCGCTGCTCGTCGTTCTGAACGACAACAATATGTCGATCGCGAAGAATGTCGGCGGCCTGAGCCGTCATCTGTCGCGTCTGCGCGTCAGTCCGCGTTATCTGGGTGCGAAGGTGCGTATCAAGGAAAAGCTCGCGCGCATTCCGGGCGGACGGGCGCTGACGCAGTCGATCTCGCGCACCAAGGCGCGCATCAAGGGCTTCCTGCTGCCGACGTCGCTGTTCGAGCAGATGGGATTTACCTATCTCGGCCCGGTGGACGGCCACGACCTCAAGAGCGTCTGCGAGCTGCTGGCACAGGCGAAAAAGATGAAAAAGCCGGTGCTGCTGCACGTGATGACGCAGAAGGGACGCGGCTACGCGCCGAGCGAGAACAATCCGGAGAAATATCACGGCGTATCGCAGTTCGACCGCGTGACGGGCGAATTTCTTGCGAAGAAGAAGGAGGACTTCTCGGCGCGTTTCGGCGCGGAGCTGTGCGGTCTTGCGGACAAGGACGCGCGCATCTGTGCGATCACGGCGGCGATGCCGTCGGGCACGGGTCTGACCAGATTCTCCACGCTGCACCGCGACCGCTTCTTTGATGTCGGCATCGCGGAGGAGCATGCGGTCGCTATGGCGGCCGGCATGGCGGCGCAGGGCCTTGTCCCGGTCGTCGCGCTCTATTCAACGTTTTTACAGCGCGCCTACGACCAGGTCGTGCATGATGTCGCGATTGAAGGACTGCATGTCGTGTTCTGCATCGACCGCGCGGGCATTGTCGGCGCGGACGGCGCGACCCACAACGGCGTGCTCGATATTGCGTTTCTGCGCTCGATCCCGGGCGTGACCATTCTCTGCCCGTCGAGCTTCGCGGAGCTGCGCTCGATGATGACGCGCGCGGTCTATCACGAGAACGGCCCGGTCGCCATCCGCTATCCGCGCGGCGGCGAGGGCGCATGGCGCGGCGACACTTCGTCGCAGCCGCTCGCCTGTGTCCGGCAGACTGCCGGTCATGAGGTCACGCTCGTTACGCACGGCATTATGATAAACGAAACGCTTGCAGCAGCGGAAAAGCTGGAAAGCCGCGGCGTCCGCACGCAGGTCTGCAAGGTAAACGAACTGAGTCCGGCGCTCGAGCAGGCGCTTGCGGCACAGGAGGATGCGCTTTCCGGTCTGTGCGTCGTCGTGGAGGACACGGTCGACAACGGCGGCGTGGGCGAATGGCTTGCCTCGCACCGCAGCGGCAGAACGCTGTGCATCAGCACGGGCAACCGCTTCCTGCCGCACGGCAGCGTGAACGATCTGTACCGTCACTGCGGTCTGGACGCGGACGGTATTGCGGAATTTGTGATGGAACATCGAAAGGAGACCGGTCTTGGCTAAGAAACGACTGGATGTACTGCTGTTTGAAAAGGGTCTGTGCCCCTCGCGCGAACGCGCGAAGACCGCTATCATGGAGGGCATCGTGTATATCGCCGGACAGAAGGCCGGCAAGGCAGGCGACATGGTGGACGAGAACGCCGAGCTTGAAGTCCGCGGCAACGACAATGCGTTCGTCTCGCGCGGCGGCAAGAAGATCGAGAAGGCGCTCAATTACTTTGCGATCGACCCGTCCGGCCTGACGGTCATGGACGTCGGCGCATCGACCGGCGGCTTTACCGACTGCCTGCTGCGGCGCGGCGCGGAGAAGGTCTACTCCATCGACGTCGGCTACGGTCAGCTCGCATGGAGCCTGCGGCAGGATCCGCGCGTCAAGTGCATGGAGCGCACGAATATCCGCTATGTAACGCCGGATATGCTCGAGGAAACCCCGTCGCTCTGCGTCATCGACGTATCGTTCATCTCGCTGAAGCTCGTGCTGCCGGTCGTTGCGGGCCTGCTGACCGAGGACGGCCGCGTGGCCAACCTCATCAAGCCGCAGTTTGAGGCCGGCAAGGGCAAGGTCGGCAAGAAAGGCGTCGTGCGCGAGCCGGAGATCCATCTGGAAGTGCTCGAGAACTATGTAGAAAACGCACATGCGGCAGGCTTCAAGGTGCTCGACGTAACGTTTTCGCCCATCAAGGGGCCGGAGGGCAACATTGAATTCCTCGGCTATCTGGCGAAGCAGGGCGAGGAGCATATCCCGGATCTGGCGGAGGTTGTGCGTCAGGCGCACGAGGAACTGGACAGCTGATGCGGACGTTTTTCATCTACCCCAATCTGCGCAAGCAAAGTGCGCGGGAAATTCTGCCTTCGGTCTGCGAGCGGCTCCGGGGCAGGGATATTCGCCTCATCCTGCCCAATCAGATGCGGGGCACCATGCACGCGCTGCATGATGAGGTGATGGCGCTCGATTACATGGATACTGCCGAGGCGGTCCGCATCGCGGACGCCGCTGTCGTTCTGGGCGGAGACGGCACCATGCTGCGCATCGCCCGGGCGGCGGCGCAGAATGAGCTGCCGCTGCTCGGCATCAATGTCGGCCACGTCGGCTTTATGACCGAGCTGGAGCCGGCGGAACTGGATAAAATGCAGGCGCTGCTCGAGGGGGACTATCAGCTCGACAGCCGCATGATGCTGCATGTCGAGGTCGAGCGCCATGGCCGCAGGGTCTATGAAAATGACGCGCTGAACGATATCGTCATTGCAAAGGGCACCGCGTTCCGCGTGGTGCGCGTCGGCATATCGGCCGATGGCGAGGAGGTCACGCGATTCAACGGAGACGGCGTGATCGCGGCGACACCGACCGGCTCGACGGCCTACGGCCTGTCCGCAGGCGGCCCGGTGATCGAGCCGAGCGCGGAAAATCTGGCGGTCATTCCCATCTGCGCGCATGCGCTGGCGGCAAAGTCGTTCGTATTCGCGCCCGAGCGCACGCTCGCCATCACGGCAGCCTGCGAGGGCGGCAGCGAAGTGTTCATCTCGGCGGACGGCGGACAGGGGTTCGCCGTGCGTCCGGACGACCGGGTGCTCATCACGCGATCTGCGCTGCGCACGCGGCTGATCCGTCTCAAGGGCAACAGCTTTTACCGAATACTGCAGCAGAAGCTGTGATTTTATAAAAAAAAAAGCATTTCTGAACAGGGGGTGCGTGAAATGAAATTTCAGAGACAGGCGAAGATCCTGGAGCTGATCGATCGCTTCGAGATCGAGACGCAGGAGGAGCTGACCGACCATCTGCGTGCGATCGGCTACAGCACCACGCAGGCGACAGTCTCGCGCGACATCAAGGAGCTGCGGCTCATCAAATCGCTTTCCACTGAGACCGGAAAGTATAAATATACGGCTGCGGCGGCTGGTGCAGCGGACAGTTTCACGACTCGTCTGCGGAATATTTTCCGTGAGTGCGTGACCGATATCGACGCCGCGCAGAACATGGTCGTCATCAAGACGCTTCCCGGTCTGGGTCAGGCGGCGGCGATGGCGATCGACGCGATGCGCGCGGTGGATGTGGTCGGCACACTGGGCGGCGACGACACGGTTTTCGTCGTTATGCGCGATACCGAGAGCGCTGAGCGGTTTTCCAGACAGGCGCATGATATTCTAAAGTAAGCAGGTGAGGACGCGGCAATGCTGCAACTACTCCACATTGAAAATATTGCCGTGATCGAGCGCGCGGACATCGAGCTGGAGGGCGGACTGACCGTGCTCTCCGGTGAGACCGGCGCGGGCAAGAGTATCGTCATCGACTCGATCGGCGCGATCCTCGGCAGACGAGTCAGCCGCGATCTGGTGCGCTCGGGCGCGAAAAAGGGCTTTGTCAGCGCGGTATTCACCGAGCTGCCGCCGGCGCTCTGCCAGCTTGTCAACGAGCTGGATCTTGCCGGTGACGAAGGGGATACGCTGCATATCCAGCGTCAGCTCACCGCGGACGGAAAAAGCTCCTGCCGCGTCAACATGAAGCCGGTGTCGGCCTCGACACTGCGGCTGCTTGCGCCGTATCTGATCGACATTCACGGTCAGAACGACGGTCAGAAGCTGCTCGACGAGGCGCATCATATCGACTATCTGGACGGCTACGCAGGAAATGCGGCGCTGCTCGAGCGTTACCGGCCGAATTATCAGGCGCTTCTGGCGCTCCGGCGCGAAATTCACGCGCTCGAGACCGGCGAACAGGAGCGCTTGCAGCGCATCGATATGCTGTCGTTCCACAAGGACGAGATCGAACAGGCGGCACTGAAGCCGGACGAGGACGAGACGCTTGCACAGCGCAAGGCGTACTTCGACCACGCAGGAAAGATAGCGGGTGCACTCGAACGCGCACGGCTTGCGCTGAGCGGCGACGATGAGGTCGGCGGCGCATGCGCCATGCTCGATGAGGTGTCGGCGGCGATTTCCGCGCTGCGCGAGGTGTCCGATGCCTTTGACGGCATGGCGGAGCAGGCCGAGGAGGTGCGGCTGCTCGCGGCCGATCTGCGCGACAGCGTAGCGGCACAGAGCGGCAATCTGGACTTTTCCTCGGCGGAACGCGAATATGTAGAACAGCGCCTCGACGAGATATACCGTCTCAAGCAGAAATACGGCGGTACGATACCGGAAATTCTGGCGTACCGCGACAGAATCGAGGCAGAGCTTGACGCGCTTCAGAATGCGGACGACCGCCGTGAGGAGCTTCGCGGGCAGTACCGCGAAATGCTTCGCCAGACCAAGAGCATTGCAGCCGAGCTGACCGAGGCGCGGCGCACGGCGGCGAAAAAGCTCGAACAGGAGATCGTGCGCGAGCTTTCCGAGCTGGATATGGACAAGGTCCGCATGCGCATCGCCGTGCACACCGGGACCAAGCTGTCCGCGCACGGCTTTGACACCGTGACGTTCGAGATCTCGGTCAATCCGGGCGAGCCGGAAAAGCCGCTCTCCAGAGTCGCCTCCGGCGGCGAGCTGAGCCGTATCATGCTCGCGCTCAAAAACGTATTGACAGCGGGCGAAGATGTTGGTATGCTGATTTTTGACGAGATCGATACCGGCGTGTCCGGTCACGCAGCACAGCAGATCGGACGCAAGCTGTCCGCCATCGCGCGGAAGAAGCAGACGCTCTGCGTGACCCATCTGCCGCAGATCGCGGCGATGGGCGACCATCATCTGCGCATTTCCAAATCCGTCCGCGACGGGCGGAGCTTTACGGACGTCAGTCCGATGGATCGCGCACACCGCATCGACGAGATCGCACGGCTGCTGTCCGGTGAAGAAATCTCGGACGCCGCGCGCAAAAATGCAGAGGACCTGCTCGATGCGGCAGGGCAGGGGGCATAGCAATGGTGTTTATCGACGAGAGACATAAGGAACGCGCCCCGTAACAGCGTTTCAGTACAGGATATAAAGGATAAAATCAAGTAACAGGAGAAATATTCGATGAAACTTTACGACGAACTGAAAGCGCGCGGCCTGATCGCGCAGGTAACGAACGAAGAAGAGATCAGCGAGATGATCAACAACGGCAAGGCGACGTTCTACATCGGCTTCGACCCGACCGCAGACAGCCTGCACGTCGGTCACTTCATGGCGCTCTGCCTGATGAAGCGCATGCAGATGGCAGGCAACAAGCCGATCGCGCTCATCGGCGGCGGCACCGCCATGATCGGCGACCCGTCCGGCCGTACCGATATGCGTTCGATGATGACCGTCGAGACCATCCAGCACAACTGCGACTGCTTCAAGAAGCAGATGGAGCGCTTTATCGAGTTCGGCGAGGGCAAGGCGCGGATGGTGAACAATGCGGACTGGCTGATGAATCTCAACTACATCGAGTTCATCCGCGACATCGGTTCCTGCTTCTCGGTCAACAATATGCTCCGCGCAGAGTGCTTCAAGCAGCGCATGGAAAAGGGCCTGAGCTTCCTCGAGTTCAACTACATGCCGATGCAGTCCTACGACTTCTACTACCTGTTTAAGAACTACGGCTGCAATATGCAGTTCGGCGGCAACGACCAGTGGAGCAATATGCTCGGCGGCACCGAGCTGATCCGCCGCAAGCTGGGCAAGGATGCGCACGCCATGACCATCACCCTGCTGCTCAACAGCGAGGGCAAGAAGATGGGCAAGACTGCCGCGGGCGCAGTATGGCTCGACCCGAACAAGACCTCTCCCTACGATTTTTACCAGTACTGGCGCAACGTGGACGATGCGGACGTACTCAAGTGCATCCGCATGCTGACGTTCCTGCCGCTCGAGGAGATCGAGAAGATGGACAAGTGGGAAGGCGCACAGCTCAACAAGGCGAAGGAGATCCTTGCCTACGAGCTGACCGCTCTGGTTCACGGCGCAGAGGAGGCGGAAAAGGCGCAGACCGCTGCGAAGGAGATCTTCGTATCTGGCGGTGCGGCTGCCAATATGCCGACCACTACGCTGACCGATGCGGACTTTACCGACGGCCAGATCGGTGTGCTGACCCTGCTGGTCAAGTGCGGTCTCGCGGCCTCCAACGGAGAGGCGCGCAAGCTCGTACAGGGCGGCGGCGTTTCTCTCAACGGCGAAAAGGTCGCGGATTTCAAGCAGCAGCTCGCAAAGGACTTCTTTAACGAGGAGTGCATGATCAAGAAGGGCAAAAAGACCTTCCACAAGGCTGTTCTGGGATAAGACAGAAAAAAGCGGCGCGAACCTTTGGGTTCACGCCGCTTTTCCGGTCATCTGAAGAATTTACGAGAGCAGCCGTTCCGCAAAGAGCATGACGAGCGGGAGCGTTGCGACCGAGAGAATGGTGGAGAGGCAGACGTAGGAGACTGCCCGGCGGTAGTCCTGATCGAACTTCTGCGCAAAGATGGCGGTGCTGCTTGCGATCGGCGTTGCGGCCGCGATGAGCGTGATGAGCGTAATCTCGCCGCGCGCGAAGGGGAACGGCAGGAACACGAGTATCGTGACCGCCGGAACGACGAGCAGACGCAGTGCGGAGAAGAGATACAGCCGTACATCAGCGAACAGACCGCGCAGCTGCACCTTGGAGAGATAGTAGCCGAGGATGATCATGGCGAGCACGGTATTGCCGTCCGCGATATAGCCGATGGTACCGGTAACGACCGTCGGGAGCGTCGGCTGGAGCACGAAAAGCGCGATGCCGATGACCATGGAGATAAAGACCGGATTGACGAAAACCATTCTGAGATTCATGGTCTCCTTTTTGCCGGAAATGATGACGATGCCGTAGGTCCACTGCAAAAGGTTTGCGAACGTGCTGAACGAGACCACATAGAACGCTGCTTCCGGCCCGAATACAGCGGTAACGAGCGGAATGCCGATAAAGCCTGCATTGCCGAAGGCGACAGCGAAGTTTTCGATCCGGTGACGGGTGCCGCAGGTCAGATACGCGACCGCGATGGACGCCGCGAAAGCAATGACCGCGATCAGAGCGGAAAGACCCATCGCGCGCAGCTTTTCCGTGCTGAATTCAGACATATAGCTGCGCAGAATGACGCACGGGATGACCGCATACAGCAGCACGTTGGAAAGATCACGGCTGCCCTGTTCGGTGATCATGCCGCGGCGAGAGAGGAGCAGACCGAGCAGCATGAGCGCAAACATGATGATGGTCTGCTGAAGAAGAATTTGAGTGATCATAAGTATAAAAATCCTGTCAGTATGATAAAATGGGAGGAAAATGCGTGGAAATTTACCAGCTTCGGCAGTTTGCAGCGGTCGCAAAGACCGAAAATATGACGCGCGCCGCACAGAGCCTCAGCATGGCGCAGCCGGCAGTATCCAAGACGATACGAAATCTGGAGAGCGAGCTGGGTGCGGAGCTGTTCGAACGGACGGGAAAAGGACTCAGACGCACCGAACAGGGAGATATCCTGCTGCGGTACGCCCGAGCCATTCTGAATGCGGAGCTGGACGCGCGGCGCGAGATCGAGGAGAGCCTGCACCGCGCCGGCGGTCTGTGCATCTGCGCACTGTCCTGCGTCGAGCGACTGAGCGACATTCTGGCCGGCTTCGCGGCCGAGTACGGCAACGCGGATTTCCGCATCGGCAGCACGCCCGAGGGCAGCGACCTGCTGCTCGACAGCGCCGTCTCCCGGGACGAGGTCCCGGCGGGCGCCGAGGTGCTGTTCGACGAGGAAATCTGCATCGCGGTCCCGGACGGGCATCGCTTTGCGGACTGCGGCGCGGTCTCGCTGACCGAGCTTGCGGATGACCCGTTTATCGCGCTAAGCGGTTCGGAGTCCTTTCAGCAGGTTTCCGAGCATATTTTCCGCTCCGCAGGCATCGCCATGCACGCGGCGATCGAGTGCGACAGTCTGGCGCTCCAAAGCCGCCTGCTGTCCTGCGGCATGGGTATCGCGCTTGCCGCGGCCGGAGAGTGGAGACAGCTGTGCGAGGAGGGCAGTGTGCATCTGCTGCACATCCGCGACGCCGAATGCCGGCGCTACATCTATGTGCAGCAGCTCAGTCGCTTTGAAACGCATTCCATGCGTGCCTTCCGCGCGTTTCTGCGCCGGTATTTTTCCGAAATCGGTTAAGCGTGCACCTCAAGCGGCACGTTCTCGCCTGCATCAAACTGGTGCAGGCTTTCGAGCGAGCACTGTACCATGTCGAACACTGCCTGGTCGGTGAAAAACGCAACGTGCGGCGTGACGATGGTGTTCTGGAAGGATTTGAGAATGATATAGTCGTGGTTGGTGACATGGCTGTTGTAGCTGTGATCCACGCGGATGACGTCATCCTCGCCCTCGAAGCAGTCCACGCCGACCGAGCCGATGCGGCCGGATTCGATTCCCTCGATCAGAGCGCGGGTGTCAATGAGTGCGCCGCGCGCGCAGTTGATGATAACAACGCCGGGCTTCATCTTTCTGATGGACTCGGCGTTGATCATATGGAACGTCTCGTCGTTCAGAAAGGTATGCAGCGTAACGATGTCGGACTGTGCATAGAGCGAGTCGAGCGAAACGTATTCCACACCCATTTTCTTCATTTCCTCGGACGGATACGGATCGTGCGCGACGATATGGCAGCCGAAGCCGGAGAGGTTCTGGATGACGGCCTTGCCGATGCGGCCGGTGCCGATGACGCCGACGGTGAGGTTCTGCATCTCCATTCCGCGCGCCGAGCCGGCCGCGCCGAGCGAGTTGTCCGCCGTGTGCGAGCGGAACATGATATAGACCGCCTTGCGGATGCACATCAGCATGAGCATGACCGTGTAGTTCGCGACCGAGTAGGGCGAATAGCCTGCGTGCGACACGCGGATGCCCAGACGCTTTGCCGCCTCAAGATCTACGTTGTCGTAACCGATGGTGCGCAGCGCGGCGTAGCGTACACCGTTTTCTGCGAGCTTCTCCAGAACCGGCGCCGGAAGATCGCAGGTGCAGGAAATGCCGTCGAAGCCGCGCGTCAGGCCGGCGTTGTCGACTGTCAGCGTGCCCGGCTGAAGCTCGAGGTCCATGTTCAGAGACTGACCGAAGTGATCGAAAAACGCGCGTTCGTCCGGACGGGCGTTAAATGCCATAACTTTCATGATTTAGTGCTCCTTTACCCATTCATGCGTCAGTCTGCCGAGAATTTCGATGCCCTTTACGATCTGTTCATCGCTCGGGGTGGAATAGTTCAGACGGAAGGCGTTCGAAATCTGCTTTTCATCTGCGAGGAATGCCGAACCCGGTACGCACAGCACGCCGCGCTTGATGGCCTCGCGGACAAACGGCTGCGCGTCCATGCCCTCGGGCAGAAATGCCATGACGAACAGACCGCCCTCCGGCTGCGGGAAGGTGACGGACGGGTGGAACGTGCGGCGCATGGTGTCGAGCATCAGTCTGCACTTTTCGCGGTAGACGCTGCGCGACTTTTCGAGATGCGACGCGAAATCATATTTTGTCATGTACTCGTTGCACACATACTGGAACAGGACGTTGGAGTGCACATCGGTGGTCTGCTTGGCGATGGTCAGCGGCATGGTCAGCGACTTGTCGAAAACGAGGAAGCCGAGGCGGAATGCCGGGGCCATGACCTTGGAGAAGCTGCCGGCATACAGGACGCGGCCCTCGGTGTCCATCGACTTGATGGTCGGGACATCTTCGCCCGAGAAGCGCAGCTCGCCGTAGGGATTGTCCTCGAGGATGGCGATGTCGTACCTGCAGGCAAGCTCATAGACCTTTTTGCGCTTTTCGAGCGTGGTCGTGATGCCGGAGGGGTTCTGGAAGGACGGAATGGTATAGAGCAGCTTTGCGTTCGGGTTCGCCTTCAGCGCGGCCTCGAGTGCGTCGATGTCCATGCCGTCCTGCTGCATCGGCACGCCGACGAGCTTCGCGCCGTAGGAACGGAAGGTATTCAGACAGCCGACAAATGCCGGATCCTCGGTCAGGATGACGTCGCCCTCGTTGACGAGCACCTTGGTCGTGAGGTCGGCGCACTGCTGACCGCCGGAGACGATGAACAGCTC
Source organism: Agathobaculum hominis (assembly GCF_014288055.1). Classification (NCBI taxonomy): domain Bacteria; kingdom Bacillati; phylum Bacillota; class Clostridia; order Eubacteriales; family Butyricicoccaceae; genus Agathobaculum; species Agathobaculum hominis. The sequence goes on from NZ_JACOPK010000004.1 coordinate 29,435, forward strand.
GTTTTTCTCGAAATCAAAGCCCTGCGTGCGTGCAAGGTATTCCTTCATGGTATCGCGCAGCGGCGTATAGCCTTCAGACAGGCCGTACTGAAGCACGGAGACCGGCGCGTTCTTCATGACGTCGGCCATGATCTCCGCGATCTCGGGAACAGGAAAGGTCTCCGCGGACGGATTGCCGCCGCCAAACGAGATCATGCTGGGGTCTGCGCCGAGCTTGAACAGCTCGCGGATTGCAGAGCCGTGCACGCCGGACATGCGATGGGAAATAGTGTACTGCATATATATCGCTCCTGATAAAGAATTGAATGACAAAAGAAAAGGGCATAGAAACCCCATAGTCGGTGGTTTCAGCCCCTTTGCTGATATGATTATTGTAAACCTGCACAAACTTTATGTCAAATATCTGTTGTTTATGACGATATAACGCGAAAGAATAGTGCAGACGGCTTGCAGTATCCCGGAAAACCTGCGATAATATCAGTGATACCCTGCGAGCTGTCCTCTGACAGGCACAGTTCGGAACAGAAAGCGAAAACGACTATGAAACATATCTGTATAGGCATAACCGCGCACGTCGATGCCGGAAAGACAACGCTCTCTGAGGCGATGCTCTTCCGCGCGGGTGCGCTCAAAAAAATGGGGCGGGTCGATCACCGGGACGCATTTCTCGACACCTTTGCGCTCGAGCGGGAGCGCGGCATCACGATCTTCTCCAAGCAGGCGGAGTTTTCTCTGCCGCACACGGAGGTAACGCTGCTCGACACGCCGGGACATGTAGATTTCTCCGCAGAAATGGAGCGCACGCTTCAGGTGCTCGATTACGCGGTGCTCGTCATCAGCGGCACGGACGGCGTGCAAGCGCACACGGAGACGCTCTGGCGGCTGCTCGCGCGACACGGCATTCCGACGTTCCTGTTCGTCAACAAGATGGATCTGGACGGCGCAGAGCGCGTTCTGCTGCTGCGTGAGCTGAAAACGCGACTTTCCTCGGGCGTGGTCGACTTCGGCGATGAGAGTACGCTGCACGAGGAGCTGGCAGTCTGCGATGAGACGCTGCTCGAAAGGTATTTCGAACAGGGAACGGTCGCAGACGAGGATGTTGTGCGTCTCATCCGTGAGCGCAAGGTCTTTCCGTGCTTTTTCGGTTCGGCGCTCAGGCTGGACGGCGTGGACGCGCTGCTCGACGCGCTCGACCGCCGCACCGTGCAGCCCGAGCCGCAGGCGGACTTCGGCGCGCGTGTATTCAAGGTCGCGCGCGACGCGCAGGGGAACCGCCTGACCTACATGAAGATCACCGGCGGCTCGCTTGCGGTCCGCGCACAGCTTTCGGGCGGAGAGAACGGCGGCTGGCAGGAAAAGGTCAATCAGCTGCGCGTCTATTCGGGCGAAAAATTTACCGCTGTGGAGCGTGCTGAACCGGGCATGGTGGTCGCGGCGACCGGCCTGACGCATACCGCGCCGGGCATGGGGCTGGGGGCAGCGGCAGGTGCACTGCCGCCTGTGCTGGAGCCTGTGCTCAGCTACCGCGTCGGTCTGCCGGACGGCTGTGATGCGCACACCATGCTCCGCAGCCTGCGGCAGCTCGAGGAAGAGGACCCGCTGCTGCGTGTCGTCTGGAACGAACAGCTGGGTGAGATCCACCTGCAGCTGATGGGTGAGGTGCAGCTCGAGATATTGACCGAGCTGATCGAGTCGCGCTTCGGTGTGCGCGTGACCTTTGACGAGGGCAGCATCGTCTACCGGGAGACCATCGCGGAGCCGGTCATCGGCATCGGCCATTTCGAACCGCTGCGGCATTACGCCGAGGTGCATCTGCTCATGGAGCCGGGCGAGCGGGGGAGCGGCATCACGCTTGCAACGGCCTGCTCGACCGATGAACTCGACCTCAACTGGCAGCGGCTTATTCTGACGCACCTCGCGGAGAAGGCGCATCTCGGTGTGCTGACCGGCGCGCCGCTGACCGATGTGCACATCACACTCATCGCCGGACGCGCCCACGTCAAGCATACCGAAGGCGGCGATTTCCGTGAAGCGACCTACCGTGCTGTGCGCAACGGTCTGATGCAGGCGCAGAGCATTCTGCTCGAGCCATATTACGATTTCACACTCGAGCTGCCGGACGAATGCGTCGGCCGTGCAATGAGCGATATTCAGCGCATGAACGGCACATTTGAGTCGCCGCAGCCGCTGCACGGAGGGTCGGTGCTGACCGGCAAGGCACCCGTTGCATCTATGCGAAACTACTGGACTGAGGTCGCCTCCTACACCAAGGGACGCGGCAGACTTTCGTGCACGCCGGGCGGATATGAGGTCTGTCACAACACGGAGGCGGTCGTGACGGCCATTGGCTACGATGCCGAGCGAGACACGGAAAATACGGCGGACTCGGTATTCTGTTCACACGGCGCAGGCTATGTCGTGCACTGGGACGAGGTCCGCGCACACGCTCATCTGGACACGAGCCGTGTGCTTGCGCAGCCGGAAGAGGAGGCGGAGCCGGCATCTGTGCCGCACAGCGGTGTACGTTCATCGGGATTTGAAAATGACAGCGAGCTTCGGGCGCTGTTCGAGCGCACCTACGGACCGGTTCGGGATCGCGGCTTTGAAGCACTGCAGCAAAGCCGGAAAAAGGCGGAGACGCTCGAACAGCTCTATGTGACACGCATCCGGCAGGACGATTATCTGCTCGTCGACGGATACAACATCATTTTTGCGTGGGACGAGCTGAAGGCCATCGCGGCGGAGGACGTAAACGCGGCACGCGAGCGGCTTGTGAATATCATGAGCAACTACCAGGGTGTGCGCAGGTGCCACCTGATCCTCGTGTTCGATGCCTACAAGGTCAAGGGCGGCACAGGCTCGGTCGAAAAACGCCACGGCATCCATATCGTCTACACCAGGGAGGCCGAGACGGCGGATATGTATATCGAGCAGGCGTCCTACGATCTGTCGCGCAGGCATCGCGTGCGCGTCGCTACCTCGGACGGCATGGAGCAGATGATCATTCTGGGACACGGCGCGGAGCGTATGTCTGCGACTGAGCTGAAATGGGAGGTTGAGCAGGCGGACGAGCATCTGCACGGAATTATTCAAAATCTTCAGCCATGAGCATACAGGATGCAGGTATAAACAAATATTTTCTGCAAATTATTAAAATGGAAAACACAGGGGGTTGAAAACATAGTAAACCTGTGGTATATTAGTGGTAAAGGTGCCGGCAGGGGAGTAAAGCCGACACAGAAAGAAAGGATGGGGCGCACCCGAACCGAAAAAACAGAGGTGCGCCGGATAGATTATGAAGATTTCAACCAAAGGAAGATATGCGCTTCGACTGATGATCGATCTTGCACAGCACGATGCCGGCGGCTATATACCGCTTCGCGATATTTCCAGACGACAGGAGATTTCGGCAAAATATCTGGAGCAGATCGTCGTACAGCTTTCGCGTGCGGGCTTTGTGACCTCGACGCGCGGCGCACAGGGCGGCTATCAGCTGGCGCGTCACCCGTCCGAGTATACGGTGGGCGATATTCTGCGCATCACGGAAGGCTCTCTCGCTCCGGTTGCCTGTCTGGAGCATGAACCGATCGACTGTGCGCGAGCAAATGAGTGTATCACGCTCGATTTCTGGCGCGGACTGTACGATGTGATCAACCAATATGTCGACTCGGTAACACTCGAGGAACTGGTCAGCAATGAAAAAAATACGTTGAATTTCTCGATTTGAAAATCACCCCGGAGGCTTCGGCTTCCGGGGATTTTTTTCTTGACAAACCGATATGGATGTACTATCATCTAAATAGTTGATACTACAACTATAACAGGAAGGAGCGCTAACGGTGGATCAGAGCCGCAGACAGATCACAAAAATCGCCCGGGAGGTGACCAAGTTTACCGTCAGGGAGATGAAGGCGGAGGGGATCGGGACGGCCGAGTTCGATTTTATCCATCTCGTGCGTCATCACCCCGGCATCACGCAGACGCAGATACGCGATGCACTCAAAATCGACAAAGGCGCAGCGGCGCGGCGCGCAGCAAGTCTGGAAGCAAAGGGATACCTTGTGCGCCGGGAAAATCCGAACGATCACCGCAGTCAGCTGCTGTACGCAACGGAAAAGGCCGAAGGCCTGCGAAATTCCAAGGCGGCCATTGAGCAGACGTTTTATGAGTGGCTGCTCGATGAACTGTCTGAAAGCGACCGTGACAGCTTCTGCCGCGTTCTGAACGATCTGTATCTGCGCTCGAAAAAGGAGGCGCGCGCAGGCTTTCCAGAGGTCAGCGCACGGCTGGAGACGGGGGCGGGGGAGGATGAATGACCGCCGCGATCCGCAGAGGATCACCTGGTATTTCGCGCAGGAGAAGAGCACGCTTGCGGTCGTTACAGTTTCCGGCCTGCTGTATAATGCAGGTCTGCTGGCAGGGCCGCTGTTCGAGGGCCGGCTCGTCGGCACGCTGCTCGATGTGCTGAACGGAACGCAGACAGCGGAATGCATGGCGCTGCTCGCGCTCGCGTATCTTGCGACCATTGCAGCCGTGCAGGGCGTGCGCTGCATCAAACGACTGTATGTCCGCCGGTTCGCAAATGACATCAACCGGCGCATGAAGCATATGCTCTATGCAGATCTTGTGCACCGCTCGAAAAAAGAACTGGACAGGGAAGGAAGCGGCGCGGTGCTGACCAAGGCGATTTCAGATGTCGATGCCTGCGCGGAGGGCATGCGTAAATTCACGACGGAGATATTCGATACGGGCGTTGTGCTCGTGTGCTACATCGGTCTGCTGCTCTGGTATGATGTGAAAATCGCATTGCTGAGTCTGCTGTTCCCGCCGCTTGCATATTTTGCCGCAGAGCGTATGAAAACCATTGTACAGCGCACCAATGCGGCGTTTCGTTCGAGCGCAGAGCGGCTGAATGCGGCGACGCTCGACCGCGCGGCAGGCGCATTGACATATCGTATCTTCGGCTGCGACGAGCAGCGAAACGCGGATTATGATGTACATCTTGCGGATTATGAGAGGTGTGCGGTGAGGGCCAATATATGGGTGTCCGCGCTGCCGCCGCTGTATAATGCGCTTTCCATGACAGGCGTTCTGTTCATCCTGTATCTCGGCGGCGCCCGCGTACAAAGCGGTGCGTGGGACATTGCGGCGTTCACGACATTTATTGCCTGCTTCGCGAAGCTGTCGGTAAAATCCTCCAAGGCAGCCAAGCTGTTCAATGCCGTGCAGCAGGCGCAGGTGTCATGGGGACGCATCAAAGACTTCCTCTGCACACCGCCGGAGGAACAGGATCTGCCGCAAAAAGTACCATGCTGCGTGAAGGCGACCGGTCTCTCTGTACCGGGTGTGCTGGAAAATGCGAATTTCGAGATTAGACCGGGACAGATAATCGGAATAACGGGACCGGTAGCGTGTGGAAAAAGCATGCTCGGAAAGGCGTTTTTGTGCGAAAATCCGTATGAGGGCTCTATCCGGTTTGACGGCCGCGAGCTTGCGTCCCTCGATGAAACAGAACGATGCGCATATATCGGCTATCTGGGGCACGACACGGAGCTTCTGAGCGATACGGTCGAAAACAATATCCTGCTCGGCGGCACAGGAGATGTGAAGGCACTGCTGCGGGCTGTACAGCTCGAACGGGAAGTGACGCCGGAAACACGCATCGGCGCAGGCGGCGTGCGCCTGTCCGGCGGACAGCAGCAGAGGCTCGCGCTCGCGCGGCAGCTCGTAAATCTGAAGCCGCTACTGATTCTGGATGATCCGTTTTCTGCGCTCGATCGCAAGACCGAACGTGAGGTGTTTGATGAGCTTAAAAAAACAGCGAAAGACTCCGCAGTTTTGCTGATTTCGCATCGTTTATATGTATTTCCGGAGCTTGATGGTGTGCTGTGGATGCAGAACGGTGCCGTGCGCACCTCGACACACGCGGAGCTGATGGCCGGCTGTCCGGAGTACGCCGAGCTCTATAAGCTGCAGCAGGGAGGACAGGAAAGTGCATAAAAACGTCAGTACGGTTCGGATTATCCTCTCCTCCGCGCTAAAAAACGCAGTTTTAAGCATCGGAACGGTCGCTGCGGTCGCCGGCGCCATCGTGACGGCGCTCATCCCGCCGCTTGTGCTCGAACGCATCGTAAACACGCTCACGGAAGGAAAACGCCTGGGAATTATGCTCGTTTCAGCATATTTCGGCATTATTTTAATGGCAGGACTTGCTGAGTCAGCAAGAGAAAGCCTTCTCTCCGTGTTTGGACAGCGTATCACGCGCAGTCTGCGTCACGAGCTCTGCGGAAAACTGTCCCGACTGGATACGGGATGTTTTGTGCAGCAGACACCCGGCGAAATCGTATCACGGTTTGTTGGTGATGTCGACACCGTGGAAAATCTGTTTACCGGCGGCATCATTGGCATGACAGCAGATTTCGGTAAGATTATCAGCATATTAGCGATCGTTTTTATAAAAGCGCCCGGTCTCGCATGGATGATTATTGCACTTATACCGGCGTTGTACATTTTCACGAGGGTGATTCAGAAGCGAATGCTTCGTGCGCAGATGGACAGCCGGGCTGCGGCTGCGAGCGTTTCCGGCTTCCTGCCCGAAACACTGCACTGTATCCGCACAGTGCATCTTCTTGGTCGCGAAGGATTTATGCGGAAACGTTATGATGAAGCAATCGAGGAGGGCTATCAGGCAACAGAACGTACAAATTTTTATGATTCGGTGTACTCTCCGGTCATTCTGATCGTGAGTGCTGCGGTAACTGCGCTGGTTTTTGTTCTTTCAGCATCAGGAAATCCATCGCTTCGTCATCTGTTCGGCATGTCCGCCGGTACAGCAGTCGCTGTGATCTCGTATATTTCACAGGTATTTACGCCACTTGAAAGCATCGGCATGGAAATACAGACCGTGCAGTCAGCAGTCGCAGGCGTGCATCGAATCGACGATTTTCTGGCTCTTTCGGAAAGAGATACCGGTAGCGCTGCTGCTGAAAAATCAGATTTGAGTATTTCTGTGAATGAGGTGGATTTCGCTTATACTGCGGATACGCCGGTCCTGGAGAATATTTCGCTGAATATAAGAGAGGGCGAGCACGTTACGCTGACAGGACGAACCGGAGCAGGAAAATCAACGCTGTTCAAGCTGCTGATGGGGCTGTACCGCCCGCAGAAGGGCAGCGTGCGCATTATGGGACGCGAGGCGTCGGATATTCCGGATTCAGAGAAACGGCATCTGTTTGGCTGCGTGGAGCAGCATTTTTACGCGCCTCCCGGTACGATCGAGGAACAGATTACGCTGTTTGACCCGGAAATTACGTATGATGATGCGGTGAAGGCGGCAAAGCTCACGGGCCTGCACGCGGCAATCATGGCACTGCCTGAAAATTATAAAACGATGTTTTCGGAGGCTCACTTTTCCCAGGGACAGCGGCAGCTGCTAGCAATCGCCCGCGCGGTAGCAGCTGATCCGAAAATACTGCTTCTTGATGAAATCACCGCGGATCTCGATGCGGAAACCGAACACTGCGTTCTTGCAGCGCTGCGTTCCGCCGCAGGAGGACGCACTGTTGTTTCGATTTCGCATCGGCTGTATGAGGAAAAGGGCAGCAGAAGAGTCGAGATTGGCTGAGATGTAAAAGACGGCTGAGGATAAAAACTCAGCCGTCTTGTTGTATTTGTATCAGTAATTGATTTCGAGACCGGTCTCGCAGTCTCCGGTAAGTGATTTTGCGGCGCTGTCTTCCGTAACTTCATAGGTGTTTTCCGTGCCGATGAGGCCAATGCCTTCGAGCGCGATTTTCGGCTCGACCGCAAACGTCATGCCGGGTACGACCGGATCGTTAAAGCCCTTGGCAAGAACCGGCGCCTCGTCCATCGTCAGACCGATGGAATGACCGAGAAATTTGCAGGAATTCATAAAGCCGTCGCGGAATGCCGGGTCAACAGCGGCGAGGATCTTTTCGTAAATCTCAGCCGGAACCGCACCCGGACGCAGCAGCTCAGCGGTCATCTTCTCGAGTGCAATGCACTGCTCGTGTGCGGCACGGATCAGATCCGCCTTCGGATTTTCGTCAAGGTCGCCGAAATAGAACGTGATGCTCTTGTCGGTGTGATACCCGCGCCAGCCGCATGGAATGTCGAGCAGCACGGTATCGCCTCCGCGAAGCAGGCGCTCGGTCGAACCGATGGACTTCATGGCGATGCAGGTGCCGACCGTGCCGGAGGGGCTGTCGAGCGCCGTTGGCATCAGGCCGTTCTCACTGTAGCTTGCAAGGCCGAGCACATCCTCGGCCGCCGGCTGATTGAAACGGGAGATACCCATCGCGCCGTGGTCGAGCATGGAGGTGCAGATCTCAGAACACAGACGAGCTTCGCTCAGGCCGGGGCGCAGGAGAGCCGGTGCAACGGTTTCGAGAACCTTTGCGTGGATTTTGCCGGCGTGCCTCATGCACTCCAACTCGTAGGCGCTCTTGACGGTGCGCAGACCGCCCAGAATACTGTCGATGGAGGCAGGAGCGAAAGGAAGATACTTCTGGAGCATGGCGAGCTTTTGCAGCGTTATCGTCCGCGTCGCGACGTAAACCGTTTCGGGGATATGAGGAAAGGCGGATGCAATGCCGCGGAAGCTGCCGAGCGGACGGATGTCGGCGAAGCTGGAGTCGCGCACGGCGCATTCATAGGAATGGCGCACGAAAAGGGCCGCCTCATCGGGCGTGATGACGAGCGCGCCCTCCTGCATTGTGCCGGTAAAATAATACAGGTCGATCTTGCTGTCGAGCAGGATCATTCCCCAGTCGGGGTGGGCGGCAGACATCGCGCGGCGCAGGTTTTCCAGACGCGCGGCGAGCTCGGCCGCAGGAACAGCGGTATGTGGCATGGTTATCCCTCCGTTTTTTTATTATAGCTCCTTCATCATACCACAGCTGTACCGCAAAAGTCGAGAGGGCAGCGCAGCTTTTTTGCGCATCCGGCTGCGTTCGATTGACTTTTTTTCGCTGCTGCGGTATCATGATATATAAAGAAAAATGCCCGCAGGGAAAGGAGTCGTTATGCGCAGATTTTTCGGCCGGATACTTGGTGACCGGCGCGTTGCTGGCGGATTGTTTTTGATTTTGGAGCTGATCGCCGTGATGTGGGGCGTGGGCTGGATGAGCGAGCGATGGCCGTCGGTCACGCCGGCGCTCACCATTCTCAGCTTTGTCATCGTGGTCTGGCTCGTCCGCAAGTACGACAATCCGACCTATAAGATTACATGGATTATCATTATCCTGCTGTTTCCGCTGTTCGGCGGCCTGTTTTACCTGTTCTGGGGTAATACGCCTTTCAACCGCGCGCGCACACAGCATCAGTATGAGCCAAATCCGCCGGATTTCACCGATTACATGCGCAAGCCTGCAACGGAGGAGCTTTCGCAGCTGCATCCGCGTCATGCGGCCCGCACGCGCTATATCGACAGTCTGTGCGGCATGCCGGCCTGGACGAACACGGAGGCGCATTACTTCCGCGCCGGCGAGGATATGTTTGCTTCGATGTGCGAGGAGCTGGAAAAGGCGGAGCGGTTCATCTTTCTCGAATACTTCATCATTGAAGAAGGCAGGATGTGGAACACGATTCTCGATATTCTGGCGCGAAAGGCAAAGGAAGGTTTGGATGTCCGCATCATTTACGATGATGTCGGGTCGATCGCGACGCTGCCGCAGCACTATGACCGCTATCTCGTGTCGCTCGGCATCCGTGCGGTCCGTTTCAACCGCTTTATTCCGACGCTCAATACCTATCTGAACTATCGAAATCACCGCAAAATGATGATCATAGACGGCAATGTGGGGTATATGGGCGGCATCAACCTTGCCGATGAATATATCAACGAAAAGGTACGCTTCGGCTACTGGAAGGATACCGGCATCCTGCTGCGCGGTGATGGCACGGCGAACATGACTTCGCTGTTCCTTCAGATGTGGGAGTATGTGACGGGCGAGAAGATTACCGCGTTCGAAAACTATCTGCCGACGGTCAAGCTGCCGCAGGACGGCTGGGTGCAGCCGTTCGCCGACTCGCCGCTCGACGATCTCAACATCGGTGAGTCCACCTATCTTCAGATCATTCACAACGCGCGAAAGTATGTCTACATCACGACGCCGTATCTTGTGCTCGACAACGAGATGATCACGGCACTGACGATCGCGGCGCAGTCGGGTGTTGACGTCCGCATCCTGACGCCGGGCATCCCGGATAAAAAGCTGGTCTATATGATCACGCGGTCGTATTATCAGCAGCTGCACCGTGCAGGCGTGAAAATCTATGAATACCGCCCCGGCTTCCTGCACGCGAAGAGTATCGTCTCGGACGACGATACGGCGGTGGTCGGCACGATCAATATGGATTTCCGCTCGTTCTTCCTGCACTTTGAGTGTGCGACCTGCTTCTACAACAGCTCGGTCGTAGCGTCGGTCAAGCAGGATATCCTCGAAACGATCAATGTCAGCCGCCGAATTGACGACGCATGGCTGCGGCGCGTTCCGTGGCTGCGGTCGATCGCCGCAAGCGTGCTGCGCCTGTTCGCGCCACTGCTGTAAGCAGCTGATTTTGAAAGATGAAAATCGTGGGGGATAAAGCGAACAGATCGAAAGTTGTGGAGGTCTATGTATGAAGAAAATAATTGCAGGAACAGGATTTGAACTTACAGGAACATTGATGGTGCTATGTACTTCTTTGATGGCAAGCATGAATATGGAAAATACAACAGAGTGGAATACGGAATTGGGCAGATATTGGCAAACAGTATCTGATATGAGTTTATTCCCTGTGCTGATAACAGGAATTATTTTATTGGTAACAGGCATTGCATTTTCTTTATGGGGTGTTTTTTCAAAAGAAGATAAATAAACGCTGTTCCAGTTCGATAGACCGTGCATCTCAAAAAGGCACCGCCTCATTTTTCGTGAAGCGGTGCCTTTTTGATACATTTTTACGTGCGCAGACCGAGATGCAGCAGCAGATAAAGGATGCAGGCTGCGATGGCGGCCCAGATGAGGCTGGTCATCAGAGTCAGAAACAGGCCGCGGAGCGGAAAACGGGTGCGGCGGAGCAGCAGTCCGAGCGAATGCGCGTCTCCCATGGCGCTGATGGCACGTTCGATGGCCTGCCCGCGCGGGCAGCCGGTGCTGCGTTCGAGAAGCTCCGCACGCGAGAGAATATGGTCAGCCAGCTCGCGGCGCACGCGGCGGCGGTAGGGCGGCCAGAACAGCGGACCGCAGACCTCGTCGAGAAAAGCGGCAAGGCGTTCATCTTCGTGCACAGGTCTCACCTCCTGCGGCCAGACTGCTGCATTTGCGGCGGTAATGCTCCCATTCGCGGCGGCACCGCGCAAGCGTCTTTGTCCCCTGACGGGTGAGACGGTACCAGCGGCGCGGTCGGCCGCCGTTCATGCGCTCGCGCGAGCGGATGTCGCCGCGCTCCTCTAGCCGGTGCAGCAGGGGGTACAGGTCGCCCTCATGCCCGGCAAAGGTGCGGTCGCACTGGCGCTCGAGTATCGTTATGATCTCGTGCCCGGCGCGTTCTCCGTCGGCAAGTATGCCCAGCACGAGCAGTACATTGCATGACGCCCAGCAGGCGTCGTTCCCCCGGTCGGACATCGTTCTCACCTCCGCATATGACTTGCTATACACAGTATACCCGAAGTACGGCGATGCGTCAAACTGTTGATAAAATTCACACAAAATTTATAGGAGCGCCCTTGCGTTTTCTGCGCTCAAAGGGTAAAATAAAAGTAATATTTCGAAAAAGGAGTAGAAGATTGTTTTCTGCATTATTTGACTGGCTGCTCGGCGCGGGGCGCGAGGCGGCCGTTTTTATCATTTCCATGGTGCCGCTCGTAGAGCTGCGCGGCGCAGTACCGCTCGGCGCGGCCGCCGGAATCCCGTGGACGACGCTTTTTCCTCTGGCCATCCTCGGCAATATGCTCCCCATTCCGCTGCTGCTCGTGTTCGGGGAAAAGCTGATGGAATGGGCAGAAACCCTGCCGCCGCTGCGTAAATTTGCTGCTGCGTACAAGAAAAAACTGCTGAGCAAAAGCGGCGAGGTCACAAAATACGCCCGTCTCGGACTGTATCTCTTCGTTGCTGTTCCGCTTCCGGGAACCGGCGCGTGGTCGGGTGCGCTGATCGCAACGCTGCTGAAAATGCCCAAAACGCGCGCGCTGCTGTCTATTTTCTGCGGCGTCATCACGGCGGGCATCATTATGCTGATCGCGTCTCACGGCGTGCTCGGTGTGGTAAAGATGATATAAACAAACGCAAAAGGCACTCTCATTCATCTGAGAGTGCCTTTTGCGTTAGTGCTTTCCGCAGCCGTGTTCGCCGCAGGTGTGATGGCCGCTGCCGTGTTCGTGCTCGTGATGGGTGCAATGGACGTTCGGATTGAAGGTCAGCTGACCGGCTGCAAGCGCTGCCGCAGCTTCGTCTGCGCTGCCCGAAACACCGCCGTACAGTCGAATGCCCGCCTGCGCAAGCGCAGTCTGTGCGCCGCCGCCGATGCCGCCGCAGATCAGCGCGTCGACCTGATGCGCGGTCAGGAAGCCTGCAAGGGCACCGTGGCCGCTGCCGTTCGTGTCGACTACCTCGCTGTGCCTGATCTCGCCGTTCTCCACATCGTACAGCTTGAACTGCTCGGTATGGCCGAAATGCTGAAAGATGGTTCCGTTCTCGTAGGTAACTGCAATTCTCATGATATGTTCTCCTTTTTCTGTAATCTGCTGCGGGGACTGTGCCGCGTTTCTGCGGCAGCGGTGGCAGCAGAGCGGTCCTGTGCCGTCGCACAGGCGGTAGCGTCCGCCTGCGATCACGAGCGTCTTGCCGCCGATCAGGCTGTCTGCAATCTTTGTCCGCGCAGATTCGTAGATTTCGGTCACTGTTGTCCGCGAAATATCCATCTGCGCGGCGCATTGCTCGTGGGTGCATTTCATCAGGTCGATCAGCCGCACGGCTTCGTATTCATCCACGGTCAGCGTGATGCTTCCCGGCGAAGGGATACCTTCGGGTACAAAGCGGTCGAACTCCGGCACGGTGCAGATGCGCCGCCATCGGCAGGGTCTTGCCATTGCTGTCACTCCGTTTCCGACATATGTCGATAATTATTATAACACACAGGATGGGTTCGTTCAACCCACAATGAAATTTATGAACGGAGAGAAACGAAAATCCCGATGCAGATCAGCTCTGCACCGGGATCGAGAAGAGAGAGATTTTAGCGTTTTTTCAGGTAGCGCATGTTGCACAGAGCGGAAACGACGAGCATCGCCGCCGCGATGAGCAGCAGAGCAAAGCCGATGCGGATACCGCCGTGGTTTGCGGCAACGCCGATCGCTGCCGGGGCAGCCGCAGCGCCCAGACCGTTCAGCGTAACATAAATGCCCATCGAGGCCGGATAGCGCGAGAACAGGTCGCCGGCATTCGAGACCGTCGTGCCATACATGCCGGACATACACAGGCCGAGTCCGATGGTAGCGACGATCAGTACCGGAAGGCTGGTGCCGAGGACGAGCAGGACGAGGAAGGCTGCGATGCCGAAGCACATGACGGTGATCATCTGCCACGGGCGGAACCTTGCCGCGATCACGCTGCACGAGAAACGGCCGACAAGCAGCGAGATCCAGAGCAGCGAAGTAACGATCTGCGCCGCGCCCGCTGCAAGCACGCCGGAGTCGATGTAGAACGTAGTCAGCCAGCCCATCATGGATGCTTCGACCGCTTCGTAGAAAAAGCAGAGCGCGGTGGTCAGCCAGAACAGACGCTCGCGGAAAAATCCGTAATCGGTGGCGGATTTCTGCGTGCTTTCCGCAGGCTTTTCCTCATCCATTTTCATAAACAGGCCGAACACAAGGCCGAAGGTGAGCAGAACGACTGCGATTTCGAGCGCCAGACGCCAGCCGTTTTCACCGCCGAGCTTCTGGCAGGCGAGTACCGCGAGCGGCGCAACGCACGCGCCGAATGCAAACGCAGCATGCAGCATATTGAGCGGCGTTGCACTGCCGTTTGCGTATTCGCTCATGACGCGGTTGTTGTAGTCGGTAATGCCGCCCTTGGAGATGCCGGTCAGGAACATGGCTGCCAGAAGCCAGAGCGGCGAGCCGCCGGTCAGGAGCATGACAAAGCCGACAGCGAACAGATAATACAGAATGAGATAAGCCCGCTTGAGTCCCCATTTTACGGCGAGAATGCCGGACAGCAGGCCGATGCCGAGATAGCCGACAGACTGGGAGGAGATCAGTGTTCCGCCGAGCTGGTAGTCGAGCCCGTAGGCGGCGCGGAGATCGGGAAGGACGGAGCCGAGCATGATCGAGCCGAGGCCGTGTGCGAAATAAACGAGAAACAGCTCAGCGACAACAAAACGCTTGTTGCGGCTGATAGATGATAAAAATGCCTTCATAGTGTTTACCCCTTCTGGTTTGCGAAAATGAAGCATTGAGGAAATGCGAAACAGCATTCTCTTGCTTGCAGAGAACATTATAGCAGGATAAAATGCGGTTTTCCAGCACAATCTTGCGAATTCGTGCAGAAAAAACGGAAGAAAAACCGGTGAAAACTGCCATCCGTCAGGCTGCGGAGCTAGAAAAAATGCGCGGCCGCCTGCGCGGTTTATAAAATCTTGCGCTCGCGTATTTGAGCACAGAAAAACAGCGGACCGTGGAAGGTCCGCTGTCATGTGTACGTTTGAATATAATCAGATGCGGCAGGATTCGAGCAGCTCGTTCTTGCAGGTCCAGAGCTTTTTGGACAGGTCGACAAAGTAGGTCTGCGGATTCTCGAAGCGCTTGATCTGATCCCAGAGCGTGTCCACCTCGCGCATGCAGTAGTCGCGGATCTCGGTGATCGAGGGCGACTGATAGATGCATTCACCGTTCTTGAAGATCTGCTGGCGCAGCGGACGGACGGTGTAGTCGGTAACGACGCGCTGCTTCCATGTGTGGATCGGGTGGAAGAGAACATAGGGGAGAGCCGGATCGATGACCTCGTCATGAATGGTCAGAACGTCGCCCAGCGCCTTGCCGGTCTTGTTGTCGAACAGACGGTAGACCTGCTTGAAGTGCGGCGTGGTGATCTTCTCAACATTTTCGGAGACCTTGATCTTCGGAATGATCTCGCCGTCCTCGTTTTCAACGGCTGCAAGCTTGTAAACGCCGCCGAATACCGGCTCGGACTTGGAGGTGATCAGACGCTCGCCGATGCCGAACGAGTCAATCTGCGCGCCCTGTACGATGAGGTCGCGTACCAGATATTCATCGAGCGAGTTGGAGGCCATGATCTGCATATCGGAGAAGCCTGCGTCGTTGAGCATCTTGCGCGCCTCGACCGAGAGATAAGCGATATCGCCCGAGTCCAGACGGATGCCCTTGGCGCGGATGCCCTTTTCAGCAAGCTCCTTTGCCACGCGGATGGCGTTCGGAACACCGGATTTGAGTACATTATAGGTATCGACGAGGAATACGCAGTTGTCCGGATAGATCTCGGCATAGGCCTTGAAGGCCTCGTACTCGCTGTCGAACATCTGCACCCAGGAATGCGCCATCGTGCCGCCGGCCGGGATGCCGTGGTCGCGGTCGGCCAGAACGCAGGCAGTACCCTGACAGCCGCCGATGAAGGTTGCGCGCGCACCGTAGATCGCGCCGTCATAGCCCTGTGCACGGCGGGAGCCGAACTCGAGCACGGTGCGGCCCTGCGCGGCGCGGGTGATGCGGTTCGCCTTGGTGGCGATCAGCGTCTGGTGGTTGACGGTCAGCAGAACCATGGTCTCAACGAACTGCGCCTGAATCATCGGGCCTGCAACGGTGACGAGCGGCTCGCCCGGGAATACCGGCGTGCCCTCGGGGACAGCCCAGACGTCGCATTCGAACTTGAAGTCGCGCAGATAGTTGAGAAACGCCTCGGAGAAGCATTTGCGGCGGCGGAGGTATGCGATGTCCTCCTCGGTGAAGCGGAGATTTTTGAAGTAGGAGATCAGCTGCTCGACACCGGCCATGATGGCATAGCCGCCGCCGTCCGGAACGCGGCGGAAGAACATATCAAAGTATGCGCGGCGGTTGCCCATACCCTTTTCAAAATAGCCATTTGCCATCGTGAACTCGTAGAAGTCGGTCAGCATGGTAAGATTTCTTTCGGTCATTGCGATAAACGCCCCTTTGCGTGAGAAAAAGACACGCGGTAAATTCATAGCCTGTGCACTGTCTTGACACACAGTATTAAACATATAATAGTACGTTTTATGGAAAAGTGCAAGCATTTCTTTCGTTGGAGAGAGTTAAATTTTCGGCGGAGCGGGGGAGACAGACGGGCATCAGAAAGGTACAGACATGCTCTGACGGCCCGAGGAAAACAGGCGGGCAGCGAATGATACTGTGAAGGAATGCCTGTTTTATGCGGACAAATGATAGGACAAAATCTATCGGCGCCGTGCAAAAAACAAAAGAAAAGCAGAAAAGATACCTATTTAATATAATGGGAATAATGGTGAGAAGCAGCGCGGGCAGACGAGGAACAGAAATGCACAAAGTGAATAAATATACATTACATAAAATAATTATAAATTTTTCTTGCCAAACGGGAAATGTGGTAGTATAATAAAACCATCGAAAAAACGATGAATGCGAGGTCAAACGATATGGAAAAGAAATATAACAAAGTTGTTCTGGCATATTCCGGCGGTCTGGATACTTCGGTACTGATCCCGTGGCTCAAGGAGCATTACGGCTGCGAGGTCATCGCGGTTTCCGGCAACGTCGGTCAGGGTACTGAGCTGGACGGTCTGGAGGAGAAGGCGCTCAAGACCGGCGCTTCCAAGCTGTACATCGAGGATCTGACCAAGGAATTTGTTGATGACTATATCATTCCGACCGTCAAGGCGGGCGCAACCTATGAGCAGTACCTGCTCGGCACTTCCTTCGCGCGCCCGATCATCGCAAAGCGCATCGTAGATATTGCTCTCAAGGAAGGCGCAGACGCGATCTGCCACGGCTGCACCGGCAAGGGCAACGATCAGGTTCGTTTCGAGCTGGCGATCCATGCATTCGCACCGCAGATGGACATTATCGCTCCGTGGCGTTTCTGGGAGCTGAACAGCCGCGAAAAGGAGATCGCGTACGCTGAGGCGCACAACATCCCGCTGAAGATCAACAAGGAGACCAACTACTCCAAGGATAAGAACCTGTGGCATCTGAGCCATGAGGGTCTGGATCTTGAGCTTCCGTCCAACGAGGCTCCGATCAACAAGCCGGGCTTCCTCGAACTGGGTGTTTCCCCGGAAATGGCTCCGGACAAGCCGACCTATGTTACCATCCACTTCGAGAAGGGCGTTCCGACCGCTGTGGACGGCGAGAAGTTGGACTCCGTTGCCCTCATCGAGAAGCTGAACAAGCTCGGCGGCGAGAACGGCATCGGCATCCTCGACATCGTCGAGAACCGTCTGGTCGGCATGAAGAGCCGCGGCGTTTATGAGACCCCGGGCGGCTCTATCCTGTACGCAGCACACGCAAAGCTCGAGGAGATCACCCTCGACAAGGAGACCTCGCACTACAAGACGCAGGTCGGCCTCAAGTTCGGCGAGCTGGTCTACAACGGCCAGTGGTATACGCCGCTGCGCAAGGCGCTGTCCGCATTCGTCGACTCCACGCAGGAGACCGTTACCGGCGACGTAAAGCTGAAGCTGTACAAGGGCAACATTATCCCGGCTTCCGTAACCTCTCCGTACAGCCTGTACTCCGAGGATATGGCTACCTTCAACGAGGATGACTGCTACGATCAGGCAGACTCCGCAGGCTTCATCAATCTGTTCGGCCTGCCGCTCAAGGTACGCGCGCTGAACGATCAGATGCTGTTCGCCAAGACCGGCGAGCACTTCCCGTCCGTTGATAAGTAAGTTAATTTAAGATCGTAGGGCGGCATGTCCGAAATGTGCCGCCCTACGGGTGTTTTGAGAGGTAACAGCACTATGGCAAAATTATGGGCAGGACGTTTCCAGAAGGAGACCGATCTTGTAGTAAACGACTTTAACTCGTCCATCCTGTTTGACTGCCGTCTGTACAAGGAGGACATCACCGGCTCAATCGCGCACGCGACCATGCTGGGCAGACAGGGCATCATCGAGGAGCACGAGGCCGAGAAGATCGTTGAGGGCCTCAAGGGCATCCTCAAGGATATCGAGGAAGGCAACGTAGAGTTCTCGCTCGATTACGAGGACATTCATATGAACGTCGAGCAGCTGCTCACCGAGCGCATCGGCGATACCGGCAAGCGTCTGCATACAGGCCGTTCGAGAAACGATCAGGTCGCGCTCGATATGCGTCTGTATGTCAAGAAGGAGATCAAGAAGATCATCGAGCTGATCCTCGGCTTCATGAAGGCGCTCACCAAGAAGAGCCGCGAGAATCTGGACGCTGTCATGCCGGGCTATACACATCTTCAGCGCGCGCAGCCGACGACGTTCGCACATTATATGATGGCATATGCCAATATGCTGAAGCGCGACATCACCCGTCTCCAGGACTGTTACGAGCGCATGGACGAGATGCCGCTCGGCTCGGGCGCGCTCGCTTCCACCACCTATCCGATCGACCGCGACTTCGTCCGTGAGCAGCTCGGCTTTTCGCGTCTGACCGACAACTCGCTCGACGGCGTTTCCGACCGCGACTACTGTGTTGAGCTGCTTTCTGCACTCTCTATTCTGATGATGCACCTGTCGCGTCTGTCCGAGGAGATCATCTCCTGGTGCTCGTGGGAGTTCAAGTTCGTTGAGCTTGACGACGCATACTCCACCGGCTCGTCCATCATGCCGCAGAAGAAAAACCCGGACGTCTGCGAGCTCATCCGCGGCAAGACCGGCCGCGTTTACGGCGCGCTGACCACCATGCTGACCGTTCTGAAGGGTCTGCCGCTTGCATACAACAAGGATATGCAGGAGGACAAGGAGGCTGTTTTCGGCGCGATCGACACGGTCAAGCAGTGCCTTGAGGTATTTACTCCGATGTTCGCGACCATGACGCTGCGCCGCGACAATATGCGCAAGGCGGCGTCGCGCGGCTTCATCAACGCGACCGACTGCGCGGACTACCTCACCAAGAAGGGTGTTCCGTTCCGCGATGCGTACAAGACGGTAGGCCGTCTGGTCAACCAGTGCATCAAGGCGGACGAGACCCTCGAGACCATGACCATGCGCGACTTTGCGGCGATCTCCAACAAGTTCGGTGACGATGTCTATGATGCACTCGACCTGCGTACCTGTGTTGCAGAGCGCAAGGTCATCGGCGGCCCGGCTCCGCAGGAGGTCACCCGCCAGATCGACAAGATCGAGAAATTCGTTGCCGATGTGGAGGACGAGTTGTAATTATGAGCAAACCGAAGATTTATATTGACGGCAAGGAGGGCACGACCGGCCTTCAGATCTACGAGCGTCTCGGCAAACGCGACGACGTAGAGCTGCTGCTCATCGACGAGGACAAGCGCAAGGATACCGAGGAGCGCCGAAAGTTTCTGAATGCGGCGGACATCGTGTTCCTGTGCCTGCCGGATGCCGCAGCGAAGGAAGCCGTCACGCTGATCGAAAACGACCATACCCGTGTGATCGACGCATCGACCGCACACCGCACCGACCCGGACTGGGATTACGGCTTTGCGGAGCTGTCCAAGGCGCACCGCGCCGCGATCGCCGGCTCCAAGCGCGTTGCCAACCCGGGCTGCCACGCGAGCGGCTTCATTTCCTCTGTTTATCCGCTCGTTGCACGCGGCGTTGTCCCGGAGGACTTTGCTTTTACCTGCTCGTCGCTCACCGGCTATTCGGGCGGCGGCAAAAAGATGATCGCGGAATATGAGGATGCCGAGCGCGACAGCCGTCACGACTCTGAGCGCATTTACGGCCTCAATCTGCATCACAAGCATCTGCCCGAGATGGAATACGTCTGCGGTCTGATGCACGCGCCGGTTTTCGTGCCCATCGTAGGCGATTTCTACAAGGGTATGGCGACGACGGTCATGCTGCCGGGTGTGGATGCGCACATCGTGCACGACACGCTCGCAGAGCACTACGCAAACCAGAATTTTGTGACGGTCGCGCCGACAGGCGGAGATGAAAACGTCATTTATGCAAATACGATGGCAGGCCGCGACAGCCTGCGACTGATCGTCTGCGGCCATGAGGAACAGACGATCGTCACCGCACTGTTCGACAATCTCGGAAAGGGTGCGTCGGGTGCTGCGGTGCAGAACATGAATATCATGCTCGGCCTGGAGGAAACGACGGGCCTGACGCTCTGAAACGGAGAAGAAGAACTATGAAGATCATTGACGGCGGCGTTTGCGCCGCAAAGGGTTTCAAGGCGGGCAGTGTGCGCTGCGGCATCAAGGCGAGCCGCACGAACGACGATACCGCGATCATTTTCAGCGAATGCGAGTGCAACGCTGCGGCGACCTACACGATGAACCGCGTAAAGGCGGCTCCGGTCTATGTTACCATGGAGCATCTGGAAAACGGCGTGGCTCGTGCGATCGTTGCAAACTCCGGCAATGCAAATGCCTGCGCCCCGGACGGCATGGAGAACGCGCGCCGCATGGCGAAGGCTGCGGCAGACTTCCTCGGCGTGGACGAGGAGGATGTTGCGGTAGCGTCCACCGGCGTTATCGGCCAGCGTATCAATATTGAGTGCATCGAGAAGCATCTGTCCGAAATCGTTCTTTCGGACGACGCTTCGGAACAGGCAAACCGTGCAATCATGACCACCGATACCCGCACCAAGACGGCGGCGGTCGAGTTCACGGTCGGCGGCAAGACCTGCCGTATCGGCGGCATCTGCAAGGGCAGCGGCATGATTCACCCGAACATGGGCACCATGCTGTCCTTCATCACGACTGACTGCGCGATCTCTCACGAAATGCTGACTGATGCACTTCAGGAGAACGTGAAAAAGACCTACAACCGTGTAACGGTTGACGGCGATACCTCGACCAATGATATGTGCGTCGTTCTGGCGAATGGTCTGGCAGGCAATGAACTGATCGACTGGCAGAACGAGGATTATCAGGCGTTCTGCAAGGCGCTGAACGAGATCAATACCCGTCTGGCGCGTCAGATCGCAGCGGACGGCGAGGGCGCGACCAAGCTCGTGACCTGCACGGTCAAGAATTCGCGCAGCGAGGAGACCGCCGAGCGTCTGGCAAAGGCGGTTGTCGGCTCGAATCTTGTCAAGGCTGCCATGTTCGGTGCGGACGCGAACTGGGGCCGCGTCCTGTGCGCAATGGGCTACTCCAAGGCGCCGTTCCGCCCGGAGTACGTTGATGTAGCGTTCGAGTCCGAAAACGGCTCGGTTGCTGTCTGCGAGAAGGGCGCAGCGCTGAATTTCGATGAGGAGCTTGCAAAGAAGGTTCTCACCGCAAACGAAGTCACCATTCAGATTGACGTTCACGAGGGTGAGCACGCTGCTACGGCCTGGGGCTGCGATCTGACGTATGATTATGTCAAGATCAACGGCGACTACCGTACCTGAGCGGCGATAAATCGCGTGATCCTTCGTCAGCAGCGCGCTTGCGTACATGTGTACGCGGCGTGCGCTTCTTCCTCGGCTGACACGATTTCTCTTGCTCAGGAGGCGGAGCGAGCTGCGCGAATGCAGACGAGGTTTCTCTTGCGCAGGGGACACAGAGCAGATTGCGTGAGTACGCATCTATCTGATAAAAACATATCCGAAAAAGGAACGAAAAAGCATGGATACTCCCATCACAGAACAGAAAACAGACAATATGGATGCGGAGCTGAGAGCCAACATTCTGGTCGAGGCTCTTCCGTATATCCAGGAATATTATGGTCAGACCGTTGTCGTCAAGTACGGCGGCAACGCGATGATAAATGACGAGCTGAAGGACGCGGTCATCCACGACCTCGTTCTGCTCAATCTGGTCGGCGTCAAGGTCGTTATCGTGCATGGCGGCGGTCCGGAGATCAATGACATGCTGACCAGGATCGGCAAGGAAAGCAAATTCGTCAACGGTCTGCGCTATACCGACCGTGAGACCATGGACATTGTGCAGATGGTGCTGTGCGGCAAGGTCAACAAGGATCTGGTCACCCTGCTTGAAAAGGCGGGCGGCCGCGGCATCGGTCTCGGCGGCATGGACGGCGGTCTGTTCCAGGCGAAGCGCCTGACCGACCGTTCGGGCACGGATTACGGCTATGTCGGCGATATTGTCGACGTTGATCCGGCTCCGGTCATCGACGTGCTCCAGCAGGGCTACATCCCGGTCGTTTCGACCGTTGCGCAGGGCATCGACGACGAGACCAACTACAACATCAATGCCGATACCGCAGCGAGCAAGCTTGCCGTTGCGCTCGGTGCGAAAAAACTCATCCTGCTGACCGACGTGCGCGGTCTGATGCTCGACGTCAACGATGAAAACAGCGTGCTGCATCGACTCAAGGTTTCTGAAGTGCCCAAGCTCGTGCGCGACGGCGTCATCAAGGGCGGCATGATCCCGAAGGTGGACTGCTGCGTTGAAGCGGTCCGCAAGAGCGTTGAGCGCGCGACCATTCTCGACGGCCGCGTCAAGCACTCCATCCTCATCGAGCTGCTTTCCGATGTCGGCGCAGGCACGATGTTTCAGTAATTCACAGCAATCAGTAGATTTATGCTGATTTCGCAGATTTTCCACGAAAAGGGCGAAAACCAATGACATATAACGAACTGAAAAACGAAGAAAATAAATATGTAATGAACACCTACGGCCGCTTCCCGATCGCGCTCGACCACGGCAAGGGCGCGACCCTGTGGGACGTAGAGGGCAAGAAGTACATCGACCTTGCCTCCGGCATCGGCGTCAACTGCATGGGCTACGACAACCAGATCCTTATCGACGCGATCACCCAGCAGGCGCACAAGATCATGCACGCCTCCAACCTGTTTACCACGGAACCGATGGTGCAGGTCGCGAAGAAGCTCGTCGAAAAAACCCACCTGAACGGCAAGGTATTCTTCGCTAACTCGGGTGCGGAGTCCAACGAGGGTGCGATCAAGCTTGCGCGCAAGTATTCTTTCGACAAGTACGGCGAGGGACGCTACAAGATCGTAACGCTCGTCAATTCCTTCCACGGCCGCACCGTAACCACGCTCAAGGCGACCGGCCAGGATCGTTTCCATAACTATTTCTTCCCGTTCACCGAGGGCTTTGACTACGCGGTCGCGAACGACATCGACGATGTTCGCCGCAAGGCCGACGATATGACCTGCGCGATCATGATGGAGCTTGTACAGGGCGAGGGCGGCGTGCTGCCGCTCGATCAGGAATTCGTCAAGCAGGTCGAGGCGCTCTGCCGCGAGAAGGATATGCTGCTCATCATCGACGAGGTACAGACCGGCATCGGCCGCACCGGCAGCCTGTTTGCGTTCCAGCAGTACGGCATCCGTCCGGATGTTGTCACCATGGCGAAGGGTCTCGGCGGCGGCGTTCCGATCGGCGCTGTGCTCGCGGCAGATACCTGCTGCAACGTTCTGACGCCGGGCACACACGCGACGACCTTCGGCGGCACGCCGCTTGTCTGTGCGTCCGCGAATGCAGTGCTCGATCATGTAGGCGACCCGAAGTTCCTGCATGAGGTCAAGGAGAAGGGCGAATATCTGAAGAACGGCATCCTTGCGCTCGGCAAGGACAGCATCCATGGCGTTCGCGGCATGGGTCTGATGCTCGGCATCATCGTGGACGAGGGCAAGCATTCCGCTTTTGCGAACAAGCTGATCGAAAACGGTGTTCTGGCGATCACCGCCGGCAAGAATGCGGTTCGCCTGCTGCCGCCGCTGATCATTTCCAAGGAGGAAATGGACGAAGCACTGGCAGTCATGGCAAAGGTATTTTAAGAAAACGCCGCACAATGAAAGCGCGGTATGGCCTTAACGGATTATAGAAAGGTGTTTTACCAATGAAGCATTTACTCAAGCTGCTCGACTGCTCCACCGAGGAGATCATCGGCCTGCTCGATCTGGCAGATCAGCTCAAATATGAACAGAAGCATAATATTTCCCATCGCCATCTGGAGGGCAAGAGCCTCGGCATGATCTTCCAGAAGTCCTCCACCCGTACCCGCGTTTCCTTCGAAACCGGCATGTATCAGCTCGGCGGTCAGGCGCTGTTCCTGTCCAACCGTGACCTTCAGATCGGCCGCGGCGAGCCGGTGCAGGATACCGCGCGCGTTCTGAGCCGCTATCTGGACGGCATCATGATCCGCACCTACGCACAGAAGGAGGTCGAGGATCTGGCGGAGTACGGCTCTATTCCGATCATCAATGGTCTGACCGATTTCTGCCATCCGTGTCAGGTTCTGGCGGACCTGATGACCATCCGCGAGAAGTTCGCTGTTCTTGAGGGCCTCAAGATGTGCTACATCGGCGACGGCAACAACATGGCAAATTCTCTGATCGTCGGCGGTCTCAAGACCGGCATGAAGGTATCTATCGCAACGCCGGTGGACTACCGTCCGGATGCTGAAGTCATGGCCTTCGCAGAGCCGAACCCGAACTTCTTTATCACCGACGACCCGATGAAGGCTGCGGAGAATGCAGACGTTGTCATCACTGACACCTGGGCATCCATGGGTCAGGAGGCGGAGAAGGAAGTCCGCATGAAGGCATTCCAGGGCTATCAGGTCAATGACGAGCTGCTCGCCGCCGCGAAGCCGGGCTGCATGGTGCAGCACTGCCTGCCGGCATACCGCGAGCAGGAGATCACCACCAAGGTGTTCGAGGAGCACGCAAGCGAGATCTTCGAGGAAGCGGAGAACCGCCTGCACGCACAGAAGGCTGTCATGGTCACTCTGATGGGCAGCATCGAAGAATAATCCGGGGCAACCCCAAGTGCCTGCAACGCGCAGAAAACGTTGCAGGCGCTTTTTTCTGTACGCCATTTGCAGAAATCCTATTGACATACTCTGAAAAGCTGTGTAAACTTATATCAGTATGTAAAAATGGAGAATAAGGAGCAGATAGACGTGTTAAACCAGTTTTCGAGAACAGAACTGCTGCTGGGTCATGAGGGCATGGAAAAGCTCAGCAAGGCTCGCGTAGCGGTATTCGGCATCGGCGGCGTCGGCGGCTATACGGTAGAGGCGCTCGCACGCAGCGGCGTCGGCACGCTCGACCTCATCGATGACGACAAGGTATGTCTGACGAACATCAATCGTCAGATCATCGCAACGCGCAAGACCGTCGGTCAGTACAAGGTGGACGTAGCCGAGGAGCGCGTGCACGACATCAATCCGGACGCAGTCGTGCATACCTATAAAATGTTTTATACCCCCGAAACGGCGTCGCAGTTCGATTTTACGCAGTATGATTACGTTGTCGACGCGATCGACACCGTGACCGGCAAGATCGAGCTGGTCGAGCAGGCAAACAGGGCCGGTACGCCCATCATCAGCTGCATGGGCGCCGGCAACAAGCTGAACGCTGCGGCGTTCGAGGTGAGCGACATCTACAAGACCTCGTTCTGTCCGCTCGCGCGTGTTATGCGCTACGAGCTGCGCCGCCGCGGCATCCGGAAGCTCAAGGTGGTCTATTCGCGCGAGCAGGCGATGACGCCGATCGACGATATGGCGACCAGCTGTCGCCAGAACTGCATCTGTCCGCCGGGTACGGCGCGCAAGTGCACCCAGAGACGTCAGGTTCCGGGCAGCACGGCCTTTGTGCCTGCCGCAGCGGGACTGATCGCTGCCGGCGAGGTCGTCAAGGATCTCACGGGCGTGAGAAACGATTGATACAGGACGGCCGGCGCTATTCAGCCGGCCGTTTTTTTGCAGTTGACTCTATAACGGTTATAGAGCTTATAATGGGATACGGAGGAGGTACAGCCGTCCCGAATGATCAGACAAAACCAGCTCAGACGAACGGAGTTTACCCTGTGAAACGTGATTTCACCACATCTGCTCGCATGGTCTGGAAACCGCAGGATTTTCGCGCGAGATCACGCTGGTCGACCAGGGTTTCACTGACGATCTTTCACAGCACGTCACCGAGGTCAGCATTCCTGTGCGAGGCATAAAATGACTGGAAAGCCGCCCTCGGATATGCTATACTGTTTTCTGTATAAAAAAACAGGAGAGCGTATTCTCCTGCAAAGGGCGGTAAAAAGAATGCAGTTTTTCAAAAAAATACGAATCGGTCAGCGTGCAGTCAAGACTGCGCTTTCGGTCGGGATCGCGCTTGCGGTTGCGCAGATTTTAGGTTCCAGTCTGCCGATTTTTGCGGCGATCGGTGCGATTTCGGTTATGAGCCGCACATGGAGCGACTCGCTGAAGGAAAGTCTGACGCAGGTTGCCGGTACATTTCTCGGTTACCTGATCGCATGCGCTTTTGTACTCTGGCTGCCGTGGCGGCCGCAGTTCTTTCTGTGGATGGCAGTCGGCACGCTCTGCGTCATCACACTCTGTATCGCGCTGCGGCTGAATTTTGCCATTCCGCTCGCGAGCATTGTGTTCGCGGATGTCTGTCTGTACACGGGCGGAGACGCCGTGGTCTACGGCTTTCATCGATTCACAGATACGATGGTCGGTCTTGCGGTTGCGCTCGTGGTCAACATTGTGATCCGGCCGTATAACAACCGGCAGAAAATTCTGGATATGATGCACGAGCTGCAAAAGCAGTTTCTCCCGCTTCTGGAGGCGCGTGTGATCGCGCACCGCTACCCGGATCTTGCGCCGCTGCGCAACAAAATGGCGAAGCTGGACGATGAACTGCGTATTTTTGAAAAACAGCCGGTCGCGCTTTTTCACCATACCGTGCGTGTTTCTGCGCGGCGGCAGGAAGCTGCTTATCTGCGCGGCTGTCAGCAGCTGCTCGATAAAATGGGCGGCGAGCTCGCGGCGCTGTGCAACATGGATTCCAGTCCGGTTCCGGACGATAAAATGCTTGCACGCCTGAAGGAGCACGGTATCGCCGTGCCCGAAGACCTCGAAAAGTATGGATATTGCAGCGAAGTCGACACAGCGGTCATGAATTTCCATGTCGGCAATCTGCTGGATGCCTACGATTACCTGAGTATACTGCATCATGGATAAGGGAAATCAGGGTTCGCGCAGATGCCGAGCGTGACTTTTGGACAAATAAAAAACAGCAGCAAAAAACGGCGCTGCCTCCGAGAAGTGTTCCCGGAAGCAGCGCCTGTTTGCATTTTCTGGAGCCTTAGCCCTTGGCTGCGAGGCTCTGCTCGTAAGACTCAATCATCTTCTTGAACGTGTGTCCCGAACGACGTTCGAGTTTTTCGAGATACCGCATGGTGCTTTCGCTGGTGAAAAGTTTGATTTGCAGCTGAATTTTATCATTATCGACCGTTACAAAGATACGGTCGATATATTTTTGCACAAAATCGCGGTTAATGAGCCCGTTCACCGCATCGTCGCGGGCGGCCTGTAAAACACGGCGGATTTCCGCGATGTGTGCGTTGAGGTCGGCACGGGAGGTCCGGGCGGCTTCCAATTCTTCGAGACAGAGATTGCACTCGTCGATCTCATTGTCGCACTGACGATTCATCTTGAGAAAATCCGCATCCGTGATCTGACCGGTGACGTTGTACTCGAGCAGCTTGCTCTTTTTCTTTTCAGCGAGCTCGCGCCTGGTACGCTGCGTGTCGATCTCCTGCGCAAGACCGGTATCGTCCTGACTGATCGCGCGGTACATTTCGATATAGCGCTCGATCAGTTCATCGGCATTGACGTCCGCTTCCTTGAATACGTCCATCAGAACCGGCCTCAGCTCCTGTTCGTACAGCGGCAGGGAAGGACAGGAGTCCTTTCCGTTCTTGATCTTGCCCGAACAGACCCATTTGCTGTTGACACTGCCTTTCCGGTCTTTGGCATCGCGTCGGTAGTAGGCCGCGCCGCAGTGCGTGCAGTACAGCTTGCCTGTCAGCAGATTGTCGTGATTGCAAAGGTTCTGCCGCCGCTTGACATCCCTGCTGCGGCGGGTGAGGACAGCGTTTGCTGCGTCCCACAGCTCCTCAGATACGATGGCAGGTACGATTTCCCCGCTCTCATCCTTGAACATCACCCACTCCTCAGGAGGGAGAAACTTCTGCTTTTTTGTGAACATATCCACGATGCGGACCTTGTTGCCGACATAATAGCCCTTGTACTTCGGGTTGGAAATCATGCCGGACATGGTCGTGTGGGCGATTTTTCTGCCGTTATGGTTGCGGTAGCCTTTTTCCCAGAACATGTTTTCGATCTGCTTCATGCTGTAATGGTCAGTAGCGTACAGCTCGAACAGCTCGCGCACCATGGGAGCCTCGTTTTCGTCAATGACAAGGCGCCTGCTGTCCTTTCGATAGCCAAAAATGCGGCTGTTGCCGAGGACAACATTGTTTTTTATCGCCTGCTGGTGGCCGAACCTGACGCGGCTCGACAGCTTGCGCAGCTCGTCCTGCGCGATGCCGGACATGATGGTGAGGCGCAGCTCGGAGTCCTCGTCGAACGTGTTGATGTTGTCGTTCTGGAAGAAAACGCCGACGCCTGCGGAAAGCAGCTCGCGCGTGTAGCGGATGCTGTCGAGTGTATTGCGGGCGAAACGGGTGATCTCCTTGGTGAGGATGAGGTCAAATTTGTCGTCCTTCGCGTCCTGCACCATGCGCTGAAAGTTGTCGCGCTTGCGCGTGGTCATGCCGGAAAGACCCTCGTCAATGTAGCCGTCGATGAACGTCCATGCCGGGTTGCGGGTGATATAGTCGCGATAGTAGCCAATCTGGTTGTCGAGCGAGTTGAGCTGCTCGTCGCTGTCGGTCGAAACGCGCGCGTAAAACGTTACGCGCAAGGGAATATCGCTGAGCCGCGTTGAGCGCAGCTTTTGCCGTATCGTAAAGATGTCCATAAGCTACACCTCAAAAGTTCATTGTATCATGATCAGTATATCATGACAAATACGCAAATACAAGAGAAATGGATCGAGAAAGCACAGATCTTCATATCACCAAAAGAGCTTGACGATGAATTGCTCCGGGAATACAATGAAATTGAGACTGTCGGGAAACTTCGTTTTTCCGACAATCTGTGTTCTGCGCGGCAGCGTCGTGAAAATGGACTTTCTCGACAGGCTGGAAATTATATTATCAGGACTGGGTTTATGAAATAACGATGAAATGGGGCAGTGCTATGGAATATTATGCAAAATCCCCCAATGCGCAGGGAAATCAGCCAACGGTCAAAGAGCATTTGCAGAGAGTTGCAGAATTTGCCCAAATGTATGGAGAGCCGCTGAAATTAGGCGAGGTTACAAAAATGATAGGGCAGCTGCATGATTTCGGAAAATACACGCAGGCATTTCAGGATGTGCTGAAAGGAATCCGAACGGGCGTTGACCATGCTATGGGAGGTGCGTGTTTCGCAGAAGCCTGCTACAAGGGAAGACCC
This sequence comes from Agathobaculum hominis, assembly GCF_014288055.1. Classification (NCBI taxonomy): domain Bacteria; kingdom Bacillati; phylum Bacillota; class Clostridia; order Eubacteriales; family Butyricicoccaceae; genus Agathobaculum; species Agathobaculum hominis. The sequence goes on from NZ_JACOPK010000004.1 coordinate 58,847, forward strand.
AGCAGCCATCCGATAGCGGAGGCAATCAATGGCCATCACGATGGCCTGGTCGCGTATGATGAAATAAAGGGAGAACTTTATGCTGTTGCAGATCCGAAGAAGACAGTCCACGGAAATGCGGGGAAAGCCCCGGCGATTGCTGCTAAAGAGCAACTGCTGACAGCGAATACAGCTTTCAGGAAAGACTTCCCTGATTTCAAGCCGCCAAAGTTGCCGAAACCGCCTGAAGGCGAACTGGAGTCTATGCTGTATACCCGCATGCTTTTCTCCTGCCTGGTGGATGCAGATTATACGGCGTCGCATTGGACAATGACAGCGCATATCTTTCGCATGCGGAGAATAACTGTTTTGACCCGCGGACTTTACTGAAAAGGCTGAATGACTATCGTGATGGTATTAAGCGGTATTCTAATGCCGATAAGACGTTAAACATATATCGAGACCGGGTTTTCGAGAAATGCGGGGAAATGGGCGACGGGCCGGAAGGACTCTATACTTTGACAGCGCCCACAGGTACGGGAAAAACGCTGGCATTGCTGCATTTTGCGCTCCGTCATTGTTTGAGGAATGGAAAACAGCGCATCATCATTGTACTGCCGTTTTTAACGCTGGCCGAGCAGAATGCTGAAATCTATGAAAACATTGTATCTGACGTTTTGATTGATCACAGCCAGAGCGATTTGCCGGATGAGGCTCGCGAACTGGCCGCCAGATGGAGTGCGCCGGTTATCATTACCACATCGGTTCGATTTTTCGAAGCGCTGTTTTCTGATCGTCCTGCTGACTGCCGTAAACTTCATCATATCGCAGACAGCGTCGTTGTATTCGATGAAGCGCAGAGCCTTCCGGTTAATCTGACTACATCCACGCTCCGCGCGGTAAACGAGCTGTGCAGTCGGTATCATACGACAATGGTGTTTTCTACAGCAACACAGCCGGATTTTGCTGCACGAAAAGATTTGGACTGGACACCGCGTGAGATTATACCGGAGAACAAGAAAATGTTCGCTGCACTGCGGCGGACGGAGATCGAATGGAGGCTTGACAGAAAAACACCGCTGGAGACAGTCGCGGAGGAAATGTCTCCGCTGGACAGCGTATGTACTATTGTCAACCTGCGTCGTCATGCGAGACAGATTGCAGATGCACTATATCAATCCTGCCCGGAGAATACAGTGTTCTTTCTGACTACGGATTTATGTCCGGCGCATCGAAGCAGACAGATTGAAATCATACGTCAACGGCTGCATGAAGGCAAACCCTGTCGTGTGGTAGCGACGCAGTGCATTGAAGCGGGAGTGGATCTGGACTTCAAAACGGTATATCGCGCTCTGGCGCCTTTGGATGCCATCATTCAGGCGGCCGGACGGTGCAACCGCAACGGACGTGACCAGATGGGACGAGTCATCGTATTTTGTCCTGAGGATAGCCGCAGGCTATACCCAGATGACTGGTATAACAATGCTGCCATTACCGTGCAGGAAATGTCGCCGCCTTTTTCTATTCATGATCCGGATAATATTCGGGAGTATTATCAGCGGCTGTTCGATGGGAGTTCAGACAAGAAAACATTGACAGAGGCGATTGATGCCCGGTCTTTTGCGCAAACAGCGGCACAGTATAAGCTGATTGACAATGCCGGTGTGCAGATTATTGTCCCCTATGCGGAGAAACGCGAATTGTATAAGAGTATATCGAAGCAGCTGCGCGAACAGGGAGCAGATGCCGGAATTCTGAAGGAAGCAGCATCTATTACTTTGACCTGCTTTGACAAAAATCTGGATATCTATGCGGAAGAAATTCCGGTTGCCCGCAGAAACAGAGTTCGGTTCGATGGGCAGACGGCGGGCAGCCGCGTGTACCTGTTCCGTCCGCAATATGAAGAATATTATTCTGCGGAGATGGGACTTCATTTGCCGCAGGGAGAAGAATTTGACGGCATATGGTAAGGATAGCACGTTGAGTGTACGTTTTATTGTACACTTAACGTGCTATTATTTTTACAGATAGAATAGATGGGAGAGCCTGAAAAATATAGATGACATAATTTGACTGCTCTGCCCGTCAAACGATGCGGAGTACGCAAATCATGGAGGTGAATTGTGCTTGAAAGAAATTGTTATCGAGGTGTGGGGAGACTTTGCATGTTTTACCATGCCATATGCAAAAGTTGAAAGATTAACCTATCCATTTCCGACTCCGTCTGCCGCAAGAGGAATTCTTTCAGCGATTTATTCAAAGCCGAAAGAGTTTTGCTGGCAGATCAATCGTATTGAAGTGCTGAACCCCATCCGTTATATCAGTTTTAAGCGTAATGAAGTGAAATGTACCGTCAGCACAAAGCCGATTTTCACCGAGGAGGAGCGGACGCAGCGGCAAACTACTGCGCTGCAGGATGTGCGCTATCGAATTGCGGCATCTATCATTCCTCGGCCGGCCTTTGCAGGGTGTGAAAAACAACTGTATGCGCAGGCTCTGCGCCGTATTCGCGGCGGAAAATGCTTTTTTCAGCCCTCGCTGGGACTGAGAGAGTTTACCTGCTATTTCGAGGAGAGTGATGGAATCCGGCCTCCCGTCCAGCAGTCTATCGATGTGGGCTTGATGGTTTACGATCTTTTCACACCGGAAGACATAGAAGTCACAAAAAAGACCAAAATCCCAATGTCGTTGTTTCATGCAGTTATGGAGAACGGCGTTATTTCCGTTCCGCCGTATGACAGTCCGGCGGTTTTGAAGGGGGATGCAGCCCATGCTGAAAGCACTGTATGACTATGGTGTGCGTCAAAATCTGACGCAGCCGCCAGGCTTTTCGGGCAAGACGGTTAAGGCTTATATTTCACTTTCTGAAGACGATGATCATGTCAGCATCTATCTGGGAGATAAGGAATCGGTACTGTGTCCGGATATTGGAAGCCTTGCGCAGGGCAGAGATAAATGTAATATTCTTGTTGAGAAACGTTCGATTGTTGTGCCTGATGCAGCAACAGAGGATGGCAAACTGCCAGCCAAGAGTCGGTTTTTTCTGGAAACACTCCGCAGTGCATCGGAGGCAGAGCCGCGGCTGAAGGTCTGTGTACGTGCGCTGGAAACGCCTGAAACGATGGAAAAAATCCGCGAAGAACTCGACAGAATGAAAATCAAGCCGGGAGATACGGTATCCTTTCGGGTCAACGGTCAGTCGGTATTGCAGTCCGAAAAGGTTCGAGATTGGTGGAAATCCTTTCGGAAACAGTTTTCTAAGGAATGTGAAAAACCTTCTGCACTGTGCCTGATTACCGGTGAGCGTGCACAGGCAATGACTACGACGACACCGGTTCAAGGACTTTTCGTCGTTGGCGGACATCCAAGGGGAGATTCGCTGATCTGCTTCGATAAGCCGGCGTTCTGCTCGTATAATCAGAAACAGGCGGCCAACGCTCCTGTCTCTGAGGAGGCTTTCAGCGTAGTGAAAGCTGCGCTGGATGAACTGTTGAAAGATGCTCCTGTTCTTGCGGGTATGAAATTCGTTCACTGGTTTGACCGTGAAATCCCAAAGGATAAGGATTTATTCAACCTCCTCGACGATTTAGGGGATGATACAGCAGAAGACGATCCCGAAGATGAGCCGGAAGAAGAGACGAAAGTCAACGAGCGGGCAGAACGCAAAAGGGCTGATCAGGCGCCTGAAAGTGTTAGATCCGGCGATGCTGTTCCTGATCTGGATGATGTATCGTACCATATTCTCATGCTGTCGGGCGTCAATAGTCGTATTATGATCCGCAGATATGACCGGGGCAATTACGCCGATCTTCGCCGAAACATCAATCAGTGGTATGCGGATCTGTCGTTGACCAATTACAGCGGCACTGGGAATATCAAGCAGGTAAAGCTGGCAGCCCGGCTGATTCATCTGCTCAAATTTCTAAAGTCTGACAGCCGACCCTTAGAGCGAATGCCGAAGGAACTGTCAGGAATTACACCAACGATTATTCAAGCCATTCTAACGGGTGGCGTTCTTCCGGATGCTGTTGCGTCGAAAGCACTGACCTACATTCGGTCAAAGCTGCTGGCAGGTGATGATGAGAGCGCGCAGACAACCCGCAATATACAAAGTACCATGCCTGACAGCCTTGCCTGTCAATGGCTGAAGGTCTGGCTGCTTCGAAAAAATCGAATGAATCATCAGGAGGTATCAATCGTGGAAGAATACAATCTGAATCTTTCCAACCCGGCTTATCACTGCGGCGGATTGATGGCTGTTTATGCGGCAATACAGAGAACAGCGATGCCTGACGTCAATACTGGTATTGTGGAGCGCTACTATGCCTCGGCAATCCAGATGCCGGCACTGGCCATCGGTCAGCTCAGCAGGCATTCCAATTACCATCTGGAGAAAATGGAGAATAAGTGGCTGGCTGACAGGTACAGGGAGAATCTGCAGGAAGTATCTGTCGCGCTGGGCAGGCATATACCTGCAACGCTGAATCTGGAACAGCAGTCTTATTTTGCGCTGGGTTATTACCAGATGGGAGCAAAGCTCAATAAAGAGAGAAAGGAAGCAGTTGCCGCATCGAAGGAAAGAACAGCAGTGGCGGAACAGTAAAAGGAGGATGTATCATGGCAATTCAGAACAGATATGAGTTTATGTACTATGTAGCGTGCACAAATTCCAACCCGAACGGTGATCCGGACATGGGCAATATGCCTCGCATCGATCCGCAGACTATGCAGGGCTTTATCACAGACGGCGCGACTAAGCGTCGTATTCGCAATTACGTTGAACTGGCGCACAAAGACGAGCCGGGGATGAATATCATCATTCAGCAGGCAACCAACATTAACCGCCATATTGCAGAGGCAAAACGAGCTGCCGGCGTAGATGACTGCGCAAAGGCAAAAGACGCGGTTTATGCCGGACGGAAAAAAGCATGCGAACTTTTCTATGATGTCCGCACGTTCGGTGCAGTAATGTCCACAGGCCCTAATGCAGGGCAGGTCCGCGGTCCTGTACAGATTACCTATGGAAAAAGCCTGGATGCTGTGCTGCCGCTGGATATTTCGATTACTCGTATGGCAGTTGCAGACAAGGTGAAAGATGGGGCGACCGTAGAGGAATATATTGCGTGGGAAGAGGCACAGCCTGAGGATAAGCTTCGCACCATGGGACGCAGACAGATGATTCCCTTTGGCCTGTATGAAGTTCGCGGATTTATCAGCGCCAACCTTGCTGAAGAAACTGGATTTGACGAGGAGGACTTGAACGTCCTTTTTGAGGCGATCATGAATATGTATGAGCACGACCGTTCCGCCAGCAAGGGCGAAATGGAAGTTGTCTCTCCGCTGATTATTTTCAAGCACGTCGGTACGGATTCTGACCCGGTTCAGAGAGTTCGTCAGGCTAAGCTGGGCTGCGCACCTGCACACAGGCTGTTTGATCTGGTCAAGGTTTCGAAAAAGGATACCGTTGCTTATCCGCGCAGCTATCGGGATTATGATGCTGCAGTCCGACTGGACAAAGTGCCGCAGGGGGTACAGATCGGATTCAAGTCGGATGCTTTTTCTCCTGTAATCTGGGATGAGCTGCCTGAAGATGAGGACTGGTTCTGCCATGGATGATGACTGGGGGCCGATTCCTCTTTCACGGCTTTCACATGCCGGATTTTGCCTGAGGCGAGCGGCGCTGCTGACAAATGAGCAGATCTGGAAAGAAAGTGCAGATACGGCAAAAGGGCGTGCTGAGCATGAACGGGTGCATGCGCAACGGATAGAGCGCCGGGGAGAGACTGCAAAACTGTATGAGTTTCCTGTATTTTCGCATACATTAGGCGTTGCAGGAAAATGCGATTGCATCGAGGCGCAGACAGATGCTCGGGGCTGCCGCATTCCTGCACTGGATTTCCCTGCGCGTCTATATCCTGTTGAATATAAACATGGAGAGATTCGGGCAGAACGGGAGTATGAGATACAGCTTTGCGCACAGGCAATGTGTCTGGAAGAAATGTTTCAGACCAGTATTCCGGAGGGGGCGATTTACTATATCACATCTCACCGGCGCTATTCAGTTCCATTTACCGAAGAATTACGAAATCTTGTAAAAGAGACAATTCATAAAATTGAATTATTCCGCCGCAGCTTTTCAATTCCACCGGCGGAGAAAGAAGCAAAGTGCAGGGCATGCTCTCTTCGAGAGCATTGCCGGCCCGGTATGCAGCGGTCAGCTTCAAATTACTGTCACGAGCTTCGCAGAGAGGCAATGGAGAGAGATGTGAAATGAAAAAACTGCTTGAAACACTGTATATCACGACCCCGGAAAGCTATCTGTTTGAACGGAACGGAAATATCTGCGTGGCAATAGGCGGCACTGAAAAGGCATCAGTTCCAATTTCACAGGTGGATTCCGTGGTTCTCTTCGGGAAGAACACAATGTCGACTGCACTGCTGTCGTTTTGTGCGCAGCATGATGTGACAATCAGCTTTCTCAGTGAAAACGGTTTCTTTCAGGGGCGTATGTGCGGCCCAGTCAGCGGTAATGTATTACTGCGAAAACGTCAATACGAAAGTTTGGCAGATACAGATTTTGCGAGAACTTTTGCTGCCGATTTGCTGTTTTGTAAGATTCGAAACAGTAAGTCTGTGCTGATGCGATATGCTCGCGCGGCCTCCGATGAAACGGTTAAACAAGGTATTTTAGCTTCGGCATCTGATCTGACTGAAATAGCGAAAAAGCTGGATTGCTGTACGGATATTGATTCGATGCGAGGAATAGAGGGCGCAGCTGCATCAATCTATTTTTCTCATTTTGATGATTTACTATCAAGTCCGAAGGGATATCGGTTTGAGGTAAGAAGCCGGCGGCCTCCGCTGAATGAGGTCAATGCGGTGTTGTCATTTGTTTACACGCTGCTGTCACATGATATTCGTTCTTCGATGGAAACCATAGGGCTTGATCCGGCTGCGGGATATCTGCATACGCTGCGTCCGGGACGCTCCTCATTTGCGCTGGATATTATGGAGGAACTGCGCGCTCCTTTATGCGATCGAATGGTTATTTCGATGTTTAATAAAGATCAGTTCCGCACACAGGATTTTATTACTGATTTTGGCGCTGTGTATCTTAGCGAGAAAGGGCGGAGAAAGGTCATCGAGCAGTGGCGCGCCAGAAAGCGTGAGACGATCCAGCACCCGTTTCTGAAGGAAAAGATTTCAATCGGTTTGATACCTTATACACAGTCGATGCTGTTTGCTCGTGTGCTGCGCGGAGACCTGGATCGATATCCGCCTTTTATGTGGAGGTAGCAGAATATGATGCTGGTCGTGACCTACGATGTAGATACAACGAATGCTTCCGGACAAAAACGACTGAGAAAGGTTGCTAAAATCTGTGAACGCTATGGAATGCGAGTTCAAAATTCTGTATTTGAAGTGCTTTTCGACGCAGCTCAACTGGTAGTTTTGAAGCATGAGCTGGAAAAAATTATAGATACAGAACAGGATTCGGTTAGATTTTACCGACTGGGCAACTCCTACGAACGAAGGATTGAGACAATGGGGAAAAGGCCGCGTGTAGAGGCAGGAGGAGCACTTATTTTCTAACGCCAACCCTTCCCGTACACATTTTTCCGGGAGGTTCGTGCAGACCCAACAAAGTAATCTTTAAAGTTTTCAAATGAATGCTGGAGTATACAGAAAGTGTTAATTTGAAAAATGTGAATTTTCAGCAATTTATCATATAAATCAACTTATGGTTTTGTGAAAAATTGCTGTCGCCCCTCGTGTAGGGGCGCGAGTAGAAATTGGGGGGGCAAGCAGAGCGCAGCCCCTCCCCGAGTCGCCCCTCGTGTAGGGGCGCGAGTAGAAATAAAAGATTGACCATCGAGCGGCCGCAAATAATTCCGGTCGCCCCTCGTGTAGGGGCGCGAGTAGAAATGTTTTCTGCCGCTTGCGCATCGGCAAAGAAAAGGCCGTCGCCCCTCGTGTAGGGGCGCGAGTAGAAATTATGGCGGAACGGGTGGGCAAGGCTTAAAAGGCGGAGTCGCCCCTCGCGTAGGGGCGCGAGTAGAAATTCGTTGGCGGACTCTACGAGGCCCTCGATCGGCAGGTCGCCCCTCGTGTAGGGGCGCGAGTAGAAATAGAAAGACCAAGCCGAAACTGGAAACGCCGTTTAGTCGCCCCTCGTGTAGGGGCGTGAGTAGAAATTATATAGTAAAAGGGGGCGAGAGTATGGAAAAGCGTCGCCCCTCGTGTAGGGGCGCGAGTAGAAATAGGCCGAGGTGATCCCGGATCCGCCGGACGGGCATGTCGCCCCTCGTGTAGGGGCGCGAGTAGAAATAAGCCTCGTCTCGGCACGGAGACCGAACAGCGCCGTCGCCCCTCGTGTAGGGGCGCGAGTAGAAATCGGTATCGTAGAAGATATCGCCAGTGTCCGTACAGAGTCGCCCCTCGCGTAGGGGCGGGAGTAGAAATACATAAAGGGCGGCCTTGGCGGCCGCCCTTGTTGCGCCCTTCTCACACAGAGAATGCGGCTGATATAATCGCAGTATAATGGGCGTAAAGACTTGAGAAAGATCACATCCATACAAAACAGCGATTTCAAGCATCAAAAAATGGAAGACCGGGCGGCGTGAACATATTTTCTACAATCTCGGCAGCCTGCTCATGGAGTTTGAGGCGGGCGAGTCCATCATTGCCCCGGAAATGTACGAGGCGTATGGCTATGGTGCGGACAGCCGTCCATCCGATCTGCATTCCAATCGTGCTAAGGACAAAAACGGCAACTTCATCGGTTTTAGCGCAGAGCGCCGCTTTTCGGAGAACTGCCTGCTCCAGATCGACAGGAATGAGGATGGCAGCGTAGCGTATGGTCTTATTCCGATCGATTTGACCATCGAAGTGGCTGAGCAGATTGCAGAGCATATGACGGCCTACAGCGCGCCGTATGGCACGAAGCTGACTTACGATAAGGAAAGCGGTCTCATCCGCATCGCTTAACAGCACGATGCTGTATAAGAACAAAAATGCTGAACAGATAAAGCAAAAGAGGGTATCCAAATGGATACCCTCTGATTTTTGTGCAAATTCGAAATGCGGGCTTGTCTGCTGCGCGCCTTGCGACACTGTTTTCATGCCTTTAGGCTGGGAATCACGCGCAATACACAAGATAAAGAAAATAGATGATCAATGCAAGTCCGCCGCCGATCACGAATACCCCGCCGATAATAGTGAACAGCGTATCCCAGGAGTCTCCTGACGTATATGAATGCCGAGGGTTTATTCTGTGGGACGAATGGCTTGCGGGGGATTTGTGCATTTCATCAAAGGCCTGCTTGTAGTGCACATATCCGTCGATGCCTTTACCGTAAAATCCGTAATCATCCTTTTTCATTGCCGTCGCCTCCCGCGTAAAATGTGTCGTTCGGGAATCTGCTCTGTCATTATTTTATCAGATTTTGACTGACGATACAATGCCGATTTGGTGGAAAAATGAATTTCAACCGTGGAGATACAGCTTTTTAGAACGCAAAGGGAGGGTTGCCGGAAAAATCAGAAATCGCGCCGTGCGCATCCTCCAGATAGAACACCTCCAAGATCGGGTTGGAGGCCTCGCCGTACTGACCCCTGACGATGGGATTCTGAATGCACATTTCCTTGGCAGCCATGTTGTTCTCGAACACTGCCTTGCCGTGCAGACGGATCCATGCGTACTCCGGGCTGGAAACCGAAATTTCGATCTCCGGATTTTCCTGCATATCCTTGTAAACGTCCTTCTGGTTATTGGTGCAGAACCACAGCCTGCCGTCCAGCTCGCCAGCGAACATAAACGGGCGGCACTTTGCCTTGCCGTCACGGCCGACGGTTGCCAGATACTGTACCGGGTTTGCATTCAGAAATTCTACGACTTTGTTCATGATAAGTTTCTCCTTGATAATCTGACTTGCGTTTGCTTGTCTTTGGCATTATAATAGCGCTGTAGAGAGAATTAGTAAAGTAAGCACAATAATGTGCGGTAGTTACTAAAAAGAAACTAATAGGAGACTGTCATGGAAGATAGAGAAATCAAAATGCTGCCGGCCTGCCCGGTGGAGACTACGCTGACGCTCATCAGCGATAAGTGGAAGGTACTCATTCTGCGAGACCTGATGACGGGAACGAAGCGGTTCGGAGAACTAAAAAAGTCGATTGGCCACGTTTCACAGAAGGTACTGACAACGCAGCTCCGTCAGATGGAGGCGAGCGGATTGCTCAGTCGAAAGGTCTACGCAGAGGTTCCACCGCGCGTGGAATATACGCTGACAGAACTGGGATGCAGTCTGAAGCCTGTCATGGATGCCATGTGGGAGTGGGGAGCAGGGTATCAGAAACGAAAGAAGGCGGAAGGTCTGGTGCTGACAGACTACTGAACATCGCATCGCTAAATAAGAACATCACATCAGAGGCAATATCGGGATAGCTGAGGAGACTTCTGCCGCGTGAGAAGAACCGGTTACCATGGATATAAGACCCGCTCGTTTCGGATTGAGACGAGCGGGTCTTGTGCATAAAAATTCACCTGCGTGGAAAACTGAAATGAAAGCACCTGGGAATATATATTATATCAGAAAGCCCAGAAAGGAGAGTTTTCATGCAGGGTACAGAGCGAACGAAAAAACGGACGGCAGAAATGATCTGGCTTCAGTACTTCAACGAGAAGCTGTTTGAGCAGAAGAAGATCGATGAGACTGCCAGAAACAAACTCCGGCTGGCGATCATGGCCGACGGACGAAAGACATAGCAGAGTGCTTCGGCACTCAGTTTTTTTGTGCGCTGACAGGGGGCCTTGCAAATAAAGCAAGCATGTCGAGAAGCTGCGGAAAACGGTATCTTCCGGCATTCCGGACACCCGAGCTACCCGTGCTGTGATGGTGGACTCGTTATTTACGCTGCCTTTACCTGCAATCATCCTTTGTTCGATGGGTATATATTATTCGACGCTCTTTTTCTTTCTCCCCCTCTGGATGTGTTCGTCAAAATCCACAAGTATTCGTTCCGCTTCTATTGTTTTCTACAAAGTTAATTCTCCAGGGCAGATTTCTCTTGTCTTTCGTTAAGTTAGGATATATTATCAGGATATAGTCATATTTCTATTCGTTTCCTGCACAAATGGTTCTAAAATCATAAATATAAGAAAGAGGAGGCCTTCCTTATGAGAAAACTCCGGCATTTTATTGCACTCGTCTTGACCGCGTCTTTACTATGTCCTGTTCTCATTCCGATAAAGGTCTCCGCTTATCATGATACACAGGGGCACTGGGCCTCGAACGCGATTGAACGCTGGACGAAATACGGCGTTGTACAGGGCGATGGAACCTCTTTTCGTCCGGATGCATGGATTTCCAGTGGAGAAATTGCAGCCATTCTTTCCAGAGCCCTGGATTTTAATACATTCAGCACAGAAAACGATGCATTCTGGTACGATCCGTACATCAGGAAATGTCTATCCGAGCGCATTTCAATTCCTCAAGATCGAACTTGTATTTCACGGCAGGATGCAATGATTGCGCTGTCGCAGGCTCTGAGTGTTACTGAATCCGATCGGTCGGCGCTTTCTTTATATTCAGATGCCGATCGAGTAAGCGATGACGCTGTTGCATATGTTGCCGGACTGATCTCCGCTGGTATCGTGAACGGAATTACCCCCACTCTTATTGCGCCGGAGAAATCCGTCACCCGTGCCGAACTGCTTACGATGCTCGACCGGGCCATTATCCAGGTCATCTCATCACCCGGAACTTATGAGCTTGCCGATCAAGACGGGATCATACTGATTTCGTCCGGAGATGTGATCGTATCAGGCAAAACGCAGGCAGCGATCCTCGTTACAAGCGGCGCAGACGGCGGAGTGATTACTTTTCAAGATGCGTCCGTCACCGGACGCTTTACCGTGCGTGCTAATAACGCCCTGATTGTTAACGATAACTCCGAGCTTCCGGAAATTGGATTTTTCGGATGGGGCAGCCAGTTGGAAGTGCTGCCGGTTGAAATCCCGCCCGTCCTGCCTGCTGTTTCCGGGAAATCAAAATACGAACCCGTATATAAGGCATTGAATGTCTCAGAGACGCGAGACATAGACGGCGGTGTTTACAGCTATGTTACGATCGAAAGCGGCCTCGGCGACGGAGAGGTCACGCTCAGAAATATTACCATCAATGATGATCTTCTTATTCAGGGAGGCGGATCAAATTCGATCCATCTCGTAAACTGTACAGTGAAGGGCAAGGTGCGGATGGAGAAAAGCGGCGGCGAGCCGCCCCGCCTCTGCTTATCCAACACGCCGATTTCCATGATTACAACCGCAAATCCTGCTATTATCGAAGCCGCAGATGCTGATTCCGTAATACAGAAGGTACAATCGCGCAGCGATCTCACGATACAGGGGGCAGCAACCGTGATCGGAAGTCTGACGATTGCCGACACAGATCAGGAAGCCTCCCTTCATCTCAGCGCCGGCCATGTCAAGCAGCTGCAAACGCATTCGTCAGTGCAGATCATCAACGAAAATACGGTAATAGACAGCCTTTATGCCGGCGGCAGATTGACGCTCGAAAAGGGTGATTTTCCGAGCGTCTGTGTACCCGCAGGGACTCAGGCAGAGGTGATTCTGGACGAAGGCCGGATCGGTCGTATTGAAATAAACGGAAATGCGAAGCTGCACGGAGAGTATGACACAGTTACTGCACGCGGCAGCCTTTATTTGCAGGAGGGGAGCGTCAAGAAGCTCTATACGCCTGCTGGCAGCGGAAATGCTGTCGCAGTAACGGTTGCACCGAATACATGGATCTCCGAAGCAGAAATCAATCGGCTGACTGCATTCGATGTGAGCGGCTCGGTTGCACATGTTTCGGCATATTCTGATGTAACCTTAATGCGTGGCCGACTGCCGAAGGTGGAAATTTTCTCTAAAACATCTGATGATATTCACCTGACGATTGTCGACGATACAGAAATCGAGCAGACAGTTCTCAATACTTCCAATAAAATCATTCTTCATGGGGAGGGGAACACGGTCTTTGTTGCGGCAGATCAGACAGTTCTCCCCCGGATTGAGCAGAAAGACGTTTTGCCCGCAAAGCATATCCATATTTACTCCAATCAAATAACGACACAGCCCGCAACCTGTACGCAGGCCGGTGCGCTGAGCGTAAAGTGCATCCAATGCGGTTACGTTTTATTAAGTGAAATCGCAGCTACGGGTCATCGCTGGGATAACGGCTGTATCATTGATCCTCCAGCAGTTAAGCATGAAGGCGTAAAGCAGTTTACCTGTCTGAACTGCGCGCAGACCCGAACGGAATCGATTCCGGAGCTTTCTCCCGATGAAAGCGAGGAGAAACCCGTTTTTTCGATCAGCAACATTCATTTTTCAAACGAAAACGGCGCTTTGTTTCTCGCCTGGGATGCAGCCTATGGCGGCTCCGGCTCTGCCGGCGCTTATTTCTCCGTGGAGATGAAACAGGAAGACGGAAGCTGGAAAACGATCAACTCCTTGCTGTACTCCCGCCGATGTTCACTTCTCTGGACCAGCGCGGATCGCGCACATTATACCGCTGCTCGAATTAAAATGTACGTTAATCGTCAGCTGATCACCGAAGCAGAACAGGAGATTTCGTTTGATATCAATACAGCTCCGATGAATGATATCGGCGTTTGCTTCAGGCAATATCAAGGTACCGTCCGAGCAACCGTTCGGAATGCGGTGAGCGGACGAACCTGTCGTCTGGATATCATGACCAATCCAATAGAACAGCACACCTTTGTACCCGATGCTGATGGCAACGCCTATGTCGACCTGAACTGCGATCTCGATGCACTCAGGGAGGCGCAGTATCAGCTGTTGAGCTTTGTTTCGTCTGCAAGCACGAACAGAGCTGCTCTGACCATTGAGAGAACGGCATGGAGCAACTGTACGGATGCTTTTCCAGAAAATCATGAGTTTTCGTATGTTGTTGATGAAAACCATATGCTGATACTTCAGACCGATATCGATAATATCGATGAATGTGTTCTGATGCTCAACAGCGCAGAAGCCGCAGACGATCTCAGAATCGAACTGAAAGACGGCTTAGCCTTGACGGAACGGCTGCTCTCTCAGCCAAATGCGTATTACACATCCGCTGCGCTGCTGCGACCAGCAGACGATAAGGAAACTGTTCTTGCGCACAGCAATCAGATTTTGAATGTGTCCAGTTCTTTGCCGCCAATCGAGATAACAGGTGCGGAACACTTGGAATCCGGAAGGCTGTCTATCCACATCAGCAGTAATCCTGATGCAGAATCCTGTTACTTTTTGCTCACGAATGATCAATATCTGCCTCTCGAGGCCGAACAGGATCAGCTGACGTGCAGGACTGACCTCGACCTTGACGGTCAGAGAATTGAAGTAATCCGTACACAGGTTTTGAAATCTGGTGATATGTTCACGCTCTACTGTTCGGCGCGCGATGATGGATTTAACTTCCCGGAAAAGGAGACAGAACCAGACATCAAGGATCCGGAAAAAGAACCGGGCAAGGATAACCCTCGTCCGACAGATGAATCCGCCGATATTTTCATCGAGCAGATTCAAAGAGGCGGCGAAGTCCGTTTGACCGCTCCGGTTACAATAACAGACAATAGCAATAATATCGAACTCGAAAAGGATGTAACCCTTGATTTGAACGGACAGACACTCGATTTGTCAGCAATCTCCCTGTGTGTCCCGGAGGGCGTTTCGTTGACGGTAAAGGACAGCGAGGGGAGCGGCGAAATTCAAAGCTCCGTCTCTATTATTTATAATCAAGGCGGCACCATACGCATCGAAGGCGGTGCTCTGTCCATATCTGACAGTGCTAGCAGCAGTTGCGCATTGTACCAGCAAAGCGGAGAGATGACCATAACCGGCGGCACATTTACCGGCACTGCTGAGTCAGCTGCACTTGCCGCAATGGGCGGAACGATCTGTATCGAAGACGGTATATTTGAAGGTCCCGTCGCAATACGCGCTTTTTCAAAGGCAAAGATCACCATGACCGGCGGAGAACTTCGCGGATCGGTTGTTCAGAAAGGATCTTCCGAGATTATCATCGGTGAAAATGTGCGCCAGACTGCATAGCTGCGAAAAAATACAAGCCACGGGTATTCACCTGTGGCTTGTATTTTTCGCACTGTCATATGCTGACGCCGTTGATAATTTTGAAAGCATGTGCACGATTTCCGGTCAGGCAATCGGTAAGATTATGGCAGCTCATGCGCTGTAATGCCTCGATCGACCGCAAGCACGCGCATCCCGAATCCCCGCGCTCTCCGGGCAACTGCGCGGCCGATTTTACCGAATCCGAACAATCCAAGCGTACTGCCATTTAACCCCATCGGTTTGGAGGCCATATAATACTTCCAGCAGTGCTCACTGTCAACGGTACGGATGTAGGGTTTAAGCCTGCGGTCCAGCGCAAGCATGAGCGCCATAGTATGGTCAGCGACCTCCTGTGTGCAGTATTCTCCGATTGCGCATACCGGGATGTCGCGTCGGCGGGTCTCCTCCAGATCGACGAAGTTATAGCCGGTTGCGTTAATGGAAATCGCCTTGAGGGCGGGCATGTGATCGAGCGCTGTCTTGTCCAGAGGAATAAATGCAGTGAGCAGGCCATCCGCATCCTGCATTTCACGGTAAAATGCCTCAGGATCGGTATAGGGATGTGTAACAATGGCTGCATCCGGAATAACCTCGCGCAGAAAGGTGTATTCCTTTTCCAGTTCCCGACCCAATACATCCGGATAATCTGCGATAACGATTTTCATTTTATGCCTCGTCTGCAATCTGATCAAATACCTTGCCGAGAACCGAAAGGGCCGTGTCGATTTCCTCCTTCGAAACAGTCAGCGGCGCAATGAAGCGAACAACGTTTTTGTCGCAGCCGCAGGAGAGAAGATACAGGTCATGTTCAAGCGCAAGCGAGACAATTCGTGCAGTCATTTCGCGGTTCGGAGAGCCGTCCGGATAAACCATTTCCATGCCGATCATCAGGCCAAGACCGCGCACATCACCGATCACAGGGTACTTTGCCTGCAGCTTTTTCAGTTCGCCGATGAAATACTCGCCCATGCGGCGGCCATTTTCGATCGCGCCGCCCTCGAGCACGTCAATCGTAGCAAGCGCAGCGGCACAGGAAACCGGGTTTGCGCCAAACGTGCCGCCGTGCGCGCCGGCAGTCCATTTGTCCATGATCTCCGCCTTTCCGACGACCGCCGACAGCGGCAGACCATTAGCAATGCCCTTGGCGCAGGACATAATATCCGGCTTGACGCCGTGCGTCTGCCATGCGAACATATTGCCGGTACGCCCGAATCCGGTCTGGACCTCGTCAAAAATCAACATGATGCCGTATTTGTCACAGATTTCACGCACGTACTGTACCCATTCGCGCGGCGGTACAACGTAGCCGCCCTCGCCCTGTACCGGCTCCATCAAAATCGCCGCAACCGAATACGGGTCGACCAGACGCTTGAAAATATCATCAAACTGAGTGAAGTACTGCTTCGGGCATTTGCCGTCTTCCATCTTGTACGGAGTGCCGAACAGCTTGGGGTATTCGGCAAAATAAATGGAGGGGACAAGACCTTCGTAATGCTTGCGGTACGCAGAATTGGAGGCTGTGAGAGAGGTGCACATCATCGTGCGCCCATGGAAGGAACCCTTGAATGCAATGATTGCCGGACGCTCGGTTGCATACTTGGCCAGCTTGACCGCGCCCTCGACGGCTTCTGCACCGGAGTTGGAGAAGTAAACCTTGTAGCCGCCGCCCATCAGACCGACAATGCGCTCCGCAAGAGCAGTCTCCTTCTCATAGTGGAACAGATTGTGGCAGCAGTGCACCATCTTATCAAGCTGCTCGTGCGCCGCCTTGACAACAGTCGGATAATTATGGCCGAGGTTGTTTACTGCGATGCCGCTGCCAAAATCCAGAATTTTGCGGCCGTCATCCGTATACAGGTAGCTGCCGGAGGCATGATCGATACCGAACGGCATCTTGTGCAGCGCAAAGGGCGGCATAACAGCAGCAGAACGTTCATATAGATCAGACATGATAATTTCCTCCTCAATCAAAGTAGTAATGTATGGTTTTCACAATAAAATCCGGAAGTTTGCCAAAGGAATACGGCATATAAATACGCTCGGTCCACTTATGGCAGTCCTTGCCCCACACGCCGTAGTTTACAGCAGGAATATTGAGCGCCTTCGCCGTTTCGAGCGGCACCGGGTAGAGCTTTTCGTAGCCTGGGAAGCAGTTCTTCAGCATGGCGACCGAGTCATCATCATCGTCAATCTTCAGATAGCTCGAGTCGGTAAGGCTCGGGAAAAACTGCTGAAGTTTCATAACCTCGCCGCTCTCCGCAGAGAATGCAGATGCGATTTTTTCCAGATCGCTGATTACCCGGGCCTCGTCGGCATTTTCCTTCTTCAGCGTGTTATGCGGGCAGAACGGCGTTGCAAAGAACACAACGACTGTCGGCGTTTTAATTCCGCACAGATCAGAAAGTGCCTGTACGATACGAAGCGAGGTGATGCGCATATCGTCGCCGGCAGAAATGGAAGCATCGGTAACGCTGTCGATATAAGCATCCAGATCACCGTCACAGGTTTCCTTTGCGCGCAGGTACAGTTCACGATAGTCAATGACCTGCGTTTTCTCGATCAGAGAGGAGTAGCGATTGCCGGAGATTTCACAGTAGGTGCGGTAACGTTCATCCGCCGCCTGCATCACGTTGTTCAGTGCGGTACGCGCTGTATCCTTGAGCTGAGCCATAATCTCGGTCAGCTGACGATTGTGAACAAAGTAGTTAAAATAAACAGCAGCTGTGTGCGGTGTCTGTACATTATATCGCGGCTTGAGATCCTGCATTTTAAGCACGGTAGGCGGCAGAGTATATTCTCCGTTATAGCCGTCGCAGAAATCCGGATTGCGATCGATGATGCGTGTCAGTTCAGCAGCGGTCAGGTCAGGGGAGAAGCCCTCAAAGCACTGAGCGACATGTGTCTCGCGCCCAATAATGTAAAACATCGGGAGTAGCTTGCCGACTGCGCCGGTATAGACATAACGAGTTGTATCGCCTGCGTACATCGGGCAGATGAAGTCATTATTGATCGCCAGCCTGAATGTCAGATTGTGCTGTTCCTGCAATTTACGCAGCAGGGGAAGTTCCTCGATGATGCCTCGGTGCAGCGTCTCTTCGACCGGATTAAACGACAGCAGCAGATTGCCGTGTAATTTCTCCGCCTGTTCCGCGAGATGCTTCGCCAGCACGAGAAATACAGCATCGCCGCCCTTCATGTCACAGGCACCGCGTCCAAACAGATAATCGCCGCTCTCCAGATCACGCCGCGCATCCTCGGGCAGCTCCGCATCACGAAACACCTCTGCAAGCTTGTCACAATCGAACGCATACGGCTTGTACCTGCCGAAATCATCCACATCCACTGTGTCAATGTGACCGTGCAGCATGATCGTGTCCCGCTCAGTCCCGTCGCCGCCCTTGAGCAGCGCCATAACGTTGCGGCGGTGCATCGGGTCCTCCTTCAAATCCTGTGTGATAACCAGCTCTGGATGTGCCTTGAAATAAGGAATGTCGCGCAGATATGCTTCAATCGCATCTGCAATATCTCGTTCACCGGATGTCGCATTCATGCTGGGAATGGATACCAGCTTTTTGGTCAGCGTTTTGATCTCATCAAACAGATCCATTGATTTCATCATCCTTCCAATGTGTACGGTATACAATACTGCTTTGAAGAAAGGCTTCCCGCGAGGGGAAGCCCTCCTTCAAGCATGTCATCAGCCTGCATTCTGATCCGCTGCAATAGAGCTGTATTCATCAATCCACTGATCGATCAGGCCGGCATCCTGGCACTCCTTGATGGTTTCGTTGATGAGCTCAAGGAAGTCCTCGTTGCCCTTCGGGACTGCAATAGCGGTATCCTTGTAGCGAACGTCCTCAGGAAACTCCGCGTCACACAGAACCAGATCCGGATTTGCGATAAGGTACGGCTGTGCAACAGTAGACTCGATAACAACGCCGTCTGCCTTATTGGTGGTCAGCTCGAGAACGGCGAGCGGGATTTTTTCCATCGAAGTTACGCTGACACCCGGCATGGACCCTTGCGCAATCTTTTCCTGCGTAGTGTTCTTCTGTACGGCAATGGTCTTGCCGTTGAAGGAGTCAATGTCCTTATAGCTGTCGGCATCCGCCTTGCGAACCATGATGCGCTGCTCGGCCTTCAGATAAACATCGGAGAAGTCCATATTCTGCTTGCGTTCCTCAGTGGGGGACATGCCTGCGAGCATAATATCAACCTGATCGGCAGCAACCGCTGCAAGGTTTGCGGTAAAGGTGGTATCCTCGACCTTCTTCTTCACCTCGACACCGAGCTTGTCGCTTAGCTTCTCGATGATCTTGTCGCCGAGCGCCATATCAACGCCGATTACATCCTGATTTGCGCTCGAAATATCAACGAACTCATACGGCATATAGCCGGAAGCCGTCGCAATTACCATTTCGCCGGACTCCTTGATATGGGTCAGTACCGGGCCAAGATCGGAAGCATCAGCCGATGCAGAGGCTGCCTGCGTATCTGCGGAAGTATCGGCTGCGGCGCTATCCTTGCTGCCGCAGGCCGTCAGGACAGAGGCCATGCTTGCAGCAGCCAGCAGCAGGGAAAGCGTGCGTTTTACGGTGGTTTTCATATGAGTGTCCTCCTTTTGAATGTGAAACGGCTGAGAGTACGTTTCTATCATTAAATATAATGATAACAAATTGAATTGATTTACCGATCCGCTTTTTTGAAGTGTTTTTCCATTGCATGTACGCCGCGTCCAACGGTAAACGTCATCACAAAGTACAGGAATGCAATTACAATAAGCGGAGTGAATACACGGCCGGTCGAACTGATGGTATTAAAGGTAAACATCAGCTCTGCAACACCAATGACCATGGCCTGCGAGGATGCTTTGATAAGGTTTGCAAATTCGTTGCCGAAGTTCGGGAGAATGTTCTTTACTGCCTGCGGCACAACGATCATCATCATCGAACGAACCGGGCTGAAACCAATCGAGCGCGCGGCCTCCATCTGTCCGGGATCGACCGACTCAATGCCGGAACGGATGATCTCGCAGATATAACCGCCGGAATTGATCGTCAGTGCAATAATGCCGTACATAACACGATTGCCTGCGCTGCCGAGAAAGGCCGGAACCGGAGGCTCAATGCCGATCATCGGCAGGCCGTAATACACGAGCATGATCTGTACCAGAACCGGCGTACCTCGCACAAATTCGATCCATATATTTGCGATCCAGCGAAGCGGTGCGATCCTGCTCATGCGAAGGAAGCACAGGCCGCCGCCAACCAGAATACTCAGCACGCCTGCAATCGCCGAGAGAATCAGCGTATTGCGCAGACCGCCGATAAACAATGCGGAGTATCTCGACAGGAAACCGGTCATATCCGCAAGCCAAGCGTTAAAATCCATATTTATTTCCCCTCCTCACAGCGCCTGTTTTTTTGAGTACCGGACACTGTATACAACAGAAACTGCGAAATTACTTTAATACCTTGCCAAGAAAATTCACCAGGCGCTCGCTCTGCGGATGCTCGAACAGCATTTCCGGCGTTCCGGATTCCTGAATAACACCGTCTGCCATGAATACGACCTTGCTCGCGACCTCGCGTGCAAAGCCCATCTCATGCGTAACGATAATCATCGTCATGCCATCCTTTGCAAGATCCTTCATGACCTCAAGCACCTCGCCGACCATTTCAGGATCGAGCGCCGAAGTCGGCTCGTCGAAAAGAATGACATCCGGCTCCATTGCAAGCGTGCGTGCAATCGCGATGCGCTGCTTCTGACCGCCGGAAAGCTGACTGGGGTAGGCATCGCGTTTATCGGACAGGCCCACCTGCTTGAGGAGTTTTTCCGCAAGTGCATTCGCCTCAGCGGTCGGCATCTTGCGCAGTTTGCGCGGTCCGAGCGTGATGTTTTCGAGCACGGTCAGATGGGGAAACAGATTGAAATGCTGAAAGACCATGCCGATACGCTGCCGTACCTTATTGATGTCAACCGGACCGCGAGCAATGCTGTGACCTTCGAACTGAATATCGCCGCCCTGGATGGTTTCAAGCTGATTGATGCAGCGCAGGAGCGTGCTCTTGCCCGAGCCGGAAGGCCCGATCAGCACGGTAACCGAACCTTGCTTGATATAAAGATCGATGCCCTTTAAGACCTCAAGCGACTTAAAACGCTTGCGAAGATCAATCACCGCAATCAGCGGATCGATCTCAGCATTAAAAGCCCGTCCGGTGATGCCGTAACTCGATTCTCGCTTATTCGAAGAACGGTTTGCCGTTTTCATGTTTGTCCCTCCTCTGGAATGCCCGGTAAAAAGAAAACGACAAGAACGTTTTCCATCCGGACGTCCTTGTCGTTGTTTGATGGGCTTATTATAGCGCTCACTCCGTCATCTGTCAACAGGGCAAATGCAATTTCGGCTTTATTACCGTTCTGCTCGAAGGATACATGGCATCCTCTTGTGATATGTGAACAAAATCGGCGCGTAACGCTTAAAAAAGCATCGGAGAGGGCGAAAATATTTCAATAAATGGGGGAAAACATCATTCAAAAGAAAAGGTTGACAATTCCATGGCGTACGAGTTACGCTGTATACAGTATACTAATTCTTGTGAAAGAGGGAACTTATATGATGTATCGCACGGAGGCGGCAGGCTGTCTTATATCTGCCGAAAACTGCTGATGGAGGCCGCGGTATTAACGCTGCATCAGGTCATACTGATGATGCTCCTGATCGCTGTCGGAATAGCTTGTGCGCGTCTCAAATGGTTTTCAGATGAAGTTGCGCAGGCGCTCAGCAGATTTCTTTTGTGGTTCGTAACACCGGCGCTTCTGATCGATGCATTCAGCCGGGACTATAATGCGGCCGAAGCGCACAATCTTCTGCTGTCCGGTCTGCTCGGCATTGTATTCCATCTGCTGGCGGCAGGTATTGCGAAGCTCGCCATTCGCTGCGGCGACAAGGGGAAATGTGCCGTTGCGCGCATGAGTGCGATGTACTCGAACTGCGGCTTCATGGCGTTTCCGCTCATTTCTGCGGTGTTTGGAGAAATCGGCGTTTTTTACGGCAGTGCATTTGTCGGTATGTTCAATCTATCCCTCTGGACACAGGGGCGTGCTCTTCTGCTTGGTCGAAAGGGAATAACCATGCGGGGCGCACTGTGCAATGCCGGCGTTCTCGGCACGATCGCAGGCTGCGTGCTGTATTTCTGCCGCTTTCCGCTATGCTATTTCGCGGTCCTCTACATACTGCATGTCTCGCGATGGGGGAGCGCGGGTGGCTCCATTGGGACTGTTGTCATGCTCTGTGCATCCTGCCCGTCCGCTGCGAGCAGCGTGCTCATGACCGCATCTCTGGGTATGGACTCGGTCTACGGCTCACGTATTATTTTCATGACAAGCATTTTATCTGTTTTTACGATCCCAATGCTTGCGCTTCTAACCAGTTTAATCTTACTGTAATTGACAAAATGCTTGCAGAAATGTATACTGTGTGCATAGACAAACTACGGCAGGTGAAACAGCATGGCACTGAAAAACTTAAAAAAGGATCCATCTCTGACGGATAAGGCGTACAGCGCAATTAAAAGCGCGATTATGAGTAATGAATTAACTCCCGGCACCGTTCTGGCGGAGGAAAACCTCGCCTCACAGCTCGGCATCAGCCGCACACCGCTCCGTGCAGCGCTGCAGCGTCTGCAGCATGAGGAGATCGTGATGCAGAACGGAAAAAACATGGTCGTAGCCGAGGTAACGGAACGGGATGTACGCGATATCTCTGTCGTGCGCATACAGCTGGAGCCGCTTGCCATCCACCTGCTGGCGCAGAACGGCGGCATTACAGCCAAACACCTCGACCGCCTGTATCTTTGCGGCGAAAAGCAGCTGAATGCCTTGCGGAGCGGAGACAGTGAGGCTTTTCTCGATCAGGATGCGCTGTTTCACGTCTCTCTCGCACAGCTGACCGGAAACAGCTTTCTCACAGATCTGGTAATCAAAAGCAACGAAACCATCCGGCGCTTTCATACGCTTTCCGGTTCGCTGTCGTTCCATGCAGAGGAAGCTGTGCAGGAGCATACCGTCGTGCTCGATTATCTGCGCGACGGTCGCTTTGACCTCGCAGAGCAGGCGCTTCGTTCGCATCTTGAGCAGGTGCAGCAGCGCATGTTTGCGAAATAACGTAATTGATCAGGCAATTTGATTTTTTCAGTTGCAGTCTGCGCAAAAATGCGGTATACTGTAATCATTAGAAAACAATAAAAATGATAGGAATACGGTAAGCGCCGTACTTCCATATCTCTCAAACAACAGGAGGTTTATCTCATGGCTATTACGAAAAAGACCACGATCGGCGAGGTTCTCAACCTCAACATCGAGACCGCAAAGTTCTTCATGGAAATCGGCATGCACTGTCTGGGCTGCCCGGCATCTCAGGGCGAAAGCATTGAAGAGGCTTGCATGGTACACGGTACGAATGCAGACGAGCTGGTTGCCAAACTCAACGCCTTCATTGGTGAGTAAGAGGAAAGACACGAGTCGGCGGTGTATTCTGCCGGCTCTCTTTTTTTAGGTTATGGAAAGTATGATTTTAACACCGCGCCTTGCCTGTATTGCAGCACTCGTGCCGCAGGGCGCGCAGCTTGCCGATGTTGGAACTGATCACGGCAAGCTCCCGATCACCCTGCTGATAGAAGGGCGTATCGCGCATGCGATCGGTTCAGATCTGCGCGAAGGCCCTCTCGATCATGCGGCGCGAAACGCCGAGGAGCATGGCGTCATCCTGCCGCTGCGGCTCGCTGCCGGTCTGGATGGTATTTCTCCCGAAGAATGTGACACGGTAACGATCGCGGGCATGGGTGGTCAGACGATTGCTGAGATATTGCAGAATGCTCCATGGACGGCCGACGGAGATCACCTGCTGCTGCTTCAGCCAATGACCATGATATATGAGCTTCGCCAATGGCTGTGGGCGCATGGCTA
Source organism: Agathobaculum hominis (assembly GCF_014288055.1). Classification (NCBI taxonomy): domain Bacteria; kingdom Bacillati; phylum Bacillota; class Clostridia; order Eubacteriales; family Butyricicoccaceae; genus Agathobaculum; species Agathobaculum hominis. The sequence goes on from NZ_JACOPK010000004.1 coordinate 82,938, forward strand.
TGCAATCGAGCGGGAAACACTGTGCAGAGAGGATCGGCGGCATTATGTCATCCTGTCTGTACGCGGCGGCGCGAAAGAATGCCTGTATCCGCGTGAAAAATGCGCAGTTTCTCCCGCGCTGCTCGCCGCGCCGGATGCCGGAGCTTATCTGCGCCATCTGATCGAGCGGGAAACTCGCGCATTAAACGGAATGGAGCGGAGCGAAAACACAGATATCGCGAAGCTTCGCAGTCAGCAGGCGCTTGTCCGCGAGCTGACCGCTGCACTGGAGGGATTGAAATGATAACTGTATCTGATGTACTTGATTTTCTGGAGGGCTTTGCACCTCCGGAGCTTGCTGAAAGCTGGGATAATGTAGGTCTGCTGTGCGGCGACCGGAGATCCGAAGTCACGAGTGTGCTCTGCGCACTCGACGCAACCGAGACTGTCGTACAGGAGGCGATCGACCGCGGTGCACAGCTTGTCGTTGCGCATCATCCGGCGATCTTCACATCGGTCAGTCGTGTTACGAGCGATGACGCGACCGGCCGAATCCTGCGCCTCGCCATCCGCCATGATATTTCGATCATCTGCATGCATACGAACGCGGACTGCGCGTTCGGCGGCGTGAACGACGCCTTGGCCTCCGCACTTTTCCTGACAAATGTCGTGAACATGGAAGCAGGGGAGAACGGTATGCTCGGCCGAACAGGCGATCTGCCGCGTGAAATGCAGCCGCATGAATTTGCGCTCTACGTTAAGGAATGCCTGCGCGCCGGCGGTGTCCGCTTCTGTGACGCGGGAAAACCGATTCACCGCGTAGCAGTCGGCGGCGGCGCCTGCGGCAAGATGATGGACAGTGCGATCGCAAAGGGGGCCGACGCTTTTGTAATTGGTGACTGCTCGTATGATCTGATGCAGCGTGCACAGTCACTCGGTCTGACGCTCGTTGACGCCGGACACTTTCCGACGGAAAATCCGGTTGCGGCAGTGTTCGCCGACAAAATCAGCGAAGCCTTTCCTCAGCTGACTTCTGTCGTTTCCGAACGTCATGCTGACTGTATTCAATTTGTTTAAGGAAGATAAAAATGCCATTAGACGCAATCTGCCTCGGAGCAGTAACCAACGAACTCAATACCGTACTGACCGGCTGTCGTATAGAGAAAGTATATCAGCCCGATCGCGATGAAATCGTTATTCAGACACGCGGACAAGGCGGTGCGCGCCGTCTTTTAGTCTCTATTGCAGCCGGAACGCCGCGTGTGCACTTTATCGAGACCGCACGTGAAAATCCTGCCGTTCCGCCGATGTTCTGCATGTTGCTGCGCAAGCATGTGCAGGGAGCAAAAATCGCCGCAGTAACGCAGCCTGCGGTCGAACGAATGCTGAGCATCGAGCTCGATACAACAGATGAAATGGGTGTTGCCTGCAAAAAACATCTGATCTGTGAATTGATGGGCAAGCATTCCAACGTTGTTCTATGCGGCGAGGATAATCGTATTATCGACGCAATGCGCCGCGTGGACGGTGACCTGTCCGGAAAGCGACAGGTGCTGCCCGGCCTGTTTTACCGTATGCCGCCCGCACAGGACAAGCACGATCCATTTGCCGTTTCCGGTGTTGGACTTGCGGCCGCTGCCGCACAGGCGGATGGTGAGCAGACGCTCGACCGCTTTCTGCTGAATACGCTGCTCGGATTTTCTCCGCTGCTCTGCCGCGAGCTTGCCTTCCGTGCAACAGGCGATACTGCAAAACCGCTCGGCACGCTGAGTGACGAAGAGAGAAATCGCCTTGCAAAGGTATATGATGATTTTCTCGCCTATATTGAGGAAAAAAGATGGAAGCCGTTTCTTCTGACAAAAAGCGAGGACAGCGCTGTCTTTGATTTCACATTTCTGCCGGTCACACAGTATGAAGGCCTCATGAATGTGACGCAGTATGAGAGCTTTTCGTCTCTCCTCGCTGCATTTTTTGAGAAAAAGGGAAGGGTAGAGCGCATGACGCGCCGCTCGTCCGATCTTCACAAGGCGGTAGTCAATGCGCGCGACCGGCTCGCCCGTAAGCTTTCCGCACAGAAGAAAGAGCTAGCCGGCGCCCATGACCGTGAAAAATACAAACGTACGGGTGAACTGATTACAGCAAACCTTTATCAGCTCGAAAAAGGCATGAACAAGGCAAAGGTTATCGACTATTACAATAAAGACTGTCCGGAAGTAGAAATATCTCTTGATGTTCGGCTGACGCCTCAGCAGAACGCGCAGAAATATTTCAAACTCTATACCAAGTCCAAAACTGCGGAAGAGGTATTGACCGAACAGATCAGACAGGGAAGTATCGAGCTTGATTATCTTGAAAGCGTACTCGTTCAGCTGGGTGAGGCAGAAACCGAACGTGATCTGGCGCAGCTTCGCGAGGAACTGACGCTGTCCGGTGTTCTTTCTGCGAAACAAACACGAAATAAAAAAGGCCGGCAAAAGCCGGTACAGGCAAAGCCGTTCCATTATCGGACAACCGATGGTTTTGATATTTTCGCAGGTAAAAATAACCTTCAAAACGATCTTCTTACCCTTAAAATTGCGTTCAAGAGTGATATCTGGTTCCACACGCAAAAGATACACGGGTCTCATGTCATACTTGTAACAGACGGCAGGGAACCGACGGAGCAGGCTATGACGGAAGCAGCTATGATTGCAGCTTACCATTCCAAGGCTCGTTTGTCCTCTATGGTACCAGTCGATTATACGCAGGTTCGCCAGGTTAAAAAGCCGGCAGGTGCGAAACCAGGCATGGTAATTTATCATGTTTACCAAACTGCTTATGTAACGCCCGACGAAACCGTAATCGAGAAACTCAGAATTGAATAATATCAGCTGATACTGCCGTCCTGCCATCAGAAACAGATATGTGACCGGATTGGGGTTGTATTTGCGGCTGGCACGGCCTGTTCAGAGCCAGCCGCATCATTTATCAAGGATTGCTGTTACGCCATGTCTTGCGATTATACTTAATTAAAATTCTTATATATTTCTGTTGACATTTACTCAATACTATGGTATTATAATTAAGTCGCTGATACATGTTAGATGACAACAATAATATATGGAAGGTTTCCCGAGTGGCCAAAGGGAACAGACTGTAAATCTGTCGTCTATGACTTCGGTGGTTCGAATCCACCACCTTCCACCATAAAAGCACTTCGTTTGAAGTGCTTTTTTCTTTGCCGAAACAAACCCAATTCACCGCTTACACTAGATAAGAGCGTAACGAAACTGAAGTACCCCCCAAAAAAAGTTATACCGAAATTTAATGTAGAAATTGTTCAGGCTGTTAAAAGGGCTTGTTGTCTGTGAATTGCAGGCGGCAGGCCCTTTTGCTTTACTTTGATTCTTCGGTTATTGCAGCAGTCCGGATACTCAATGATGCTGGATAAGCAGATACGATCTCTGATTGAATATAATGTGAAGCATATCAAGATGAACAACGGCTTTTTCTTCTTCCTGCCTACGTCCTTTCTGGCCGTTGAAAAGTGGTATGGGCAGCGCATGAAGCTGGGCAGCCAGGTGATCTGGTACCACAAGCGCATAGCCGCCCTTTACGACTCGTACGCGCTGTTTGATACGATGACGGACAGCAGCGCCGGACAGGGGGAACCGCGAAGCGGTGGGACCCGTCCCGGCGTTGCGCCTCCGTCTTCGTGCGAGAACGCGCAAACGGCCGTAGACGGCGCGTAACGCTCACAAGGATGAAAGGCAAGAGCCGATACGGCGGATTGCCTACAAACCGCACAGCACGTTCTACGGCGGCGTAACGGCAGGCGTGCGGGCAGGGGATAGCGCCGGGCACGTTTGATATACGCGCTCTAATGACAGAAAGGGGAACGTTAAATGTTAACACTATGGGACATCTTGGAGCAGTTGTGCAATGGCGGCTTCCTGGTGGAGTCTTTCCGGCCGGATGCAGCTTCGTGCGTTGGCCTGTATCGTATATTTGAGGGTTAAATCTGCTGCTGTTGACAGAATTGTCCATGTCTGGAACGGCGGTTCTGATGCTCTCTGTTCGGTTCAGAAATTCTGGATTGGTCATAGTCCTTCGGTGTGTTCGCAGAACTACACATTGCAGGCGAGTACCGGCGATACGTTCTTTATGGGTGTTGGCGTTTATGGCAAGGCTCCTTCTGCTTACTGGGAAACTGTGAAGCTTGAATTTAATCCGGCGAAGGTAGGGAGGTGTCCCTGGTTTTCGGCTCTGTACAATGAGTTGATAGCTGCTGCAAAGTATGTGGACTTTAAGCGGTTCGATGTTGCGATTGATTTGCCTGTTGCTCGATCGCGGCTGCGGCTTGTGAAAGATCAGCGGAAATATGGATTGCTGGAATATAGTGCGGAAAATAAAACCGAGTATCTGGGCGTTCGATCATCCCACGGAAACTGTAAGCTGTACAACAAAGCGCTTGAACAGAAACGGTATTTGGATTTGACACGTTTGGAAATTACCGTTGACTACTCTATGAGTTCTTGGCCGGATTTTCAACGTATATTCCCGGATTGCTGGGAAATCGGTTCGGGCTTGCCGCCCGATGATTTGCAAGGTACTGATCTTGTTTTGTACTTAGCTTGTAATGAGCATCCTGAGTATGTAAAAATGTTGGGTCGAAAAATGCGTAAAAAAATTGAGCAGTTGCTTGCGACAACTGCCCAAAACGTTCAACCTGATGAACTATCTTACAAGGATATTTTAGCACAGATTTTGTACTATGGCAAGGATATAAAACCGGAAATGTGGGCAGATTTTCACGAAATTGATGCAGAAATTCCGGAAGAATGGACAAAAAAGAAAACGAAAATGTTCGATGAAATAAAATCCTGCGGACAGTTCCAGATTTAGCGTGAACTTGAACAAAATTGTTATTTTGCATACATTAGCGCCGCATATGGTCTATGCAGACGTTGGAGCGCAGCGAGGGCAGCGTACCGGCTGCGCCCGCCCGCGAAAACGTCTGCATAGGTAATTATACAAAATAAAAGTTTTGTATAATTAGGGGCAGCTATTCGCTAATATTCGTATCCAGCCACTCGATCGCGGCAGCAACGGCATGGGAATTATTATCTCGCACAACAACATCTGCAAGACTTTTTGTACTATTTGCTGCATTTTCTGGTACAAATGAAACACCGGCAACCTGAAGCATCGGATCGTCATTCGAACTGTCACCGATAGCTAATACATTTTTATGCTTAATCCCAAGCATATCAGCGATTTTCAAAAGAGATGATCCTTTGTTAACATTCGCAGCAGTAATCTCCCAAAAATTCGGTGTACTTGCCGCGATGCAGAACTCATTTTCATAACGCGACAGGAATTTTCGAACGTCAGCCATGATCAGCTCCGGGCCGGTCAAATTGATCTTACACCAGCCCGAAGTATCTGGCAGTTCGCAATCAGACACCATATCGTATTTGAGATTGAGAACGCGCATATGATGTTCGGTTTCTGCACTCATTCGGCGTACATGAATTTTTTCTCCTTCAAATATTTCGCAGCCCAATTGTGAAAATTTTGACAAAGCGGTATCCATCAGCTCCACCGTTTTGTGAGGCATTCCGGCACACCACATTATATTTTGGCTGGAATCCATAATCAGTGAGCCATTCAAATGAGTGTATGGTGCATTAAACGGCAACAGTGTGCGATATATATCTATCGCTCGTGGCGCGCGCCCTGTTGCGAGCGAAAAACTGCCTCCATTTTTGACAAAATACCATATTGCCTCTTGGTTTTTCGCAGATATCTGTTTTCTGCTGTCCAGCAGTGTCCCGTCCATATCGCAGCCGAGCAGCAGCCCATCAAATTTTTTCATTGCATTCTCTCCAGCTTTTGCAGAATTTCCACAAAGTAATCAGGCAGCGCTGCTGAAAACGTCATCCGCTCCCCTGTTTTCGGGTGTGTTAGCGTTAGCTCTGCGGCGTGCAGACATTGTCCCCCAATATCGGAAAACCTGTCTTTTTTCAATCCGTACACAGGATCACCGATAATCGGATGTCCGATCGAGGCCATATGCACGCGAATTTGATGTGTACGCCCGGTTTCAAGCTGAAATGCCATATGCGTATAGCCACGGTATCGTTTCAGCACAGTATAATGTGTGATTGCTTCTCTTCCGCCCTCAACAATGGCCATGCGCTTGCGATCGGTTTTATGTCGTGCGATCGGCTTGTCAACCGTTCCGCTGTCCTCGCGAGGGCTTCCAACTACGATCGCTTCATAGCCGCGATACGCAGTATGTGCCGCAATCTGTGCGGCAAGACTATGATGAGCGCTGTCGTTTTTGGCAACGACAAGCAGTCCGCTGGTGTCTTTGTCGATGCGATGAACAATGCCGGGACGATGCTCGCCGTTAATGCCGGAAAGGCTTTCACCGCAGTGAAACATAAGCGCATTCACAAGCGTGCCGGACCAGTTTCCGACTGCCGGATGCACGACCATGCCGCGCGGTTTATTCACCACAACGATGTCCTCATCCTCATAGACGATATCCAGCGGAATATCTTCGGCTGCAAGGTCAACCTCACGCAGCTCCGGCATAATGACAGTAAGAACCTCTCCGCCAGCGAGCTTGTAATTCTTTTTGACAGATTTTCCATCAGCATTTACCGCCTGCTCCGAGAGCAGATTTTGTACAGCAGAACGTGTCAGGCCGTCTATATGCTCGGACAGCCAGCTGTCAATACGCTTGCCTGCGTCCTCATGCGGTACGGTTAGCTTCATCTCATTCATTGTCGTTCACCGCTTCGTTTTTATCATTCGGCTTATCCTTATGTTGAAACATAAAATAAATAACAAACAATACGCCGCCGACGCAGATAAAGATATCCGCAACGTTAAACACGGGGAAATGAATAAGACGAAAATCAAACATGTCAACTACAAAGCCTCTTGCAACGCGGTCAACGGCATTGCCGACCGCGCCTGCTGCAATCAGAACAAGGGACCAGCTGCCCAGCGCTGTCTGCATCAGTTTTTTCGAAAGTGCGTAACAGATTGCAAGCGTAATAACCGCTGCGAGTGCAACAAAAATCCAACGTGAATCAAATTTCGCAAACATGCTGAACGCTGCTCCGCGGTTTTCGATATAGGTCAGATGAAAAACGTTCTCGATGAGCGGAATAGTATGCTGCGGCTGAAGCACAGTAAACGCCCAGTGCTTTACCACTTGATCAACCACGATCATGACAAGAATTGCCGCAATATATAAAGGCATGAAAAACTCTCCTATCAGCTAAAAAGGAGGGAACAGAAAGACCTGTTCCCCCCCTTCCCTTTTATTTATTGTTTCAGCCGACGACCTTAGCGCAGCGTGCGCACAGAGCCGGATGAGCAGCATCCGAACCGACGGACTTCGCCTGCTTCCAGCAGCGCAGGCACTTCTCGCCTGCTGCGCGGACGACAGAAATCGTCAGGCCCGGCAGTTCCTCACTTGCGAGGCCTTCGCCTTCGCCTGCAACAACATCCATTTCAGAAACGATGCACAGGTCAGCCAGATCCTGGCCGCAGCCGTTCATGAATGCAGCAGTATCAGCATCCGTATAAACGGTTACATGAGCCTCAAGCGGCTTGCCGATCGTCTTGGCGTTGCGAGCACCTTCCAGCGCCTTGTTCACATCATCGCGGAACGCGATCAGCTTATTCCACTTTTCCGTCTCCGCCTCATCAAATGCAAACGCATCATCAGCCTGCGGCATCTCATTATATGCAACGTTGCGTACATCGTCCTCTGTTGCATGCGGCATAGCCTGCCAGATCTCATCTGCGGTGAAGCAGAGGATCGGAGAGAGCATGCGAACCAGAGCGCTCAGGATACGATAGATCGTGGTCTGAGCAGCACGGCGGCTTGCACCTGCCGTCTCGTCGCAGTACAGACGGTCCTTGATAACGTCGAGATAGAAGTTCGACATATCAACGACGCAGAAGTTGTGAATTGCGTGGAAAACGGTGTGGAACTCGTAGCTGTCGTAACCCTCGCGTACCTTTGCGGTCAGTTCATTCAGCTTCATCAGCGCCCACTTGTCCAGATCGGTCAGGTCAGCATAAGCGACTGCATCGGTCTTGGGATCGAAATCAGCGAGGTTGCCCAGAATATAGCGGGCCGTGTTGCGGATCTTCAGATAGTTCTGAGAGAGATGCTTGAGCATATCCTTGGAGATACGCATATCCTGACGGTAGTCCGAAGAGGCGACCCACAGGCGCATAACATCAGCGCCGTACTGCTTGAGAATGTCCTCCGGGGCAATGCCGTTGCCGAGCGACTTGGACATCTTCTGGCGCTCCTCATCAACGATCATGCCATGCGTAATGACCGTCTTATACGGCGCCTTGCCCTGCGTTGCGATAGAGGTCAGCATAGAGGACTGGAACCAGCCGCGATACTGGTCATTGCCTTCCAGATATACGTCGACCGGAGTCTTTTGACCCTCGCGATTTTCAATGACAGCGCGCCAGGACGAACCGGAGTCGAACCATACGTCCATGGTATCGGTTTCCTTGTCGAAATCGGCGCAGCCGCACTCGCACTTGATGCCTTCCGGCAGGATCTCAGCAGCGGACATATCGAACCATGCGTTGGAACCCTTCTCGCGGAACAGGTCAGCAACTGCCTTGATGGTCTGCTCGTTAACAAGCGGCTTTCCGCACTTCTTGCAGGTAAAAATCGGAATCGGAACACCCCAGACACGCTGGCGGGAAATGCACCAGTCCGAACGTTCGCGGATCATGGAAGTCATTCGTTCCTGACCCCAGCCCGGGATCCATTTGATATCCTCGCAGGCATTGACAGCATCGTCCTTGAGAGCGTCAACCGAGCAGAACCACTGCTCCGTGGTACGGAAGATAATCGGGTTCTTGCAGCGCCAGCAGTGCGGATAGCTGTGAACGATATCCTCGGTTGCGAGGAGTGCGCCGCAGTCATTGAGATCCTTGAGAATAACCTCATTGGAGTCCTCTACGAACATGCCCTCATACTTGCCCGCTTCAGCCGTATGACGGCCCTTGCCGTCAACCGGAACAATGATCGGAATTTTATACTTCTGGCAAACGATAAAGTCATCGGCACCAAAGCCCGGAGCGGTATGAACACAGCCGGTACCGGCATCGAGCGTTACATGCTCACCGACGATAACGAGCGACTCGCGGTCATACAGCGGATGCTTTGTCTTGATCATTTCCAGATCAGAGCCAAGGCAGGTTGCGAGAACTTCCCACTCGGAGATGCCTGCGGTCTTCATGACGGACGCGACAAGCTCCTTCGCCATGACATAAATCTCGCCGGACGGAACCTTAACGAAATCATATTCAAAGAACGGATTAAGGGAAATTGCCAGGTTGCCCGGGATCGTCCATGTCGTGGTCGTCCAGATGACGAAGTAAACGTTGTCCTTGCTGCCAAGCAGCTTGGTGATCACGCCCTTGTCATCGGTTACTGCGAACTTGACGAAAATGGACTTGCACGGAATATCCTTATACTCGATCTCGGCCTCAGCCAGAGCAGTCTCATCATGCGGGCACCAGTAAACCGGCTTCTGACCCTTGTAGATGTAGCCCTTCTTTGCCATTTCGCCAAAGATCTCGATCTGAGCCGCCTCGTAATCGTGAGTCAGGGTCAGATACGGACGATCCCAGTCACCGATAACGCCCAGACGCTTGAACTGCTCGCGCTGCGTGTTAACGTGATCGTGTGCAAACTCTTCGCACTTGGAGCGGAACTCAGCAACGGAAACCTTGCTGCGGTCCATGCCGTATGCCTTGATTGCCTGACGTTCGATCGGCAGACCGTGCGTATCCCAGCCCGGAATATACGGCGCCTGATAACCCATCATATTACGCGAACGCAGAATAAAATCCTTGAGGATCTTATTGAGCGCGTGACCCATATGCAGGTTTCCGTTTGCATACGGAGGGCCGTCATGCAGAACGAAAAGCGGCTTGCCTTCGTTCTTCTTCATCAGTTCGTGATACAGATCTGCATGCTCCCAGTTTTCCAGGAAACCCGGCTCGCGCTTGGGAAGACCCGCACGCATCGGGAAATCTGTTTTTGGCAGATTGATTGTATTATTATAATCCTGCTGCATTGGCAGTATTCATTCCTTTCAGTTTTGACTTGCAGCGGCTGTTGCAGCCGCTCTTATTTCGTTTTTTTCGGATCGTAGTCTGCGCCAAACTTCAGCTCACCGAAATCAAACTTGCGAGTGGAGTCCTCAGCCGGAGCATCCGCTTTGTCAGCAGCTGCATTCTTTTCATCGGCCGCAGGCTTTGCGATTTTTGTGGTCTTGTCATCGACCTTCGTCTTCTCCTGAGTCTGTGCAGGCTGCACCAGCTTCTCTGCCTTTGCAAGCTCGACAAGGGCCTTAGCCTGAGCCTGATATGCCGCCGAAACACGCGCAACAAACTCGACCGTGCTCTTGCGGGCAGCCTCAAGCTTGCGTGCCTCGAGCTCGATTTCGCTTCTGGTATCCTGTACCTTGCTCTCGGTTTCGGTCTTTGCGGCGGCAACGATGTCTTCGGCTTCCTTCTTTGCCTTGTCGATCGTATCCTGTGCGATCGACTGAGCAGACATCAGGGTGCGGCGCATTCCGTCCTCAACACCGCGGTACTCCTCAATCTTGTCAACCAGAACCTTCATCTTTGCTTTCAGAGAAGCGTTTTCCTTCTGCATGGCAGCGAACTCCTCTGCGACGCGCTCGAGAAAGGTATCGACCGATTTCATATCGTATCCGCCGAAAACAGCCTTTTCAAAGCCGATCTCTTGAATTTCCTGCACCGTCATAGTCTTTCCTCCGTAAAAATGTTTGTTTTGCCCGATGCACGGGAAAATGGCCGGGCATTGCCCGACCACCCGCATGTTTCTTTTTGCAGGCATCACAGCATATAAACAACCTGTTCCAGAACAATGATCGTGAAAAATGCCAGCATGAACGGGATGTCAAACGGACATCTCCGGAAGGCATCAATCTGGCTCACAAGACTCCGAAACGGCTGAATCAGCGGTTCGGTAAGCATACAAAGAAACTCATACAGTCTGGAGCCGCCGGCCTGAGAGAACCAGCTGAGTATCGCTCTGGCAAAGAGCAGAAACTCAAGAATGCGCAGCAGATTGCCGACAATATATGAAGCTATCATGTTCACAGCAGCAGCCCTTAGAAATACATACCGCTGCTCTCAAGCTCATCGATCAGATCGCCCATAATGTCTACATTGTAGGGCGTGATGATATATGTGCTGTTTGCAACCTTTTTGATCTTGCCTTCATTCGCATATGCAACACCGCTCAGAAAATCCACCAGACGACGCGCGATATCCTTGTTTGTCTGCTCCAGATTGAGGACCACCGTGCGCTTGTCCTTCAGATGATCTGCAATTTCAGCCGCCTGTTCAAAGCGATCAGGCTTGACAAGAACCACTGCAAGCTTGCTGGTCGTGTTGATGCTGACGACCTTGTTATCCCGCAGGCTCTCATGGCGCGGCTGCGAAACAGTGTTCTCCACAGTGGCACTGCTATACGAGTGATCGTACGAACGGTTTTCGTACGATGAAGGCACACTATTTATTGCAGGTTCTTCGCTGCGCGGCTGCCGGGACATATCCTCTTCGTAATCGTCCTCAGCATCCCCGCCCTTGACCCAATCAAGAAAGCTTTTGATCGAACCCATGTAAGTTCCTCCTTATATTTTAAGGCGAAACGATCTGATAAGGCCGTGCGCCAAAGATCGCCGTGCCGATGCGAACCATGTTTGCACCGCACGCAATCGCCGTTTCAAAATCATTTGTCATTCCCATCGACAAATAATCCATATCTACATTATCGTATTTTTTTGTCAAAATGTCAACAAATACTTGTCGCATTTCATTGAAATAGCGCAAGTTTTTCGTTTCTGCATCGGCTACCGGCGGAATTGCCATCAATCCGCGTATATGAAGCGACGGTTTTGCACGCAAAGTGTCGATTGCATCCAGCAGTTCATCCGGGTCAATGCCGCTCTTTGCCTGCTCTCTGCCAATGTTGACCTCGAGCAGAATATCCTGTCGGATGCCATGCTTTGCGGCCTCTTTTGCGATCGCTTCGCCAAGATGAACCGAACCGACCGACTGGATCAGAGAGACCTTGCCGACCAGAAACTTCACCTTATTGGTCTGGAGCGTGCCGATAAACTGCAGATCCGCTCCTTCATAAGCGTTCTGTTCATACTTTTCAAGCAGCTCCTGCACACGGTTTTCACCGCACACCTCGATGCCTGCGCGAATCGCTTCCTGGACACGCTCCGCATTATTCATCTTGCTCGCGGCAACCAGTATGATGTCTTCCGGCTTTTTTCCTGCTTTTTCCGCTGCACGCGCTACCCGTTCCTTTACCTGAGCGATGCGTTCATGCAGCTCATTTCTTTCCTGTTCTGTCATGTTTTCACCACCGTATTATCCTTTAGATCTGTTCCTCGGACAATGACCTGATCCTGCTCGACCAGCATATCCGAATCGGTTGCACTCTGCTCGACGATATAGCTGTCATCGGTCTCATACAGCTTGTTGATCACCTTGAATTTGCGTACCGAGCCGCTGAGAATGAACACACCCGTGTCCTTATGCTTCTCACCATTGCTGTCCGTCCATTCCTCCACGCGCAGTGCGCTCTTGGGAACGCTCAGGCCGGTGTACGATGCAATGATGATTTCGACCGGCTGCTGACGCATGGAAACCATCCCGCTGTTGAAATCAGTGCCTTCCAACACGAGCAAAGCTGTATCATCATCATGCTCCCAGTTAACCGCATACACGGTTACCGGGCTCGTGAGAGATGCCTGAGTAAAATTGACCTTAAGCTCCTGACCGATCTGCAGCCGTTCCGCCTGTTCCGCCGGAATTTCGCAGGCCAGATACCAGCTGAAGCCCTGCACCATCTTGCCGAGCGTTGAGCTGCTGTGACGTGTTTCGGGTGCCTTGGATGTCAGCTCACGAAAGCGCGCAACCGTCAGACCCGAAAGCGATGCCGGCTTGAGCGTATCTTCAAAGCCATCTACGATCTCGGAAAAATATCCGGAGCAGGGCGCCTTCAATTCAGCGGTTCGACCGGACAGACTCTGCTGCAGGCTGTCGCGCTGCGCGCTCAGAGAATCCCGCTCCGCACGGATAGAGGCGGAGTCCAGCTGATCCGCAGCGCGGCGCAGAGAAAGCGTTCGCAGGGATGCAGACGAAGAGGTAAGCACGCTGCCCGAGCCTTCCTTGGTCTCGGCGGCAAGGTTTTGAATGGCCAGCGTAATCTGCTGATCAATCTTCGCTGTGTCCGAACTGTCGTTTGCGGTCTGAAGCGCAGTATCGAGCTGACTGATCCGGTCATCGAGCGGATCCAGCTGACGGCTGAGCTCCAGTGCTTCATCATCGCCGTACACAACCGCAAGCGGCGCATTTTTCTGCACACGCTCACCGCTGTATACGATATGCTTGACTGACTCACCGCCGCCCTTGATCGTGATTTCATCGCGAACGAACCATCCGTCCGCAGTGAAGCTGTCATTCACCGTGACGCGCATAGCCGGTGTCGTTTCCGGCGCTGCCGAAAAAATACCGAAAAAGCTGCGTCCGATATACAGCAGCACGACTGCAGCAATCATCATAAAAACCAGATGGCTGCGGTCACGTTTCTGCTGCCGTGCCGGTTTTGTTTTCTGTTTTTGTTCCATGAATTGCCTCGTAAGTAATCAACTGTCCGCACGCTCCTCCCTCGCTCCGTACAGCTCCACCGGATGCTGCGGAATGATCGTGGAAATTGCATGCTTGTAGATCATCTGCTGTTTCCCTTCGCTTTCCAGAATAACGACAAAGTTATCAAATCCACGGATAATTCCCCGCATTTGAAAGCCGTTCATCAGAAAAAACGTTGTATTCTGACTCTGCTGACGCAGAGCAGCAAGCATTCTGTCCTGCAGATTGATTTCGTTTCGCACAATAATACCTCCGTTGCTGTTGCAGTTTATGGTATCATTGTACACCGTGTTTTTGCAGATATTCTGTCGAATGCTGCAGGACATCTGCAAACTCTTCACTCTTATTATAATATATCCAGTGGATGCTGTCATCCCTTTTCAGCCAGGTAAGCTGCCTTTTTGCATAATTTCTGCTTCGGCGTTTTAACAGCTCGATACAGCTTTCGAGGGTTTCGCTGCCCTCCAGATAGCCAAGGAGCTCCTTGTAGCCGATCGCCTGCGCCGCCGTTCCCGCAAGAAGTCCATTTTCCCAAAGATATCTGGTCTCATCGATCAGCCCGTCACGAATCATGTCGTCAACCCGGCTGTCGATTCGATGATAAAGCGTCTGCCGGTCTTTCGGACACAGCCCGAGCTTGATTGCCTGGTATTTCGGCTCCGGACGCTTGTGCAGGCGGTTCATTTCTCCGATTGTCATACCCGTCTGCTCGTATACCTCGAGCGCACGGATAACACGCTTCAGATTATTCGGATGCAGCCGTTCTGCGCTTTCCGGATCGACCTCTGCAAGGCAGGCGTGCACTGCTTCGTTCCCCTGTTCACGAGCCATGATTTCGTATTTTTTTCGAACAGAGAGATCGGTCTCGTCGCCCGAAAAGGTGCTGCACTCGATCAGCGCATCCATATAAAGCCCCGTGCCGCCGACGACGACGGGTATCATGTTCCGCGAAAGAATATCCTGCGCAGCCGCATCTGCGAGTTCGACATACCGGGCTACCGAAAATGCCTCTCCCGGTTCGCACACATCAAATAGATGGTGTCGGATGCCCTGCCTTTCTTCAATGGTCGGCTTGGCCGTTCCGATGTCCATATATCTGTACAGCTGCATGGAATCAGCCGAAATGATCTCGGTATGCAGTTTTTTCGCAAGTGCAACAGAAAGTGCGGTTTTGCCGCTTGCGGTCGGTCCGCAGATGCAGACCAATCGATTATCCATGAAGTCAGCTCCTTGCCTACTGGTTAACACGTTTGAACATTTTATCCAGTTCATATTTTGTCAGACGAACAGTCGTCGGTCTGCCATGCGGGCAGGATCGCACGTTATCGTCCGAAAGCACACGGTCACACAGATTTTGCAGCTCCAGCATCGTTGTTGCTCTGCCTGCCTTGATCGCTGCTTTGCATGCGACCGTATGAATGAGGTCATCCAGACGGTCCGGCACTGTTGTGCGGCTGTTCATTGCTTTCTCGGCCAGCTCACTGATAACGCTCTGGACGTCGCCGCTGTCCAGATACGCCGGTACGCTGCGTACAGCAAAGCTGTTCTCACCAAACGGGTCGATAGAAAATCCAGCTTTGCGAATATCCTCCAGCTGCGTCTGGACTGCTGCCGCCTCCTCGCCGGTCAGTTCGACCACGACCGGCGTCAAAAGCTGCTGCTGCGGCATTTCTGTCTCAGCGCGGAGCTTATTGAACAGAATTCGCTCGTGAGCCGCATGCTTGTCGATGAGCAGCAGACCGTCTTCATCCTCTGCTATGATGTAGGTGCGGAAGCACTCGCCGATGACGCGCGCACCGTGATCGATCGGCTCATATACCGGCTCCTCCGCCGCAGTTTTCTGCGGATTCGTCTGCGACTGCGGAATATTGACCAGATTATCCTCGGATGCCGTATCGCTTGCAAGTTCCGCTGCTTCTTCATCCGTCTGTGGCCGTTCGGCAGGGAGAACTGCAATATCAGCCTCCGGTTCGACCTTTTCCTGCGTATTCTTCAGCTCACTTGGAAGCTGTACACGGCCGACCGCGCGTGCCGGATCGGGTTTAAAGTTCCCGAGCGGCGGTGCAGACATATAGACCGGACGTACAGTACGCGGCGGTACGGATACCAGAAAATCCTCCAGCTCCGCATCCTCACCTTTCGAGACCGGCTGTGTCTGAAGTGGCTGCGCAAACGAGCGTGCAGCCGGTGCCGGTTCGGAACGCGGCACAGCAAAGCGCTGCTGTTCCTGCGTGAGATTGTCCTCGCGGGGCGTATGCTTTTCCTTGTGCTCAAGCTGCGGCGTATTATCGTTCGCTGCAAGTGCGTTCTTACAGGCAATGTAGACCGCCTCGAACACCGGTTTTTCCTGTGAAAACTTGACTTCCGTCTTTGCCGGATGCACATTGACATCAACTGCCGACAGCGGAAGCTCCAGAAAAATTGCGCCGGACGGGTATTTTCCCGTAATGATGGCATTTCGATATGCCTCTTCAAGCGCCGCCTGCATGAGCCGGCTTTTGACATAGCGTCCGTTGACGAAAAAATGCTGCATGGAACGATTGGCACGTCCTGCGTGCGGCTTTACAATATAGCCGTGGACAGTCAGTCCATTATGCTCGTTTTCCGGAACCTCGATCATATTTGCCGTCATTTCTTTTCCGAACACCGCAAATACCGGCGTAATCAGCTTCCCCTTGCCGTCTGTTGAAAAGACCTGCTTTCCGTCGCGGATCAGGGTGAATGCAATTTCAGGGTGCGACAGTGCAGCGTGCTGAACAACGCCAAGTACATATCCGGCTTCTGTAAAATCTTTTTTCAAGAACTTCATGCGTGCCGGGGTATTATAGAAGAGATCTCGAACAACAATCGTCGTACCCTCCGGGCAGCCGGCCTCTTCGTTTACCTGTATCTCTCCGGCTTCCAGATGCAGATGAACGCCTGCGATTGCTTCCCTCTGGCGCGTAAACAGATCGATCCGTGTGACGGACGAGATCGCTGCAAGAGCTTCACCGCGAAAACCAAGCGTGCCGATCGCAGCAAGATCCTCTTCGCTTCTGAGCTTGCTGGTCGCGTGACGGCGGAATGCGACAGGTGCATCCTCCGGCGCCATGCCGCAGCCATTGTCTGCGATACGGAGATAGGTAATGCCGCCGTTTTCAATTTCTACTGTAATGCGGTTTGAGCCGGCGTCGATCGCATTCTCGACCAGCTCCTTTGCAACCGAAGCCGGGCGCTCCACTACCTCGCCTGCCGCAATCAGATCGGCAAGGTGCGAGGATAGCTCTTTAATAATTGCCATTATAATTTCCTTTCCGGAAAAATTTCAAATGCGGTCAAAGCAATACCGCTTCATGTAACAGGCGCGATTTGCGAACAGATTCTGTGTGCTGGCGAGAAGTGTTTTTACAGTTATGGTTGATGCCTTACTGTGAAATCACAGCAAGGTCAGGATGCAAAACCTCCGCAAAGCACCGCAGTATTCATTCTGCGGAATCGCCTTAAGAGCCGCGCTCCTGCTCTGCAAGCCGTTTCAGTTCATACAGAGCGTTCAGCGCTTCGATCGGTGTCATAACATCCATCTGAAGACAGCACAGGCGTGCAACAACGCCGGTGGCGATCATGTGTCCAAAGGACATCTGATCATCTTCTTCCTCTTGCTCTTCAATCGGATGGATTTCAATCTGCGGCATGGTGGACTCAAGTTCCTTAAGCACCGCCTTGGCGCGTCTGATCACTGCGTTCGGTACGCCTGCGAGCTTGGCAACCTCAATGCCATAGCTGTCATCGGCGCCGCCACGCACAATGCGGCGGAGAAAGGTGATATCATCTCCGCGTTTTTTAACCGCAATATTGTAGTTTTTCACTCCATCAATCAGGTCTTCCAGCGCTGTCAGCTCATGATAATGCGTTGCAAACAGAGTTCGCGCACCGATACGCCGCTTATTCGCAATGTACTCCACGACAGCACGCGCAATGCTCATGCCGTCATAGGTAGAGGTGCCGCGGCCGATTTCGTCGAGGATAATCAGACTGGATTTCGTTGCCTGATTCAGAATATCCGCGACCTCGCTCATCTCCACCATAAAGGTGGACTGACCGCTTGCCAGATCATCCGATGCACCGACACGGGTGAACACCCGGTCCACAACGCCGATATGCGCCGATGAAGCCGGCACGAACGAGCCGATCTGCGCCATAATCGCAATCAGTGCGACCTGACGCATATAGGTCGATTTACCGGCCATATTCGGTCCCGTGATAATCGCGATGCGGTTATCACCTTCATCGAGCAATGTGTCATTCGGGATGAACATGCTGTCCTTGAGCATTTTTTCGACAACCGGATGACGGCCGTCATGTATCTCGATCTTATCCGAAAAATCAACGATCGGGCAGATATAGTTCTGGTCGCAGGCGACATCAGCAAGCGAGCAGAGCACATCGATCTGTGCTACCGCCTGCGCCGAGCGCTGCACGCGATGCACCTCAGCTGCAACACGGTCGCGCACCTGAATAAACACATCATATTCCAGTCCGGACAGGCGTTCCTGTGCACCGAGCACTGTGCTTTCGAGCTGCTTGAGCTCATCGGTGATGTATCGTTCACAGTTTGCGAGCGTCTGCTTGCGAATGTAATTTTCAGGGACAGCGTCCGAGTTGGAACGGGAAACCTCGATATAGTAGCCGAACACACGATTATAACCGATTTTCAGCTTGGAAATACCGGTTTTTTCACGTTCCTGCTGCTCGATAGCCGCAATTTTCCCCTTGCCGCCGCTCGCGAGGTCACGAAGCGTATCAATCTCTTCGTTATAGCCGCTGCGGATCAGACCGCCGTCTCGAAGAAGGACCGGCGGCTCCTCGACGATAGCCGCTTCAATCAGCTCACGCACATCCTCAAGCAGGTCAATATTTCCGGTTAACTCTCTGAGCAGAGACTGTTCAAATGCAGATGCGTGTGCATGAATTTCCGGCAGACAGGAGATAGCTGACGCCAGCGCACGCAGATCACGGCAGTTCGCTGTGCCGTAAACGATGCGTCCAATCAGACGCTCCATATCAAAAACCTTGCGAAGCGCATCGGTCAGTGCCGTGCGGTTGATCACATCGTCGCACAGCGCGCTGACGGCCTGCTGACGCCGCGTAATATGAAGCGGATTATAAAGCGGTTTTTCGATCCACTGCCGGATCAGCCGGGAACCCATTGCGGTATGCGTCTGATCAAGAACCCACAAAAGCGTACCCTTTTTCTCCTTGGTGCGCATGGTCTCGCACAGCTCGAGATTGCGTCTCGCGTTCAGATCCAGCTCCATATACTGCCCCTGCTGATACAGCCTCAGATCATTGAGGCCTGCAAGGCTCGCAGGCTGCGTTTTTTCAAGATAATCGAGCAGGCCGCCAAGGGTGCGGGTCGCGAACGGCATAACCCGGAGACCTGCCGCATCAAAATCCTCTATATGGAAGTATTTGCGGATACGCTCTCCCGCTGCTTCCGCGTCGAAGCATTCCTCTTCCATCGGTTCCACAAGCGCTTCTTCCAGCCGCTCAGCGACAAAGGAGCGAAACTCCTCATACGAAATCGCGAAGCCGCCTGCGAGAATCTCACGAGGTGAAAAACGAGCCAGCTCGTTATACACGTCGACCCATTCCTCTGTGTCGGTTGCGTAGACAACGCCTGTTGAAATATCTGCAAAGCACATGCCCATGTCCTCATGGGTGGCATAGATACAGGCAAGGAAATTATTGCGGCTCTCATCGAGCATAGATGCGTCAACAACCGTGCCGGGGGTGACGCGGCGAATAATATCGCGTTTTACCAGGCCTTTTGCCTTCTTCGGATCTTCCAGCTGCTCGCAGATCGCAATTTTATAACCTTTTTGCACCAGCTTTGCGATATAGCCTTCTGCACTGTGATACGGCACGCCGCACATGGGAGCGCGCTCCGCCTGACCGCAGTCACGGCCGGTCAGCGTCAAATCAAGCTCGCGTGAGACAAGCTTTGCATCATCAAAAAACAGCTCGTAAAAGTCGCCCAGACGGTAAAACAGCAGATAATCCTTGTTTTTATTCTTGATTTCAAAATACTGCTGCATCATGGGCGTGAGTTCAGCCATATTTGCCTCCTGTCTAACGAAAGGTGGATTATGATTTTTTTACTGCGAACAGGCATCTCAGCGAGGTCTTTTCAATCTCCGCCTGAATGAATTCGCCGATTTGGATATTTTCACCGCGCACGCATACCAGAAGATTGCCCTCCGTCCGGGCGGTATACGGATAGTCCGGCCCCTTGGCCGCTCCGTCTACCAGCAGACGCAGCGTTTTTCCCTGATACGCCGCCTGCTTCTCGGCAACGATATCGTCCTGCGTCTTGAGCAGACGCTCAAAGCGGCGCTGCTTGTCCTGCGGCGAGGCATTGTCTTCATAGGATGCTGCGGGCGTGCCCGTGCGAGGCGAATACAGGAATGTGAACAGCAGGTCGAAGCGTGTATCCTGCACCAGACGCAGGGTCTGCTCGAAATCCTCGTCAGTTTCGCCCGGAAAACCGACAATAATATCACTCGAAAGCGTAATATCCGGCATTTTTTCGCGTGCATCAGCGATCAGGGATTTGTAGTGCTCCGCCGTATAGCGGCGGTTCATGCGGCGGAGAATTTCATCACTGCCAGACTGAAACGGCAGATGAAGCTGCTTTGCAACTTTGTCGCACTCAGCCATTGCAGAAAACAGCTTCGGAGAAGCATCCTTCGGATGGCTTGTCATAAAACGCAGCCAGAAGTCTCCGGGCACAGCATTCAATCTGCGAAGCAGATCGGAAAAATCAACATCAATGCCGAGATCCTTGCCGTAGGAGTTGACGTTCTGTCCGAGAAGGGTAATCTCTCTGTAGCCCGCAGCAACCAGTTCGCGCAGCTCTTTTTCAATCTCCTCCGGGTATCGCGAACGCTCTCTGCCGCGGACATAAGGCACGATACAGTAGGTACAGAAATTGTTGCAGCCATACATGATAGAGAGCCAGGCCTTTGCACCTTTCGCGCGAAGTACAGGCAGTCCCTCCGCAATATCATCCTCGCCGCCGATATCAAACACGCGCTTTCTGTCCGTCAATACGCGATAAAGCAGCGATGGAAAGCGCCACAGCGCATGCGTACCGAATAGCAGATTGACTTGCGGATAGCTCTTTTTGATCTTTTCGACATTCTTTTCCTGCTGCGCCATGCAGCCGCACAGCGCGATGACGACATCCGGCCGCTTCTTCTTGAGATGGCTCAGCGCGCCGATGTTGCCGAAGGCACGATCCTCCGCATGCTCTCGCACTGCACAGGTGTTGAACAGGATGAAATCCGCCTCTTCCGTGCTGTCTGTCATTTCATATCCCATTTCATGCAGCATGCCGCGAATGCGCTCGGTATCCGCTTCATTCTGCTGGCAGCCAAAGGTATGCGTATAGGCTTTGGGGCATTTGACGCCATTCAGGCGGGCGACAGCGTCAATATAAGTGAACTGCGTTTGCAGCTGCTGCTCGGAAACATTCTTTTGTGTGGACAATTCTATGCCTCCTCTCATCGGAACGGAGTACCGTCAGCAGTAAACACATTCATACGATGGTACTCACTGAAGGGTATCTCGTACTGCGGCAGATACTGACGGATGGCTCGAGTCAGATATTCAGGCGACATGTTGTTATTGCCTGCGGCGGTCGTAACAACGGCTGTTACTTCGTGTTCACCCTCGGCAACAGCAAGATCACGCATCAGCTCCCGCATATTAACCGTCTTTTCGCCGCGCTTGGAGCGCTTGACGATCTCGACGACCGGACGCCGGAACAGATCGCGTACCGCATCGGCAAAGCCATTCGGCACATCCGCTTCAAAGCCCCAGGTGATGCGGTACTGAGACCACTCGATCGAGCCGACCTTCATGCCTCCGTCCGACTGCGGATAGATCTCGATCGCGCGGAGACCTTCCGGAAATACGTCGTTGAGCGCTTCCACTGCATTTTCAGGCACCGCATCCGAGGTGATATTGAAATCAA
This sequence comes from Agathobaculum hominis, assembly GCF_014288055.1. NCBI lineage: Bacteria > Bacillati > Bacillota > Clostridia > Eubacteriales > Butyricicoccaceae > Agathobaculum > Agathobaculum hominis. The sequence continues at coordinate 104,674 of NZ_JACOPK010000004.1, forward strand.
GAAATTCACATTCACCGGAATAACCGGTCGAAAGCGGAAGCGCAACGGAAACATAGGCGTGCTGATTGAAGCCTTCGGTAAACCACAGAGGCATCTGACAGCGCGCCATCGAGCGCTGCATGGCGTGCATCAGATCCAGGTGAGAGATATACTTTGCTCTCCCCTCTTTGGCAAATTTCATTCGAGCCTTAAACACGGCATTTGCCTCCCTTCAGCAGCGCGCTTGCACCACAGCCAGCACACTGATGCATGCAGTCGGGCGTGATAACCGCTTCGCGCGAGCGCTCCCATTCACGCTTCAGGTGCTCCTTGCGCGTACCGCAGCCAATGTGATCCCACGGGAATACCTCATCCATCGGGCGCTGGCGGGACGCATAAAACTCCGGATCAAGTCCGCAGTCACGGAACGCCTGTATCCACTTTTCAAAATCGAAGCACTGATCCCAGCCATCCATTTTACAGCCGCGCTGCCATGCGAGCAGAATAGCCCTGCCCTGACGGCGGTCGCCTCGTGCGATAACGCCTTCGAGCACCGAGGTCTCGGCATCGTGCCAGTTATAGGTGACGTTCTTGGTCTTCATAACCACCTTGAGATGCGCCTGCTTCTCACGGAAGGTTTCCAGTGTGTCCTGCGCATCCCACTGAAACGGCGTCTGCGGCTTGGGAACGAAGCACGAAGCCGAAGCTGTGATACGAACGCCGCGCGCACGATTGGGGGTATTCTCGCGCCAGCAGTAGGCGACCTTTTTGCAGATGTCGGAAATACCGTCCAGATCCTCATAGGTTTCCGTCGGCAGACCCATCATGAAATAGAGCTTGACATTGTTCCATCCGCCCTGAAATGCAATTTCGCAGGCATGCAGAACATCTTCTTCGCGGATGTTCTTATTGATAACGTCGCGCAGGCGCTGTGTGCCCGCCTCGCAGGCAAAGGTCAAACCGCTCTTGCGCGTCTTCTGCACGCGCTCCATCAGCTCAGCGGAAAAACTGTCTGCGCGGAGAGACGGCAGCGACAGGCTGATATGGCGCGGCTCGCAGTAATCGAGCATGCACTCTGTCAGGCCGGACAGTTCGCCGTAATCGCTTGTAGACAGCGAGGAGAGAGAAATCTCCTCGTAACCGGAATTTTTCAGCACCGCTTCCGCCTGCTTCAGAAGAACCTCCTTCGATTTGGTACGGAGCGGACGGTAGGTATGACCCGCCTGACAGAAACGACAGCCGCGCGGACAGCCGCGGAACAGCTCGATCATAGCGCGGTCAAAGACAATATCGGTCGAAGGAACGACAAACGACTCCGGATAATACATGGTATCCAGATCCTTGACGATGCGCTTCTGCACCATCGCCGGAGCACCGTGCGTGGGTGTTACGCTTTCGATCGTTCCGTCCTCATGGTATTTGACTTCATACAGCGAGGGGACGTACATGCCCTCGATCTGTGCCGCCGCAATCAGGAAATCCTGCTTGGACCAGCCTTCACGCTTCGCCTTGCGATACAGGTCGGTAAACTCGAGCATAATCTCCTCGCCGTCGCCGATCATGAACAGATCGACAAAATCTGCGAGCGGCTCCGGGTTATACGCGCAGGGTCCGCCGCAGGCAACGATATGCCGGAGGTCAGTGCGTTCCTTTGCAAGCACAGGGATACCGCCGAGATCCAGCATATTTAAAATGTTAGAAAACGACAGCTCATACTGAAGCGTAAACGCAATAATATCGAAGTCCGTGAGCGGATCACCGCTTTCCAGACCGTAAAGCGGAATGCCGGCAGCACGCATTTCGGCCTCCATATCGATCCACGGCGCGCATACACGCTCACACCAGATCCCCTTTTGATCATTGAGCAGTCCGTACAGAATACGCGAGCCAAGGTGCGACATCGCAACCTCGTAAGTGTCCGGAAAGCAGAAAGCGAACCGCAGATCTACATTCTTTTTGTCCTTCATCACCGATCCCCATTCGCCGCCGACGTATCGCGCCGGCTTCTGCACCCGGGTCAGGATGGCTTCCATCTGTTTATGCAAGCTGTTATCCTCCAAAATGAGTATAGTTTAGTGGTGTCATATGAAATGTACTGAAAACAGCATCCGCCATTCAGGCGGTAGATATAGACATTATATCACATTTTACGCAAAAAGACCATACCATCCTGCAAAAAGAAGTAAGCTGCTTCATTTTACAGAAAGATATGGTCTTTGCTGTTATTTTGTATTCAGGATTCGAGCCGAATTGAATACCGTCAGTACCGAGAGGATGATGTCTACTGCAACAACATGCCACATCTGCACAAAGCCGAAAAGTGCAAGCAGAGCGAGCAGTATTTTCGCAATGACAACGATCATCATATTCTGTACCGCTGTACTGTGCGTTCTGCGGCTGATACGGACAGCATCAGCAAGGCGAGTCAAATCATGCGTCATAACCAGCACATTGGCACACTTCGCTGTATCGCGTGAACCGGCAGTGCCCATCGCGATACCGACATCCGCAGTCTTCAGCTCATCCAGATCATGAATGCCATCGCCAACGTAGGCTTCCGCGCCGTCCGTCGGGATCGTGCGCATCAGGAAATCCATTTTAGCGGCTTTTTCTTCCGGCTGGAGACCGAAGTGAATGGTATCAATGCCTGCTGCATCAGCAACCTGCTGTGCGGACAGCTCGCTGTCGCCGGTCAGGAGGACCGTGCGTGTAATGCCCTGTGCTTTCAGTTCGCGAACAGCATCTGCCGCCTCATCGCGGACCGTGTCCTCCATCTGGATCGCACCGGCATAGTCTCCTTCATATGCCACATAGACGATTGTGCCTCGCAGTTCAGGAACACCCTTAACGCCGCGGGAGATCATCAGCTTGCGATTGCCGACGAGAATCGTTCGGTTATGGATGCGGGCACGAACGCCTCGGCCCGGGAATTCTTCGAATTCCATGACCTTCTGCATCTGTCCCTTGTACGCATCTACCAGCGCGCGGGCTACCGGATGTGCTGAAAGCTGTTCAGCGGCGGCAGCAAGTGCAATGCAGCTCTGCTCGTCAAACTCCTGCGTCGGGAATACCTTTTTAATATGAAGATCGCCCTTTGTCAGGGTACCGGTTTTGTTGAACACGGCCATGCGCATCTCTGCGGTTTTCTCGATTGCTTCACTGCCCTTGGCATGTACGCCTTTTCGAGCCAGTCTGCTGCTGCCGCACCAGAATACAAGCGGAACGGAAACAGCGAGCGCTGCCGGACAGCTTACTGCAAGGAGCGTCAGTGCGCGATATACCCAGCTCTGAAGCGGGGCTGTCGAGTTGAGCAGCGGCGGTACGATCGCAAGCAGTACAGCCAGGATAAACATGAAGGGAATGAAGCGCGATACCATGAGCAGCATACTGCGTTCCAGTGCTGCCTTATGTTCACTGCTGTCTTCCTGCACGCGCATAATACGGCTTATTGCGCTGTCATCGAAGCGAACCATAGTCCGCATAAGCAGAAGCGAGCCGGTATACAGGCTGCCCGCCAGCACATGCGAATCCTTGCTGACGGCTGCGAGTTCGCTGTCGCCCGTGATAATGCTCTCGTCAACAGTGCCCTCGCCGCGGATCACGACGCCGTCAAGCGGTACACGCTCTCCCGAACGAACAAGAACAAACTCACCAATTCGGACTTCTGCCGGACTGATCATGCGCTCTTCGCCTTTCATATTGACGACAGCCGCTTTTTCCGGTATGCAGCTTGCCTGCTGCGGCATTTCGCTGTTCGCGCCGGCGAGAATAAAATCACTTGCAATCTTTCCGACACCGTGAAGAACCAGCACAATCGCGGCCTCCGGACGGTGACGCAGCAGAAACGCGCCGAGCGATACCACAAGCATGAGCGGATATTCACTGAAAAACCGCCCGTGCGACAGCTCCTGTATTGCGTTTCCGGCAACGGGGACCGCTGCTAGCAGATACGCCAGAAGATAAAGGATAAAAGCGATATGATCATCGCTCCCGAACAGCGCTCCGGCAATCACAAGTGCTGCCGATGCAATCAGCCGAATCAATGTGAACTGCATATCCATCATGGACATCGCCTGATATCGGCCTTCGCCGCCGCTCGACGCTCCTCTTTTGGCATTTTCCCGCCGCAGACGGGTCTGCTCCCTTCGTCGCATTTTGGCCCGATACTGCGCTCGTTCCATGAACGACATACCTTCCGTCTCGCTCTCGCTTTGATGCAGCATCGCAAGGGCAGCAGACAGAGGCTGCATATTTTCGGCCTCAGATGCCGTTTCTTCTTCCGGATCATCCTTAAACCGTTTCTTCTCCTTGTTTTTTCTGGGCTTTTTCTCTATTTTCCAGAGATGTTTGAGCTTATCAACCGCCTTATCAACGCCGCTTTCTTCCTCATCCGGCGCCTCTGCTCCGGGCGGTGACTCTGGTTCAGCCGATGCGTTTTCAGCATCTTCTGTACCTTCCTGCTCGCTGCCCTCATCCTCAGCCTGTGATCCGGGGTCATCCTTCGAATTTCGCGGCGATTTTTCCTGCTGGGGCGGTTCTTTTTCCGCAGTCTGCTTTCCTGCAGCAGCCTCCGGCGGCACTTCTTCGTCTTTCGTTTCCGACGGTTTTTCCTCTGATGCTTTCTCCGAAGGCACAGTCTCATGCTCAGCCTTGCTCTCCGGCGAAGAAACCTGTGTTTTTTCCTTCTCTTCGGATTGCTCAGACTCTTGTTCTGCCTGATCGAGAGATACCGAATCCTTATCTGTCTCAGTTACTGCTTCGGCCTTGTCGGGTTCTATTCCGGGAGACGTTTCCGTTTCCTGCGGCTCGGCATGCTCCTGTTCTTCTGTATCAGATGTCCTCTCCGGCATATTTTCTGTCCTGACATCCTCGCTTTGCGTCCCGGATGCTTCGGCGGTGTTTATGCCGAATTCCTGCAGGATGCTTTCTACAGTCGGAAAATCGTCGGTTTTCGCGCTGATCTGATCGAGCAGTTCTTCAGCAGATGTCTGATCTGTCCCCTCACTCTTCAGCAGCGGCTCCTTTTCCGGCGACCCCATCTGTGGGGTTGTATTTTCGCTCATCTTCTATCCCTCCTGCACATGTGCGATACCTTGCGCCAGTATCGTCTGGATATGGTCATCACACAAGGCATAGTATACGGTCTTTCCGTTTTTTCTGCTCTTTACAAGACGGGCCTGTTTTAAAAAACGCAGCTGATGGGAAATTGCCGACTGGCTCATGCCGAGCAGTGTCGCGATATCGCAGACGCAAAGTTCCGCCGATACCAGCGCTGTCAGAATACGCAGGCGTGTTTTATCGGAAAACGCCTTGAAAAAATCAGACGCTGCGGTCGTGATATCATCATCCGGCATCTGCCTGCGCGCAGTTTCTACCGCATCCATATGAACAATGTGTTCTTCGCAGCAATCCATATCCGCGCGCTTATGTCTGACAGCCAACAAAATCCCTCCCGTGATACATGAGTATCCATTCAATTATACTATCATCCAATCGCTATTCTGTCAAGAATTCTGATGAAAACGAGCGAAAAAAAGATGATAAGCTCACAGCAGTGCAACATCTTTATTCAGCATGCAGTACGCAAGACGATAAGTCTCTGCAAAATCTGTAAAACTCTGTTTTCTTTTTGCGGTTTCCGGCAGGTACGCCACATTTTTCAACTTATATCGCTATTATTTTTGCGCAACATACTATCAGCAAGCCACAACACACAAATCGTAAAGGAGAGATCAAAGTTATGACTAACACGAAAAACGGTTCCAATCAGGGCATGGTACCTGAAGCACGCGCCGCAATGGATCAGTTTAAGATGGAGGCTGCAAGCGAGGTCGGCGTCAACCTCAAGCAGGGTTATAACGGCGATCTGACCAGCCGTCAGGCGGGTTCGATCGGCGGTCAGATGGTTAAGAAGATGTGTCCCGTACATACTTCGAGCTTCGAGCGGAACTGCCGGACTGCGGTCGGGCATTGTGTAAGGATTCTTTACACCGCAGAATGGACGTAAGGGCCTGCGTCAGCGACTCAGCCTCCCTTTTCAGCGGCTCGTTCAGGGTTTTCTCCATGGTGCCGCGGACTAACTCCCTGATCGGTGTTCGATTTGTTATTGCAATTTACAAGTAAAAGAAAAAGCGCCAGCAATGAGAAAATCATTGCTGGCGCTTTTTATCGTGTCGTTTATTGCTCTTTCAGCGTTACAATATTACTGCTCGCGCATTTTTGCAAAGCACTCGCTGCAATAAACCGGACGGTCAGACTTCGGCTCAAACGGAACGCGAGCCTCGCCGCCACAGGAAGCACAGGTTGCGGTAAAGAACTCACGCGGACCGCGAGCAGCGTTCTTGCGTGCGTCGCGGCAGCTCTTGCAGCGCTGCGGCTCGTTCTGGAAACCACGCTCTGCGTAGAATTCCTGCTCGCCGGCAGTGAATACAAATTCCTTACCACATTCCTTGCATACTAAAGTCTTGTCTTCGTACATGTTCCTTTTACCTCTCTTTGATTGCGTTCGCTGGGGAACTTGGATTATATTGCGAACAGGCTGAGGCCTGTAATCGCCTAACAGGGATTGATCTTAGCCGATTTTCGCTTGATGCGCTGGATGGCGTTTTCCACCGATTTGACGGGCTTTCCGAGCGTTTCCGCCATCTCCTCATAGGAGAGACCGTCCAGAAATAATGTCAAAACGTTTGCCTCAAATTCAGACAAGAGCGAGTAGAGCTGCCTAGTGCGCTCTTCCCTCTCCTCATTGCCAATCACCAGCGATTCTGGATCACCTATCGGTGCCGTTACCCGTGTGTGCGATTCCGCAAGGTCTTCAAACAGAGGTCGATCTAATGACATGGACTGATTCAGCGGCCGATGCTTAAGAGCTGATGCAGAGCGTGTTGCGGAATATATTTTCCGCTGAATACACAGTCTGGCGAATACGCTGAATGGAACGCCTTTGGTGCTGTCAAATTCCCGTATCGCTTTCATCAGTCCGAGCATCCCCTCCTGGATCACATCTTCTGCGTCTGCTCCAGCAAGAAAAAAGGGGCGTGCGCAGGTCTTGACCAGACGGGTATACCTTTTGACCAGATCCTCCGCCGCAGAGCCGTTCGACTGCTGCGCCAGACGGCACAAAGTCTCGTCGGACATTTCCGGGGAGAGGAGTGTTGATTCATTATTTCTCATGTCGATAAATATTATATGCGCTTTAACTGGAAATGTCAAGAAAATATCGACAAATCTACTATTTTCACTTAAAACGACTGGTATGGTTTGTGCAAAAACAACAATAAAATTGGCTTATTCAACTGTAACCGACTTGGCGAGGTTACGCGGCTTATCCACATCGCAGTTACGCTCAACTGCAACATAGTATGCAAAAAGCTGCATTGGGATGATCGAAAGCGAAGCAGAAAATTCGTACAGGCACTTGGGCAGGCGGATAATATGCTGGCAGACAGATTCGTCACCGGTGAAGTCATCCGTTGTTACCAGGACGACAGAGGCGCCGCGTGCAACGACCTCACGGATATTGGAGACCGTCTTTTCAAACAGTGCGGGCTGGGTTGCCAGAGCAACAACGAGAGTGCCATCCTCGATCAAAGAAATCGTGCCATGCTTCAGTTCGCCCGCCGCATATGCCTCAGAGTGGATATAGGAAATTTCCTTCAGCTTAAGGGATGCCTCGAGAGCTGCGGCATAGTCCAGACCGCGGCCGAGGAAAAAGACACTGGGACGGTTTGCATACAGCGTAGCGATGCGCTGCATATCCGGCTGGCATTTGAGCGCTTCGGTGATGCATTCCGGCAGCCGCTGAAGCTCAGCACAGAGCGCACGCTCGTCGCCGATCGAGATCAGACCGCGCACGCGCGCAATCTTTACGGAAATCAGATACAGCGCGGCAAGCTGCGCGGAGTAAGCCTTGGTCGTTGCAACAGCGATCTCCGGGCCGGCCCAGGTGTACAGGACACCATCAGCTTCGCGTGCGATCGTAGAGGAGACCACATTTACAATCGCGATGGTGAATGCACCGGCCTGCTTCGCCAGACGCATTGCAGCAAGCGTATCAGCTGTCTCACCGGACTGACTGATTACGATGCACATATCCTTTTTGCCGATGATCGGGTTTTCATAGCGGAATTCGCTTGCGACCTCGGCCGAGCAGCGGATACGGCACATTGCCTCGATGACGCGCTTGCCGACCATGCCTGCATGCAGCGCAGAGCCACAGCCGATGATGTGGATGTTTTCAATGTCGCGCAGACGCTCATCGGTCAGTCCGTTGTCTTCGAAACAAACGGCATTGTTCTTGATACGGGGGGTCACGGTATCCGTAACAGCCTTAGGCTGTTCCATGATCTCCTTGAGCATGAAGTGCTGATAGCCGCCCTTTTCTGCTGCGGACATATCCCAGTTGACGGTCTGAACTTCCTTTTCGACTTTGTCGCCGAATTCGTTCATGACAATGACTTCATCCGGACGTACGATCGCTACTTCATTGTCGTCAAGAATGATGAACTTCCGGGTACGGCTGATAATAGCGGTGATATCAGATGCGATCATGTTTTCGCCTTCACCGATACCGATGACGAGCGGATTGCCGCGGCGCGCTGCGACGATTTCCTGTGTATTATCCATAGATACAACGCCGAGTGCGTAAGAGCCGCGCAGACGCTGCACGGCAGCCAGAACGGTTTTTGCAAGATCCTCCTGCTTGCCGGTGTGCAGATAGTCGACAAGATGCGCAACGGTTTCGGTGTCGGTCTCGGACTTGAACTCATAACCATGCGCTTCAAGGCGTTCGCGCAGTTCCTTGTAGTTTTCAATGATGCCGTTGTGAACGACTGCAACCTTGCCCTTGCCGCCGAGATGCGGATGAGAGTTGCGGTCGGACGGTTCGCCGTGAGTCGCCCAGCGGGTGTGGCCGATGCCGCAGGTGCATTTCATATCGCAGCCAACCTCACGGATCTTCTCTTCGAGGTTAGCGATGCGGCCGCGGGTCTTTACGACGCGCAGGCCTTCCTTGGTGAATGCGGCGATACCGGCAGAGTCATAGCCGCGGTATTCCAGACTGTACAGACCCTTGATCAGAATGGGGAGCGCATTTTCGCGTCCCGTAAAACCAACAATTCCACACATAATCAGTTTACTCCTCCAAAACGGAATATATTTATCAAACAGTTAAAATCAAAAAGAAAAATTTGCATACCCGGATTTGGGCATAAAAATAGTGCGTAATGCATAGCTGCTCTGTCCGCACAGTCACCTGTGTGCTTTAACAGCCTGCTGACGACCAACCCACCTGTGGCCGAAGGGCATCCGCCGAAATTTCGATTAACCCTTTCCTCGTCAACTGCGATACCGGCTGCATCGCAGTTCTGGCGCTTTAGCTTGTTGTGAACTTGTATGTCAAACTGGTCTCACCTCCCTGCTGGTATATTGCCGCGCGTCCGGCGGACGCACCGCAGCGTGGCTGTATTTGGCAGACGGAAAAATTCCGCCGCCTGTAACAAACGAGGTGGATGCGAAACCACATCCACCCCATTGGTTCTTATCTCTATTATACGACAGACTCAATCGTTTTGGCAACCCTTTTTGCCAAAGTATCTACCTGCGCGCTGTCTTTTCCCTCGACCATGACGCGGACAAGCGCCTCTGTGCCGGACGGACGGACGAGGATTCGGCCGTTGTCGCCAAGCTCGGCGGCAGCTGCTTCGATGTCAGCCTTGATCTCCGGCTTCTCCTGAAGCGTTGCCTTCTGGTCGTTCGGTACCTTGACGTTGATCATAACCTGCGGCCACGGAACGACTTCCGCTGCAATTTCCGAGCACTTTCGGCCGCTTTCCTTGAGGATGGACATGAACTGAAGCGCGGTCAGTTCACCGTCACCGGTGGAAGCATACTCCAGGAAAATTACATGACCGGACTGTTCGCCGCCCAGAATATATCCCTTCTTGAGCATCATTTCAAGAACATAACGGTCGCCGACATTCGAGCACTCGATCTTCATGCCGTTCTTTTCAGCATAAGCGTGCAGGCCCATGTTGGACAGGATGGTCGCAACAAAAGCGCCGCCGCGCAGCTTGCCCTGCTTTTTCATGTGTGCTGCGCATACCGCCATGATGCGGTCACCGTCCAGCTCTTCGCCGGTTTCATCGACGATCAGACAGCGGTCGGCATCACCGTCAAATGCGACACCGAGGTCGAAGCTGCCGCGGCGGACGCGCTCCTTGAGCTGTCCCAGATGGGTAGAGCCGCAGTTATCGTTGATGTTTACGCCGTCCGGCTCATAAAAGCGGATTTCAGCCTTGCACTCGACCAGTCGCATCAGACGCTCTACCGTCGTGGAGGACGAACCGTTCGCGCAGTCGACAGCAACTCGCAGACCGGACAGGTCACCGGAAATCGTTTCCGCAAGATGGTTGGTATACTCAACGACCGGGTCAATCTCGCTCTTGAGCACACGGCCGATCCTGTCATGGGTCATGCGCGGAATGGACTCAAAGTCATCGATCAGATCCTCGATCTTTGCCTCGGTAGCATCCGGCAGCTTGTAGCCGTTGCCTGCAAAGATCTTGATGCCGTTGTATTCGAACGAATTGTGGCTTGCAGAAATGACAATACCAGCATCTGCCTTGTGCTTGATGGTGAGGTACGCGACAGCCGGCGTCGGGATAACGCCGAGCAGTTCTACATCTGCGCCGACCGAGCAAATGCCCGCTACGAGCGCGTTCTCCAGCATATCCGAGGAAATGCGCGTATCCTTGCCGATCAGAAGCTTGGCCTTTTTGCCGTGCGCGGACTCCTGTGTGAGCGTATATGCAGCGGCTGCACCGATCTTAAATGCGAGCAGTGCGTCAAGCTCAAGATTTGCAACGCCGCGGACGCCGTCCGTTCCAAAGTATCTACCCAATATGAAACACCTATCTTTCCTGTTGATACGACATGGGGACATGCCCCGGTTTACAGCATTAGCTGTCCGTCAGCCGGCTCCATGTTAAGATGCCGGTATGCCTGCATCGTCACGCATCGTCCGCGCGGCGTGCGGCTGAGAAAGCCGATCTGCATGAGATACGGCTCGTAAACGTCTTCAAGAGTAATGGCCTCCTCGCCGATCGTCGCAGCGAGAGTGTCCAGCCCGACCGGTCCGCCGCCATAGTTGAGCATGATGCTCTGAAGCATGCGCCGATCGACATTATCGAGACCGAGTTCGTCTATTTCCAGTGCGCGCAGCGCGATGTCTGCGCTCTTTTTGTCAATGGTACCCGTGCCGCGAACCTGCGCAAAATCGCGCACACGGCGCAGCAGACGATTGGCAATACGAGGTGTGCCGCGGCTGCGCCGGGCGATTTCATATGCGCCTTCGTGCTCGCAAGGGACGTTCAGAATGCCTGCCGAACGTTCAACGATACTGCAAAGCTCCTCGGGCGAATACAGCTCGAGACGGAGCATGACGCCGAAGCGGTCGCGCAGCGGACTGGTCATCTGACCTGCACGGGTTGTTGCGCCGATCAGCGTAAAGCGCGGCAGGTCGATTCGTATGGAGCGGGCAGAGGGCCCCTTGCCGATGATGATATCGAGCGCGTAGTCCTCCATGGCCGGATAAAGGATCTCCTCTACCGCACGGTCGAGACGGTGGATCTCGTCAATAAACAAAATATCATTTTCTGAGAGGTTTGTCAATAAAGCGGCAAGATCTCCGGCCTTTTCAATGGCAGGGCCGCTTGTGACGCGGATGTTGACACCCATTTCGGCGGCGATGATACCGGCGAGCGTGGTCTTGCCGAGGCCGGGAGGACCATACAGAAGCGTATGGTCGAGCGACTCGCCGCGCATTTTTGCGGCTTCGATATATACGCTCAGGTTTTCCTTGGCCTTGGTCTGACCGATGTAATCCGCCATCGTCTTGGGGCGGAGCGAATTTTCGGTCTCGTCCTCAGACAGCTGCCGGGTGGAGATGATGCGTTCATCATCCGCCATGCCGCCGGAAAATTCAATACTCAAAGGAACACTCTCCCTTATTACTGCTTAACAAGTTTCTTGAGACACTGGCGGATGATTTCGTCCGCTTCCATGCCGGCCGTGTCGATCTGCTTCATTGCGTGGAGTGCTTCAGCCTGCGTATAGCCAAGCACCATGAGCGCCGCAACGGCTTCCTGTGTATGGTTTACGCCGCCGGAGAGATCTGCTGCGGCCACAGGCGAAGCAGCGGAAGCACCTTCAAGCTGCTCCTTGCTCATTTTGTCCCGAAGCTCCAGAACGATGCGCTGCGCGATCTTTTTTCCGATGCCGGGCGCCTGTGTGAGCATTTTCTCGTCGCCGGTGATGATCGAGAGCGCAAGCCGGTCGGGCGGCGCGACCGAAAGAATGGAAAGCGCTGCCTTGGGACCGACGCCGGAAACACCGATCATCATCTCAAAGCAGGACTTTTCCTCCTCGTCGATAAAGCCGTACAGCTCGAAAATCCCCTCGCGCACATTGAGATAGGTCAGCAGACGGGCCTTCGTGCCGATTTTCAGCCTGCTGATTGTATTCTGCGAAGCATGGCAGGCATAACCCACACCGCCGCAGTCGATTACGGCAAGTCCCGTCTGAAGGACGCTTACCGTTCCGTCAACATAATAAAACATAAATTATAAACCCTCATATCGCATAGCCTGTCTGGAATGACCGTGGCAGATCGCAAGCGCGAGTGCATCCGCCGCATCATCCGGCCGCGGGAGCTTTGTGAGATGGAGAATGCTCTTTGTCATTTCCATCATCTGTTTTTTTTCTGCGTTGCCGTAGCCGACGACCGCCATCTTGACCTGATTCGGTGTATAGGAGACCGGATGCAGCCCCTTCTGCGCGAGTGCGAGCAGAATAACGCCGCGTGCCTGCGCAACCTGAATGCCGGTCGTGATGTTCTTTGAAAAGAAAAGCTCCTCGATCGAAACCTCATCCGGGTGGAATGTATCCACAAGCGTGCAGATATCGTCATAGATCTCGCACAGACGCAGATGCATGGGCGTGCCCGGCGCAGTTTTCGCGGCACCGTACTGGATAGCGGTGAATTTCATATTATCGAACCGGACGACACCGTAACCGATCGTGCCGTAGCCGGGGTCTATGCCAAGAATGATCATAACAGGTCCTTTGCCAATGTAAAAACGGAAAAATAATTCCGAGTTCAGATATTATAGCACAAACGTGTGTATTTTGCAATATGTATCATGATAAAGACAGGGATGAATGCAAGAAGCACTCATCCCTGTCGGATCATCTGCTGCTGTCTTTAAGGCAATACCGAATCATTAAAGCTGCGGCGTTAATTTTGCAGTTCGGTCTTGATTCTTTCGGCCGCAAGCAGGATGCCGGCCTTGCCGGAGGAGTAGGTCAGACCGCCCTGCATATAGCAGACATACGGCTCGCGCATCGGCGCGTCGGCAGAAAGCTCGATGGATGCGCCCTGCACAAATGCGCCGGCTGCCATGATGACGGGATCGTCATAGCCGGGCATTGCCCAGGGTTCGGGCGTAACGAAGGAATCGACCGGAGCGCCGGACTGAATGCCCTCACAGAAGCGGCGCAGCGGTTCGGGTTTGCCGAATGCGATCGTCTGGATGATGTCATAGCGCGGCTCCTCTGCCTTGGGGCTAACCTCGTAGCCGAGCTTCTCCATCACCTTCGCACAGAAAATCGCAGTTTTAAGCGCTTGAGCGGTAATGTGCGGCGCCATGAACAGACCCTGAAACAGCAGACGGTTCTGCCCCATTGTGCAGCCGCATTCGCCGCCGATGCCGGGCGCGGTCAGCTTGTAGGATGCGTTTTCGACGAGATCTCTGCGGCCGGCAATATAGCCGCCCGTGGGGGCAAGACCGCCGCCGGGGTTTTTGATGAGCGAACCGGCGATGATGTCTGCGCCGACCTGCGTCGGTTCGATCGTTTCGGTGAATTCTCCGTAGCAGTTATCGACCATAATGGCAGCGCACGGGTTGACCTCACGCACAACCTCGCAGACCTTGCCGATCTCCTCGACGGAAAGCGTCTTGCGCACGGCGTAGCCGCGGCTGCGCTGAATGAATACGAGCTTAACGTTTTCGTCCCTTGCCGCCTCACGGATCGCAGGCAGATCGGGAACGCCGTCCTTCAGATCGACCTGTTTATAGCCGATGCCGTAGCTCTTCATGCTGCCGCAGTAATCGCCGGTAATGGTATTCTGAAGGGTGTCGTACGCCGGTCCGGTAACGGACAGAACGGTGTCCCCGGTCTTTACTGCGGAGAACATTGCGCAGGACAGGGCATGCGTGCCGTTGACAAAGCCGATGCGCACGAGAGCAGCTTCCGTGCCGAAGATGTCGGCGTAAATTTTGTCGAGCGTATCGCGGCCGTAGTCATCATAGCCATAGCCGGTCGTACCGGCGAACAGATTGTCGGAAACGCGGTTCTTTGCGAAGGCGGCGAGCACCTTTTCGGTATTCCGATCGCAGATTTCCTCAATACGGGAAAAATAAGGACGGATTTCACGTTCGGCTTCAGCGCCGAGCGCACGGATTTCCTCGGAAATTTTTAAGTATTCTGACATATTGAATGGTTACTCTCCTAACAGTGTTTTCCCTCCGGGCAGGGTAAAATATACCTTGTCGGGGGCTTCGGTCGAAAGTCCGGAGACAGAGACCGAGCGGGTGAGCGTATCGCCCGAATAGAACGATGCGCTTTTGAGAAGTCCTGAGGACGCAGACACGCTGTAAGCGCAGCGGTAGCCGTCCAGATCAAAGCTGACGATGATGCACGGTTCGCTGTCTGTGGATGTGCGGCCGGCAGAAAGCGGTGTAACGCCTGCTGCGAGCACATCCTCATAGGTCGGCAGCATGGCAGAGGCGTCATCAGAAAAACTGCCTGCCCTGCCCTCATAGACTGCCGAACTGTCAGCGTTCCAGGAATAGATGGTATCGCCTCTGCGGATGATCGAGGAGCGGACAGCGCCGCTCTCGGTCAGGGTATCCGTGCGGATGACGCCGTCGCGAACATAGCGGCGGCAGCGGAGAGAGGATGAGCCGCCGGTATAATACAGTTTGTTTTCGATGGTGCAGCTGTATGCCTCAGGGCGCGTGAGAGACGCAATCACATGCTGGACGTTATCGGTCGTGATATCAACATCTGCAACGCTCTGCGCAGTCAGCAGCTGACTGTCGGCGGTGACGACCGGCGTGTCAGCCTCCCCTGTCGGCAGCGTGATGCCTGTGTCGCGGCGATGCAGCAGACCGGAGGACATGATGTAGCTCAGGAACAGGAGCGACACAAGAACGCCTGCACAGATGGCGGCTGCCATAGGCGCAGAGAGGACTTTTCGCTTTCTCACGGGTTGAACGGTGCCGGACCGTCCTCGCGCAGACCGAAATAGTGCTCGATCGCTTCGACAATGCGCTTCGAGGTTTTTCCGTCGCCGTAGGGATTGACGGCATGCGCCATCCTTGCGTAAGCAGTCTCGTCCTCGAACAGCTCGCGTGCGAGCTTTACGATATCGGCCTGCTCAACGCCCGCAAGCTTGACTGTGCCGGCTTCGATTGCTTCCGGACGCTCGGTCTCGCGGCGCAGGACCAGAACCGGCTTGCCGAGACTCGGCGCTTCCTCCTGAAGTCCGCCGGAGTCGGTCATAATCATGAAGCAGCGCGCCATCAGATTGTGCATCTCGTCAACGGTCAGCGGATGAATCAGATGAATGCGGTCATTGCCGCCAAGGAACTTTTCTGCGGTCTCACGCACATACGGACTGAGGTGAACCGGATAAACGAAGTGCACATCCGGATATGCTTCGCTCAGCTCAGCAATCGCACGGCAGATATTCTCCATCGGTTCGCCGTAGTTTTCGCGGCGGTGAGCCGTGACAAGGACAACACGGTTGTTCTCGAAGTCGAGCTTTTTCAGCTGCTCATCACGGAATGCAAAATCCGGCTTGACGGTCATGTGGATCGCGTCGACGACGGTGTTGCCGACGACAGAAACGCCCTCAGTGATGCCCTCGCGGGCGAGATTGTCACGGTTGCGAGGAGTCGGAGCAAAGTGTAGCGTCGCGATCTGACCGGTCAGCTTGCGGTTCATTTCCTCAGGGAACGGCGAATATTTGTCGTAGGTGCGCAGACCGGCCTCAACATGGCCGACAGGGATTTTGTGGTAGAACGCTGCGAGTGCGCCGGCAAAAGTGGTCGAGGTATCGCCATGGACGAGAACAATGTCCGGCTGCGCCTTTTCGAGCACCTCATCCAGACCGTGCAGGCTCTTTTCGGTGATGGTAGCGAGCGTTTGACGCGGCTGCATGATATTCAGGTCATAATCCGGCCTGATGCCGAAAATATCAAGAACCTGATCGAGCATTTCGCGATGCTGTGCGGTAACGCACACGATGGACTCGGTGTTTTCGTTCTGCTCAAGCGCATGCACGAGCGGAGCCATTTTGATAGCTTCCGGGCGCGTACCGAATACAGTCATTACCTTGATTTTATTCATGTTTGTTTTTCTCCTCCTGTGCAGCCTCGTTTTTGTGTTTTTTCTGCTCCTGCGGATGCTTGCCCCAGTGTTCCGCACCGTAGATAATACATGCGCCGACAAGAATTGCTGCAAGCACTGCGGCAAGCAGTACGACAGCCTTTACCTCACCCGACGAGGTGAGCACGACGGCGGTAAGACCGAGCGTTGCACTGATTGCGTAAAGAATAGCGACCGCCTGCTTCTGATTGAAGCCCATGTCGATCAGCTTGTGATGCACGTGACCGCGGTCAGGGCTCATCGGGCTGCGGCCCTCCGCAAGACGGCGGATGATCGCGTTTGCCGTATCGAAGATCGGCAGGCCGAGAATAAGAAACGGCACAGCAAACGAGATGACGGCGTAAAATTTGAACAGACCCATGATGGACACGGTTGCGAGCATATAACCGAGGAAGGTCGAACCGGTGTCGCCCATGAAGATCTTTGCAGGATTAAGATTGTACGGCATAAAGCCGATGCAGGCGCCTGTGAGGGCGGCCATTGTGATGGCGATTGCCATATTATCGGTCAAAAGCGCAACAGCGAGCATGGTGATTGCGGCGATAGACGATACACCGACAGCAAGACCGTCCAGACCGTCGATCAGATTGACCGCATTTGTAATGCCGACGATCCAGATGATCGTAACAGGAACGGCGAGAAAGCCAAGATGCCAGAACGGCGCATCCGAAAACGGATTGAGGTTGGTGAAAAGACTGATCTGCAGGCCGCCGACACAGACCGGAATGGCCGCCGCGATGATCTGTACGATAAATTTGAGCTTTGCACCGAGTGCGAGAACATCGTCGAAGATGCCGAGCGCTACAATAATCGTTGCACCGAGCAGTACGCACAGCATGGTCTGGTCCAGCTGACCGAATACCAGAATGGAGCAAAGGAAGCCGCCGAAAATCGCAAGGCCGCCAAGACGCGGAATCGGTTCCTTGTGCATGCGGCGGTTATCCTTTGGTACATCGATCGCACCAACCTTGTGCGCGAACCGTTTGACGGGCGGCGTAAAGAAGTAGGACAGCACGCCGGCCAGGATGAAGGCGGCGACGACTATGCCGATTACAGTATATTCATTCATTGCGCTTTCCTCTTTAATGCTTTTGATTTGAACATAAGGGATATATCCTCATACTTATTTTAATCATATCACATTTTGCAGCCTGTTGCAACGAATATTATTAAGGCGCCAGCCGCAGTTGACAAGCATACGCTGCGCAGAGTATGATAAAGGCACGGGTAAAGGGAAAAAACAGAGCAATACGGCATCCCTGAACAGGCGCGTTTTACGGAAATCTGCGGTATTGCGCAAAAGCGAAGGAGAGGAGTTTTCCGTCATGGGAAAGTATATACTGGCCCTTGATCAGGGCACAACGAGTTCAAGAGCAATACTTTTTGACAGCGAACAGAATATTCTTGCAATCCGTCAGCACGAGCTGACGCAGCATTATCCGCATGAAGGATGGGTTGAGCAGGATCCGATGGAGATCTGGTCTACGCAGTACGCGGCTATGTTTGAAGTGCTTGCGGCGGCGGATATCTCCCCTGCCGATGTGGCCGGTATCGGCATTACCAATCAGCGAGAGACGACGATCCTTTGGGATAAAATGACCGGCCGTCCCATTCATAACGCTATCGTATGGCAGTGCCGCCGCACCGCAGACATCGTGGACGGGCTGGTGGAGAGCGGTCTGTCCGACCATATCCGCCGCACGACCGGTCTTGTCCCGGACGCATATTTTTCGGGCACGAAGATCAAATGGCTACTCGATCATGTGGAGGGCGCACGGGAGAAGGCTGAGAAGGGCGAGATCCTGTTCGGAACGGTGGATTCGTGGCTGGTATGGAAGCTCACGGGCGGCAGAGTACATATCACGGATGCCACTAATGCTGCGCGCACGATGATCTTTGATATTCACAGTCTCGATTGGGACGACACACTGCTGACGGCGCTCGATATTCCTCGGGCAATGCTGCCGCGCGTATGCTCGTCAAGCGAGATTTACGGCTATGTTTCTCTGCCTAATGGTGAGATCCCGATTGCCGGCATTGCAGGCGATCAGCAGGCAGCATTGTTCGGCCAGACCTGCTTTAACGCCGGCGACGCCAAAAACACCTACGGCACCGGCTGCTTCCTGCTGATGAATACCGGAACGACAGCCTGTGAAAGTGAAAACGGTTTGCTGACAACGATCGGTATTCGTATCGGAGACGAAACGCAGTATGCGCTTGAGGGCAGCGTATTTGTCGGCGGTGCGGTCATTCAGTGGCTGCGCGATGAGATGCGGTTTTTCTCGGAAAGCCGGGATGCGGAATACTATGCGTGCAAGGTGAAGGATACCGGCGGCGTTTATCTCGTTCCGGCGTTCACCGGCCTCGGTGCACCGCACTGGGATATGTATGCACGCGGCTGTCTGATCGGACTGACGCGCGGCACGACGCGCGAGCATATCATCCGTGCGGCACAGGAGTCGATTGCCTATCAGGTGAACGATTTGCTGACGGCCATGAAACGCGATACGGGCGTGGCCCTATCTTCCCTTTCGGTGGATGGCGGCGCGAGCCGTGACAGCTTTCTTATGCAGTTTCAGGCTGACATTTCGAACTGCACGATACGTCGTCCGGTCATCCGCGAGACGACTGCGCTCGGCGCGTGCTATCTTGCAGGCCTGGCAACCGGCGTCTGGAGCAGCAGGGACGAACTCAAGGAGCTGTGGCGCTGCGATACACTTTATGCTCCCTCGATGGAGGATGAGAAGCGCAGCAGGCTGCTGAATGGATGGGACAAGGCGGTCGGACGCTCGCTTGACTGGGCGGAGCATTGAGCATAAAAAAACATCCTGCCGTGAGTCGTAAAAGACTCCGCGGCAGGATGTTTTGCTTTATTCAGGACGTTCCTTCTTTTTGCGCAGGATGGCATAGCGGTCAACTGCGAACGGGAACTGAAAGTGAACCTTCATCTGCGGCACATTGAACAGGTCAAGCGCTTCGCCGTCATCGTTCACAGCCTCGGCGTGGAAGCTATAGGGTGCGTGACCCGGCTGAAGCAGCTCCAGCTCTTCGCCCTTGAAGAAGCGGTTCTTGAGGGCGAACACGGCTGTACC
The DNA here is from genome assembly GCF_014288055.1 of Agathobaculum hominis. Classification (NCBI taxonomy): domain Bacteria; kingdom Bacillati; phylum Bacillota; class Clostridia; order Eubacteriales; family Butyricicoccaceae; genus Agathobaculum; species Agathobaculum hominis. The sequence continues at coordinate 124,257 of NZ_JACOPK010000004.1, forward strand.
GTCCTCACGGCAGTCGACCGGCATACCCACGACCTCATAATCGCGGATATACTGGCTGTCGCCGTAGTGCTGACCGTTGGCAGAAGGACCGAAGTAAAAGCCTGTGTAATACTCCCGATGGCTGACCTTGTTTACTTCATCAAGGCAGAACTGCGGCATGACATAGTGCTCAGGATCGGCAAGATAAGCATCGACCGCAGCGCGGTATGCGCCGGTCACGCAAGCCGTGTAGTACGCGGTCTTGTTGCGGCCCTCGATTTTGAAGGAATCGATGCCGGCCTTGATAAGCTCCGGAATGTGCTCGATCATGCACATATCCTTGGAATTGTACAGATAGGTACCGCGGCTGTCCTCTTCGACCGGGAAGAATTCGCCGGGACGCTTTTCCTCCATCAGGGAGTAATTCCAGCGGCAGGGCTGTGCACACGCGCCGTGGTTTGCATCACGGCCGGTCATGTACTGCGAGATCAGGCAGCGGCCGGAATAGGAAATGCACATTGCGCCGTGGACAAATGCCTCGATTTCCAGTGCTTTCGGCGTCTTGGCACGGATTTCAGCGATCTCCTCGAGCGAGAGCTCGCGTGCGAGGACGACGCGTTCAGCGCCTATGTCCGCCCAGAAGTTTGCAGCCTCGGGGTTGAGAATGCTGGTCTGGGTCGAGATGTGCAGCGGAACTCCGGGAGCGTATTTCTGCGCCATGCGGATCACGCCGACATCAGCGACGATCATCGCGTCCGCGCCTGCGTCCTGGAGCAGCTCAAGGTAGGCGGGCAGCGCCGGAAGATCGCGGCACGATGGCATGATATTGACGGTAATATAGCATTTTACGCCGTGTGCGTGCGCCTCAGCGATGCAGCGGCGCAGTGCCTCGTCATCGAAGTTCGCCGCTGCCGCGCGCATTCCGAAGCGCTGACCGGCCATATAGACTGCATCGGCGCCGTAGGCAATGCCGAAGCGCATTTTTTCGGGATCACCCGCAGGTGAAAGAAGCTCTGGAATCTTATTCACCGCTTACCTCCGTGCTTTGGTCCGTGTTTTCGCTTGCGGCCTGTGCCTGTGCAGCGTTCGAGGTCGCAATGTTGCGCTGATGCTCCTCATAGCTGCTTGCGAACAGGTGGCTGCCATCGGGCATTGCGACATAATAGTAATAATCATGGCTCTCCGGGTGGCTTGCAGCGTAAAGCGAGGCATAGCCCGGGTTGCAGATCGGTCCGGGAGGCAGGCCTTCCGCGGTATAAAGGTTGTACGGGGAATCGCTCTTGAGATCCTCGTCGGTGAGCTTGCCGCTCGTACGGCCGAGACCGTACAGGACAGATGCGTCCACCTGAAGATACGGGAATTCGCTCGAATTGTTCAGACGGTTGTAAATAACGCCCGCGATGCGCGCACGTTCATCATCGCGCTGCGCTTCGCGCTCGACAAGCGAGGCGACAGTGACAATGTCGTGCATGGAACGGCCGAGCTCATTGGCTCCGTCTGTGATCTCCGAGCCATAGCGCGAAGCGAAATTATTGAGCATCTTATTGACCGTATCGACGACCGAGCCGTTGCCCTTGTAGATCTCATAGGTATCCGGGAACAGATAACCCTCGAGCCATCCTTCCTCGACCGGCTTCTCGTCCTGCAGGAAGTCATGCTTGAACGGGTACTGGTTGAGCACCTTGTCGAGCGCATCTGCGGTGCAGACATGGTTGTCAAGCAGAAGCTGGCGTACCTGTGCGACCGAGTAACCCTCGGGAATCGTGATCTGAAGCGTATCAGACGAAGAAGAATTGGTCAGCTTGTCGATGATCTGACCGTAGTCCATGCTGGGGTTAAGCTGGTACTCACCGGCGAGCACATCGTCGGCAGAGTCGCCCTTGACGGCGAGATACGCCTTGAAAACCGTACCGTAATTGATAATCCCCTGCTTGTCCAGATCTTTTGCCAGATCAGCGAGCTTTGTGTTCTCGGAAACATAGAACTGCTGCATGGCGTTGTCCTTGACGAATGCAAAGACGTCGTTTGCAGTAAAGATCGCTGCAAGCGAAATGACAAGCGACGCGCCGACGACCGCGATGACATAGACCATCGTGCCGGCGCAGCCGCTGTTCTTATGCCGTCTGCTGCGGCGGCGCTTGCGGCGGACTTCCTGATTTTCCTGATTATCGTACTTATCGTAATCCATAATTCACCTCGAAACATCCCGACCGGCTCAGCCGATCATATCCAAAACGATTTTTGCCGCAAATGCGACAGCGAATACGAGAACCCCCGGATTTCGCATAAGAAGCCACAGATCGTAGAGACCGGCGCTCTTGACGAAATGCGGCACCGAATCGCGCACAAGCATTCCCTGCGCAGTACGCACGGTCAGGTACAGGAACAGCAGCAGGCCAAGCAGATTGCAGGCGAAAAAGTAGTTCGCGATTCCGAACGGTGCATAAACATCGGTCATCCACATGGTGACCGACAGATAAAGACCTCCTGCCAGATGCGCGATAACAGCAGGCCACACGCTGTCGAAAATGTAGGCGGTATAAGCGAAGGCACAGCCGGCAGCGAAAGCACCGATCATGCGGAGCGGATCGCCCTGAAGCAGCGCAAATGTAAGACCGGCAAACAGAAGGCAGGCCGAAGTGCCAACGCCTTCCTCATGAATGGGCATGAGCACACCGCGCAGAAAGAGCTCCTCGACTAAGGCTGCTGCAGCGGCGAATACAAAATACACGCCGTGCGCACCAAACCGGGACTGGGCCAGCGGCAGTGCCGCAGCAAAAAAATCACCGTTCGCCTGTCCGATGAGTGAGCCGAGTGCAATATTGGTCGAAAGAGCGAACATCGCGGTCGTAATGCCGAGCAGAATGGCGAACAGAAGTCCGCCATTTGGCGGCATCTTCCATCCAAGTCTGTGCTTGATCGCGGTTCGATCCTCCGCAGCATAGTACGCAAGGAGCGCCGGGAGCGCAAAGGAAAGCACCTCCGCGAGCAGCAGCAGAGGCGGGCTGATGCCGACATAGCGAATGATGAGCCGGCTGAGACCTGTCAGCAGACAAAAGCAGACAAAGAGGCTGAGACCTGATAAAAGTGCTGTTCTATTTTTCATTCGTGTGCAGCACCTGCCTTTCAGTAATGATGTAGTTGCACGGAAGATCAAACGGCTCACGCGGAAGCTCGTCCGTCAGGCGGCTCTCCGCGCATAGAGCCGCAGCTACAGCGCGGGTCCGGGCAAGAAAACGATCGTAATAGCCGCCTCCATAGCCGAGACGGTAGCCGTTTCTGTCGCACGAGAGCGCAGGAACAATGACGAGCGAAATTCCGTCAGGCGGGATTTCCGGTGCACCGGAGGACGGCTCCGGAATGCCGTAGGCACCGCTTTTCAGTTCATCCAGCGAGAGAATGCGCCGCGCAGACATCTCCCCGGCTCTGCCGCACAGCGGCACGCAGAGCGTTTTTCCGTCTGTAAGCGCCTGCTTCAGAATGGCGGCGGTTCCAATCTCATCGCTTGTGGAGACGTAGCAGAAAATACAGGCGGCATCACGGTACAGATCACTTTTCAGAAGATTATCCGAAATTTTGCAATCGATAAACCTCTTTTCATCAGAGGAGAGTGTGCGGCGTGCCTCACGGTAGTACCGGCGGAGCTGCTGCTTTTCAGTTTGCAGCATGATACACGACCGAAAGGGCGATTTCATCCGCCTTTTCGCGGCTGATGAGTGCGGTAATGAGTGCGCAGGCGAAATCAAGCGCACCGCCGACACCGCAGGCGGTGATGATCTTTCCGTCAGTGACGCAGGTGGCCGGCACCGCTTCAGCCCCCTCCATGCCGTCCTCCATGCCGGGGTAGCAGGTCGCCCTGCGGCCCTTGAGCAGCCCCATGCCGCCGAGGATAACGGACGGCGCCGCGCAGATTGCAGCAACATATTTCCCTGCATCGTACATCGCGCGGACTGCGCTGGTCACACGCTTGTCTGCGTACAGATTGGTCGTACCGGGCATGCCGCCCGGCAGCACGATCATGTCAGCCTGCGCAAGGTCGATATCATCCATTGACAGATCGGTCACGACCCTGATGCCGCGCGCACCGCAGACCGTTTCGCCGGTTACGCCGACGAGTCTGGTCTCAACGCCTGCGCGCCGGAGCAGATCGACCGGGGTCAGCGCTTCGACTTCCTCGAAGCCTTCAGCCAGTAATACATATACCATTGCTGTCACACCTTTCAGTTGAGCATAAGATTGATATATCCGTTATCCGCACACGACCTATCATGCCACTTGGCAACGCCGAGGGCGGTTTCTGAGCCGGGGGCGGTGACAGTGAGCGTTTCCCGGCTGAGCGCATTCAGCAGTCCCCTTTCCCGGTTTGCAGTAAGTCCGATGGCTTCCTGTGCGGTATCCTCCCAGCAGAAAGCATAAGCGGTGAGTGCGGCTCCGTCAAACCAGCCGTAAACGCCGACACCGAGCGCATCGAACATTGCGATCTGCCGGCTCCATTCCTCACGGCTGCGCGTGATATGAAGCGGCGGGCACGAGGCTTCGTAGAGTGCGTTGATCTGTGGGATGTGCGCGTCGCTGAGACGGCGCGGCAGTTCGAACTCCCCTGCTGTTCGCGTCAGTGAGCGGCGCGAGAGATAGAATGTCTCGGCATAGCCAAACGGACGATAAAACTCGAACAGCCATTTTTCTGCAGGAATGAGTATCGAAGCCGCTCTGTTCTTCTCTTTATCGAGAGCAAAGGAGCGTTCCAGAAGCTCGGCGGCATAACCGCGGCGGCGGTGGGAAGGATGCGTGCATACGCCATAGATATAGGTGATCTCGCGCAGCTCTCCGTTGACCGAAAGTGTGTACGGGAGCATCTGGAGCATCGCACACAGGGTGTTTTCCTGCATGAGCAGCAGCGTATGCTGCGGTTCATAGAGATGTGAGAAAAAGTAGCCGTTAAATCCACCTTCGTCCGGAAAACAGGTTTCCCAGAGTGAATAAATCGCCGGGAGATCGCGTTGCTCGGCAAATCGGATCATATTATCCTCACTCCTTTGGTACAGCCATATATTTCACGCCGCGCATAACGGGATAATAGGATTTTTTTGCCTTGCGCAGCCCCTCAAGGCCAAGATCCTCCTCGCGGTTAACATACATCACATCCGTGCAGTTGCGCTGCACGAACTGCTGATTGATCATCTGATATGCGCCCTGGATTGTGTGATCGGCCTTTTCAATCTGGACAACATACATATCCGGCGTTGCCTTGCAGCCGAAGGTGAACGCAATCACCTCGCCGTCCAGACGCAGCAGGCCGCCACGCAGATTCAGATAATCGAAGTTGTGGAGAGCCTGTACGATCGCACAGGTTTCCCCTTCGAAATCGCGCTCATGGGCGCAGCCGTTCAGGTTGCACCAGTGGACATGGAACGCAAAAGCGTCCTTGATGTTGTCCTTTGTCATATCTTCATAACTCCAGCGGTTCTCATAGGCAGTCTTGAACCGGTTCACAAGATTGCGCTTGCTCTGGAGCTTTTTTCCGGAGAGCGTCGAGAGCTTTTCGGCAAGATAGATATAGTCATCTCCGTCCTCGGTGTCGTGCGAGAAGGCGAATTTTCCCGGACGTACCGCTTCGATGCGCTCGATCATCGGTTCCGCGACTGATACGATCACGAACGGAATACCGCGTTCGGCGGCATCCTGCTCAAGCGCATCGAGCGCCGCGCCGAGGTCGCCATTGCCGACCGGTGCAAGATAGCAGTCGTGACCGCCGTCGAGCGGTGACATTTTGATCAGGAAAAATCCATCCAGAAAGCAGATTCTGGTATTGTAATGGCTGCGCCACATGAACAGGTCGACAAAGCAGCGCTCGCACAGATGATAATTATAATGCGAGCCGCATTTTTCGACCGCAGCCTTATCTTCTAAAGTTATTTCACGAAACGGAAGCATAAAAATCCTTTCTGTTTTTGCGAGGGTTACTTTCCCTCTCCGCGCAGTTTCATGTAGTGCGCGCGGACTTCGGCCGCCTTGCCGCAGGACATTTTGCCCTCTGTGCAGACACCGTCAACACAGGCCGGACCGCAGTGTCCGAACAGCGTCGGCGCAACAGCGTAGACCAGTCGGTACATTTGTTCTGCGAGCTCGCGGATTTCCCACTGTGCGCGGCTGCAGCAGCGCAGACGGAAAAAGTTCTTGAGACTGCGGGCGTTGGCAGTCATCATGATACGGGTCGCGCAGGCGTTCGGCAGCACATAACGTGCGTCCTCGATTGCGTGCTTTTCGGCCTTGCTGCGAGCTGCCTTTTCAGGAATACCCTGCTCAAGCAGTTCCTTCAGATACCCTTCCATCAGTGCGGCGGTCAGTTCCTCGTAGGTGCGCTGATCGTCCTCCATTGCCTGAATGAATTTTTCCCGTGCGGCCGGGATTTTATCAATCTCGGGCGGAAGAACATACTCAAAGCCCTTCTCGCGTACATAGCGCTGGCTCTGCACCGAAAAGGATGCCATGCGGTGACGGGTGATCTGCGCCAGCAGCGAGCGCGAAACGCCCTCGATGGCGAAGGTGAAGGAAACATGCTCGATAGGACTCTCGTGACCGATCTCGGAGAGCATATTGACAAAATTCTCTGTCTTTTCCTCTGTCAATCCCTCGAGTACGTTGTCAATATTGCTTGAAGAGTAGCAGTTTTTTGCTGCTGCCGCAATCAGCTTTTCCGGCTCGGGAGTATGAGCCAGCAGTTTGACTTTCATAAATTCTTATCCTTTCTTGCCGAACAGACGCTCACCGATGACAACGAGCAGGAATTTCGGCAGCTTCATCATGCGGCCGATACGGCTCGGCTGCTTGAGCAGACGGTAGAACCATTCCAGTCCCAGCTTGATAAAGATATCGGGTGCTCGTCTGGACACGCCTGCGAATACATCGAGCGAGCCGCCGAGACCGCAGAACAGCGTGCCGTGAATATCGTCGATGTTCGCGGCGATGAACTTTTCCTGCTTGGGGGCGCCGAGGCATACAAAAACGGCATCTGCGCCGCCTGCGGCATTGATCGCATCTACGACCTGCTGCGTGTCCTTGAAGTAGCCGTCATGCGTGCCGGCAAGCACGAGTCCCGGAAATTTCGCACACAGATTTGCGCCGGCCTTTTCTGCGATACCCGGTTTGGCACCGAGCAGAAAGAGACGCATGTTTTCCTTGGCCATCGCCGCACAGAGATCTTCTGCAAATTCAATGCCCGGAACACGGCCCGGCAGGCCCTCGCCGAGAATTTTTGCGGCGTAGATAATGCCGATGCCGTCCGGCAGCACAAGGGCGGCGTGATTTACGATGCCCATGAACTCAGGGTCACGGCGGCAGAGATCAACGATTTCCGGGTTAGGCGTTACAACATAACCCTTCTGCCGCGCGCGGAGCTTGCTCATCGCCAGTTCAACGGCCTGCTTTTTTGTAACTGCGTGGAACTGCACGCCTAAAATAGAAGCGGTTTTCATCCTTTTATTCTCCTATGTCAATACGTCATCATCGGGCACTGCCCATAATCCTTTATATTATAACGCAGTTTATATAAAATCACAAGTGCTGACCCGGCAAACCATCGTTTTGACGAAAAAAACAGAAAGCCCGAGACAAAACCGGACTTTCTGTGTTAAAAGATAAGTTTTCGGTACTATTTCCCGGGAGAACAGCCGCCCGGACCGCAGTGAGAAATAACCTCGTTGAGATAGACCGACATGCCGGTGCACAGGATACCCTGCACCACACCGTCAAACATCACACCTGCCCAGTTGGCATATTCAGACCATCGGGACGCTGCGCCGAGACACGCAAGCGCGATGCCGCAGCCGGTCAGCGTCAACGGTATCAGCCGGTTCGGAAAACGCCCGAGAGCCTTTAAGACCCTGCCGAGGCAGTACAGGACGGCAGAAAGTACGGCATAATCCGCTTCGATATACTGCGAAAGGTGTTCCAATGCGCTCACCTCCGCTTCATTCTATGCGGGAAACAACGAAAGGAGAACGCCGGAGCGCTCCCCTTTCGATATTGTCTTAGAGCTGCTCGCGAATCAGCGTGCCCATCTCGGATGTGGACAGCACCTTCTCGCCTTTAGCAGCGATATCCGCAGTGCGGTGGCCGGCGTTCAGCACGTTCTCGACAGCGGTTTCGATGGCATCCGCCTCGGCCTTGAGGCCGAACGAGTAGCGCAGCATCATTGCGCAGGACAGGATGGTAGCGATCGGGTTTGCGATGCCCTTGCCTGCGATATCCGGCGCGGAGCCGTGGATCGGCTCGTACATACCCTTGCCGCTCTCGTTCATCGAGGCGGACGGCAGCATACCGATGGAGCCGGTGATCATGGAGGCCTCATCGGACAGAATATCACCGAACAGGTTGCCGGTTACGATAACGTCGAACTGGCTCGGATTGCGGACGAGCTGCATCGCGCAGTTATCGACATACATATCGGTGTACTCAACTTCCGGGTACTCGTCCTTGATGCGGTGCATGGTCTCGCGCCATACGCGGCTGGTTTCGAGCACGTTCGCCTTGTCGACCGAGCAGACCTTCTTGCTGCGCTTCATCGCCATTTCGAAGGCGCGGCGGCCGATGCGCTCGACCTCGTAGACCGAGTAGTTCATATCGTCCGCGCCGGTCTCGCCCCAGCCCTTGTCGCTCTCACGGCGGTAGTGCTTGCCGAAGTAGACATCGCCGGTCAGCTCGCGGCAGACAAGGATGTCGAAGCCGTCACCGATGATCTCCGGTTTGATCGGGCAGGCATCCGCCAGCGCCTTGTGCATCTGCGCCGGGCGCAGGTTGACAAACAGGCCGAGCGCGGCGCGCAGGCCGAGCAGCGCCTTCTCCGGACGCTTTTCACTCGGAACCTCGTCCCACTTCGGACCGCCGACCGCGCCGAGCAGCACGGAATCTGCATTCTTACAGATCTCGATGGTCTCCTCGGTCAGCGGGATGCCGTTCTTGTCGATCGAGCAGCCGCCTGCAAGGACTTCCTGAAAATTGAAGCTGTGGCCGAACTTTTCGCCAACCTTATCGAGCACGAGCATAGCCTCGGAGACGATCTCCGGACCGATGCCGTCGCCTTTTACTACTGCGATATTATAATTCATGAGATTATGCCTCTCTCTCCTTGAGCGACTTGAGCAGGCCGCCCGCCTTGATGATGTTCTGGATAAACGGCGGGAATGCAGCCGACTGCCAGCTCTCGCCCTTGGTAACATCGGTGATCACGCCGGTGTCGAAGTTTACCTCTACCTCGTCGCCTGCGTCGATGCCGTTCGCCGCTGCCTCGCACTCGAGGATGGGCAGGCCGATGTTGATCGCATTGCGGTAGAAGATACGCGCGAACGAGGATGAGATAACGCAGGAAACGCCGTTCTCGCGGAGAACGAGCGGTGCGTGCTCACGGGAGGAGCCGCAGCCGAAGTTGCGGGTCGCAACCACGATGTCGCCCGGGTGCATATTCTTTACAAAATCCGCGTCGATGTCCTCCATTGCATGGGTGGACAGCTCCTTCGGGTCTGCAATATTCAGATAACGTGCGGGAATGATAACGTCGGTATCGACGTTATCGCCGTACTTGAAAACCTTGCCTTTTGCGTTCATGGTATGTGTTTCCTCCCTTACTTCAGGTCGTCCGGCGCACAGATGTAGCCTGCAACTGCGCTTGCTGCGGCGACTGCCGGGCTTGCCAGATAAATTTCCGAGGTGATATGACCCATACGGCCTACAAAGTTGCGGTTGGTGGTGGAAACCGCCTTTTCGCCGTGCGCCAGAATGCCCATATGACCGCCAAGGCACGGACCGCAGGTCGGCGTGGAAACGATAGCGCCTGCCTGAATGAAGATCTTGGTCAGGCCCTCCTCGATGCACTGGAGATAAACATCCTGCGTCGCCGGGATGATGATGGTGCGCACATTCGGATTTACCTTGCGGCCCTTCAGAATTTCAGCTGCAACGCGCATGTCATCAATACGGCCGTTGGTGCAGGAGCCGATGACCGACTGCTGGACTTCGATATGGCCGAGCTCGTCGATGGTCTTGGTGTTCTCCGGGAGGTGCGGGCACGCAATGGTCGGACGGAGCGCGGACAGGTCGATCTCGATGGTCTGCTCATACTCAGCGTCAGCGTCGGCCTCGAATGCGGTGATGTTGCGGTCAACGCGGCCCTTGATGTAGTCCATCGTCTTGTCGTCCACCGGGAAAATGCCGTTCTTCGCACCGGCCTCGATCGCCATGTTGCAGATGGTGAAGCGGTCGTCCATGGACAGTTCATGCGCGCCTTCGCCGACGAACTCCATCGACTTGTACAGAGCGCCGTCCACGCCGATCTTGCCGATGATGTGCAGGATGACGTCCTTGCCGGAAACCCACGGGCTCAGCTTGCCCTTGAGAACGAACTTGATCGCGCTCGGAACCTTGAACCATGCTTTGCCGGTAGCCATGCCTGCCGCGAGGTCGGTCGAGCCAACGCCGGTCGAGAACGCGCCCAGCGCGCCGTAGGTGCAGGTGTGGCTGTCCGCGCCGATGATCAGCTCGCCGGGAGCGGTCAGACCTTTTTCCGGGAGCAGCGCATGCTCGATGCCCATTGCGCCGACGTCGAAGAAGTTAACGATGTTATACTTCTTCGAAAACTCACGGCACTCCAGACACTGCTCTGCGGACTTGATGTCCTTGTTCGGAGCGAAGTGATCCATTACGAGGGCAATCTTGGTGTTGTCGAATACCTTGCTGAAACCGGCTTTTTCCATCTCGCGGATGGCAACAGGGCCGGTAATGTCGTTCGCGAGCGTCAGATCGACGTTTGCTTCGATGAGCTGTCCTGCGGTCACGCTGTCAAGACCTGCGTGCTTCGCGAGGATTTTCTGCGTCATAGTCATACCCATAACAGTTTTCCTCCTGCGGATTGCGATTAGTCGTTAAAATACTTGTTGATGCCGTTGATATACGCCTTGATAGAAGCCTCGATAACGTCAACCGATACGCCGCGACCGGTGACGAGCTCGTCGCCGCCGCCCACGCGGATCTTGACGATCGCTTCGCTCTGTGCGTCCTCACCGTCGGTCAGTGCGCGCAGCGAGTAATCCTCGAGCTCGATATCCTTGCCGACGATCTTGTTGATGGCCTGGAAGGATGCGTTGATCGGGCCGTCGGAGGCAGCGGCACGCTCAAAGGTCTCGTCACCCTTTCTGACACGGATGACTGCGGTAGAGGTGATGGTGTTGCCGGAGTTGATGACGAAGCGGTCGAGGATGTAGCGCTCCTCGCCGGAAACCGGAACGGCGCCGATCAGGCCCTCGAGGTCGCGATCCTTAATGACCTTTTTCTTGTCAGCCAGAATCTTGAACTTCTCGAATGCCTTTTCGAGCTTCTCCTTGTCGAGCGTGTAGCCGAGCTCATGCAGACGCTCCTCGAATGCATGGCGGCCGGAGTGCTTGCCAAGGACGATCGCATTCTTCGGAATGCCGACAGATTCCGGGGTCATGATCTCGTAAGTTTCCTTGTTTGCCATGACACCGTGCTGATGGATACCTGCCTCGTGTGCGAACGCATTCGCACCGACGATCGCCTTGGTCGGTGCAACAGCAACGCCGGTGATGGTCTGGATCATGCGGCTTGCGCGGTAGATCTGGGTGGTTTCGATGTTGCAGCCGATGCCGAAGTGATCTGCGCGGGTCTTGAGCGCCATGACGCACTCCTCCATGGAGGCGTTGCCTGCACGCTCGCCGATGCCGTTGATGGTGCATTCGATCTGGTCGATACCGGCTTCAACGCCCGCGAGAGAGTTTGCAACCGCCATGCCGAGGTCGTTGTGCATATGACAGGACAGAACGATGTTTTCGATGCCGGTGGTGTGCTCGCGCAGATACTTGATGCGTGCGGCGTACTCCTCCGGGATCATGTAGCCGACGGTATCCGGAATGTTGATGGTGGTAGCGCCTGCCTTGATAGCGGTTTCGACAACGCGGCACAGGAAGTCGAGGTCAGTGCGGGTCGCATCCTCGGCGGAGAATTCGACATCCGAGCAGAAGCTTTTCGCGTAGGAAACGCTGTGCGCGATGGATTCGATGACCTCGTCCGGGGTCATCTTGAGCTTGTACTCCATATGTACCGGGCTGGTAGCAATAAAGGTATGGATACGGGCAGATTCAGCGCGGCGGATCGCATTGTAGGCTGCCTCGATGTCCTTGTCTACGCTGCGCGCAAGCGAGCAGATGGTCGCGCCGCGAACGGTATCAGCGATTGCTGCGATCGCAGCTGCATCACCGGGAGACGCAGCTGCAAAGCCGGCCTCGATGATGTCGACCTTGAGCGCTTCGAGCTGCTTTGCGACCTCAATCTTCTCGTTGAGGTTCATGGAGCAGCCGGGAGACTGCTCGCCGTCGCGCAGAGTCGTGTCAAAAATCTTAATCGTTCTACTCATGGTTTCTTGTCCTCTCCTTCGGGTAATGTTTGTCGTACAGGGACAAAAAAAGCTCCGTCCCTTAATTCTGCATTAAGAGACGAAGCGAAAGCTCCGCGGTACCACTCTTGTTGCCGCAGAAAAAACTGCGACCACTCTAAGCGCATCCATCAATGCGCAGTCCGTATAACGGCGGACATTCCGTTCCATCTTACCGGCACAAAAGGCTTTCAGCGGACAGTTCCCGGGCGAGTTTCACTGCATTTCGACGCTGCTTTACACCGGACAACAGCTCTCTGAGGACGAAAGTACAATTACTTTACCCGTTCATCACCTTTATCATATGTTATTATATTATCCCCTGCGCACTGCATTGTCAAGAGAAAATTTCGAAGTTTCGCCGTTATTTTACATATGCCATCCCGGACGGCTTGCGAAGCATGATAATATCTGATATAATATTTGTTATCTCTGGGATAAAGAGAAAATAAAAAAGAGGAGTATGTAACATTGAAACAACTTGGACTGCTGGTTAGACTCATTATCGGCATCATCGCCGGTATGCTGATCGGCCTTTGCGGAGGCTGGTTCGGCATTGCGGATACGACGGGATTTGTTGCGGTCATTCGGCTGCTCGCGACGTTCACCTCGCTGTTCTCCACTTTCCTGTCCTTCATGATTCCGCTGATCATCATTGCCTTCATCACGGTCGGCATGGCGGAGCTGGGTAAGAAGGCAAACCGCCTGTTCGGCCTGACGCTGCTGCTTGCCTACGGCACGACGACGATCTCCGGTTTTCTTACCTTTTTTATCGGTAAGGCGTTCCTGCCGTCGCTCATCAAGCCGATCACTGGCGATATCCTCGAAAGCAACGCATTCGAGCCGTTCTTCACCATCGAGGTCACCCCGATCTTCGGCGTTATGACTGCGCTCGTGCTTGCATTCGTTCTCGGCATCGGCATGGCAAACCTCAAGGGCGATTCCATGCTCAAGGTTTTCCGTGATCTTCAGAACATCGTTTCCGGCGTGCTGCGCCACGTGATCATTCCGCTTATTCCGGTGCATATCGCAGGTCTGTTTGCCAATATTTCGGCGGAGGGCCGTCTTGCTGCAACCGTTAAAATGTTCGCGTCGCTGTACGCAATCATCATCGTGCTTCAGCTGCTCTACATTCTTTCTCAGTTCCTTCTGGCGAGCGGCGTATGCAGAAAGAACCACCTGAAGAGTATCAAGAATGTCGCCCCTGCGTACTTTACCGCCCTCGGTACTCAGTCCTCTGCGTCTACGATACCGGTAGCGCTGAACTGTGCGTACAGCAATAACGTAAACCGCGATGTTGCCGATTTCGTTGTTCCGCTCTGCGCGACCATCAACCTCAACGGCGATACCATTTGTCTGGTGCTCGGCTCGATGGGCATTATGCTCGCAAGCGGCATGAACCCGACGCTCGCTGTGTTCGCGCCGTTCATTCTCATGCTCGGCGTTACTATGGTAGCGGCTCCGGGCGTCCCGGGCGGCGGCGTTATGGCGGCTCTCGGCCTTATCACCTCGATGCTCGGCTTTACCGACCCGATGCAGCAGCTCATCATTGCACTGCACTTCTCGCAGGACAGCTTCGGAACGGCGGCGAACGTTACCGGCGACCAGGCGCTTGCGCTGATCGTGGATGAGGTAGACCGCAAGAGCGGCAAGGAGTAAATCGAAGAAAGGAGACAGCATGGAAATTCTGCTTGACATCATTCGGAGTGTGGACTACAATATCCTGCTCCTTATCGCGGACAGGCTCCGCGGCGGCATGCTCGACCCGGTCATGACCATGCTGTCTCTGATTGGGAACGGCGGCGCAGTCTGGATCACGCTCGCGGTCCTGCTGCTGTTCTTTCGAAAAACGCGGCGCGCAGGCGCAGCCATGCTGCTCGCGATGCTCGCGGGATTCCTTGTAGGTAATCTGTGGCTCAAGGAGCTGGTCATGCGGCCGCGGCCGTTCGTTACGCACAGTGATCTGACCGCACTGCTCGCTCCGGGCGATCGGTGGTCGTTTCCATCGGGACACGCGCTCTCGTCATTTGCGGCGGCGACGGCACTCTGGTGCTTTCATAAAAAGACCGGCGTGCTCGCGCTCGTTCTTGCGGCGCTTATTGCATTCTCGCGACTGTACGCGAGCGTACACTATCCCACCGATGTTCTTGCAGGCATGCTTATCGGCATTGTACTCGGTCATGCGGCGGCGTTTCTGACCGACCGCATCATCGACACATTCCATTCCATCCGGCTGAGAAAGGGCGACAAATGAACCAGTATAAACGTCTGCTCAGCAATACCTTTATCTTTGCTGTCGGCACATTCAGCTCCAAAATTCTTGTCATCCTGATGCTGCGCTTCTACACCGGAGTGCTGACGCAGGACGAGATGGGCGTTGCAGATCTTATCATCAAGACGACAAGCATTTTGTATCCGGTCGTATCACTGTCCATCGGACAGGCAGTTATCCGTTACGGGCTGGAGCGAAGACGGCGCAAGCCGGATGTGTTCACCATCGGTCTGCTGACAGTGGCCTGCGGCTTTCTGATCTCATTGCCGTTCAATCCCCTGCTGAAGCTTGTTCACTATAACACCTCGGCGGGCGTGGCAGGCTCACTGCTCGACTACCGCATTCTGATCTATGTGTATGTGCTGACCTCGTGCACGCAGAATGTCTGCGGCCAGTTTATCCGCGCGATCGGTTATGTCCGCCTGTATGCTATTGACGGCATCTTCCGCACATTCATGACCATTGTGCTGAACATCCTGTACCTCAAGGTGTTCCGCTGGAACATTTACGGCTACGTGGCTTCTATTATCTGCTCGGACGCTCTTTCGACCGTGTGCCTGTTTATGATTGCCAGACTCTGGAAATATTTCCGCCCGCGGCGCATCAACTTCTATCTGTGGCGCAGCATGCTGCTGTACGCGCTGCCGCTTGTTCCGGATGCGATCCTCGTCTATATCATCGGTTTCTCTGATCAGGCGTTTCTCGCCTCCATGCAGAATACCTCGGTCAGCGCGATCTATTCGATCGCCTACCGCGTGCCGACGCTCATTGCGCTCGTCGCATCCATTTTTATTGATGCGTGGCAGCTTTCCATGGTCAACAGCAATACCAAGGAGGAGCAGATCGAATTTTTCTCGAATGTCGGAAATACCTATTCCGCCATTGTATTCATCATTGCCTCGGGCGGCATCATGTGCGCAAAGCTCGCCATGACGGTGCTCGCGGTGAAGAACTACTATATCGGCTGGACATTCATTCCCATTCTGGCGATCGGCGCAGGCTTCAACTGCCTGTCGAGCTTTCAGAAGAGTGTGTATCTGCTGGAGAAAAAAACCGTTCCGTCCTTCCTTTCAACGGCATTTTCTGCGGTCATCAATATTGTTCTGAACGCGCTGCTCATTCCGCGTTACGGCGGAACGGGCGCCGCAGCGGCAACGCTGACAAGCTACGTTGCTCTGTTTATTTACCGCGCACTCGACAGCCGCCGGTTTATGCCGATCCGCTGGAAGAGTCTGCGTCTGGGACTGACTGTGCTGCTGCTCGCCGTGCAGGCAGCGCTCATGCTTATCGAGCCGCCGTTCTGGCTCATCTGGCAGCTGCTGCTGTTTGGTGCAGTGGGACTGCTCAACAGCCGTGAACTGATGGCAGCATTTGCCAAGATTCTGCATCGGCACAGAAAAGCATAAATACAAGGGCGCCTCGAAATCGAGGCGCTTCTTCTTTGTTCGTTTCGGCATTCCGACGAAAAATACGCTTTCTGCGCGGCTGCCCTTGCTTTTCGCTGCCCGATACGTTATACTATATGGCGTGCTGTTCGGCATTCATTGCTTCCGGATATGAAAATGACAGTTCGAAACCATCCTGTCGATAAACAAAACTAGGGACAACGAAACAGAAAATATGTTAATTTTCTCGTTGTTGTACGCATTATTTGGAGGTGAACGAAATATGGTGAAAGAAAATATGAGCAAAGCGCAAAAGCTGACATTTTCTGCGATGATCATGGCGCTCTACATTGTAGTGCTGTACTTCACGCAGAGTTTTTCATTCGGTGCTTATCAGATCCGTATCGCAACTTCGCTTTACGGCCTTTCCTACCTGTTTCCGTTCCTGGTTTTGCCGCTTGGTTTCGCAAACTTCATCGCCAACATGCTGTTCGGCGGCCTTGGCCTGCTCGACATGTTCGGCGGCTGTATCGTCGGTATCGTTACGACCGCAATCATCGTGCTCATCCGCCGTCAGGGCTGGAGCCGATGGCTGATGATCCTCCCGATCATCCTTGTGCCGGGTCTCGGCGTTTCGACGTACCTTTCTTATCTGCTGCATGTGCCTTACAGTGCGCTTGCACTCAGTCTCTGCATCGGCCAGACTGTTCCGGCTATCTGCGGCGCAGTACTGGTAAATGTGCTTCAGCGTGCACTCTATCCGCAGAAGATCAAGGCAGACTGATTGAATTTAAAGGAGAAATGCAACCTATGACCGGAAGAAATAAAGAAGAACTGAACGGCGTCACCCTTCTGGGAAATCAGAAAAACAAGTATCCTACGGATTATGCACCGGAAATGCTCGAGAGCTTTCCGAACAAGCATCCGGAGAACGATTACTTCGTAAAGTTTAACTGCCCCGAGTTTACGAGCCTG
Source organism: Agathobaculum hominis (assembly GCF_014288055.1). Classification (NCBI taxonomy): domain Bacteria; kingdom Bacillati; phylum Bacillota; class Clostridia; order Eubacteriales; family Butyricicoccaceae; genus Agathobaculum; species Agathobaculum hominis. Next base: position 141,307 of record NZ_JACOPK010000004.1, read on the forward strand.
TGCCCGATGACCGGACAGCCGGACTTTGCGACCATCTATATCTCCTATGTGCCCGGTGAGCGCATGGTGGAGAGCAAGTCACTCAAACTGTATCTGTTCAGCTTCCGCAATCACGGCGATTTCCACGAGGACTGTGTGAACATCATCATGAAAGACCTTATCCGCCTTATGGACCCGAAATACATTGAGGTCTGGGGCAAATTTACCCCGCGCGGCGGTATTTCGATTGACCCGTACTGCAACTACGGCAAGCCCGGCACACGCTGGGAGCAGGTCGCCTTTGACCGTCTCGCGCATCACGATCTTTATCCGGAGAAGGTGGACAACCGATGAGCGAAAAAGCTATGGTGCTCTGCTCGGGCGGCGTAGACAGCACGACCTGTCTTGCGCTCGCCGTCGAGAAATACGGTAGAGAAAACGTCAGCGCGCTGTCCATTTATTATGGTCAGAAACATGTCAGGGAGATCGAGGCTGCGAAAAAGGTCCTCAAATACTACGGTGTGGAGGGCGCTTCCCTCGACCTTACCCCGGTGTTCGCGTACAGCGACTGCTCGCTGCTTTCCCACTCGACCGAAGAGGTCCCCGAGGAAAGCTATGCAGAGCAGCTGAAGAGTACGCACGGCGCACCGGTCACGACCTATGTCCCGTTCCGTAACGGACTGTTCCTTTCGGCAGCGGCGAGCGTCGCACTTTCCAAGGGATGCAGTGTCATCTACTACGGCGCACATCATGATGATGCAGCCGGAAACGCCTACCCCGATTGCAGCGAGGAATTCGTGAATGCGATGAACCGGTCGGTAGAAGAAGGCACGGGCGGCGCACTGCGCATCGAAGCGCCTTTCGTCCGCTGGAACAAGGCTCAGATCGTCAAGGAGGGCCTGCGGCTGCATGTCCCCTATGAACTGACATGGAGCTGCTACGAAGGCGGAGAGAGGCCGTGCGGCAAATGCGGCACCTGTCTCGATCGTCTGCGCGCGTTCGAAGCGAACGGCGTGAGCGACCCGGCAATGAAGTAATAAAAAAGACTGCTGTTTTCTCTCGAGAACGGCAGTCTTTTATTTTGACACCTCCCCTGCTCTATGCATAGAATGACGCAGAGGAGGTTTTTCTATGGGTAAGAGCTTGACTCTGGCGGTCATCGGCGGCGATGAGCGTCAGGTTTTTCTGGCGAGCCTTGCACTGGCAGACGGTCATGCCGTGCGCACGTTTGCGCTTGACCGGGCGAACATAGAGGGCGCGGCGATCTGTTCTGATGCTGCGTCATGCACAGAGGGCGCAGATGCAGTGCTGCTGCCCGTCCCCGTCATGCAGGGCGATGGCTTGCTGCGCGCACCGCTTGCGCGGACGGAGACTGATGTGATGCAGGTGCTTGATGCGATACCGGCAGGCGTGCCGGCGTTCGGCGGTGCGGTTCCCTTCCGGCTGCATGCCCGGGCGGTGCAGTGCGGTGTACGGCTGATCGACTATCTCTCGCGAGAGGAGCTAGCGATACGCAACGCCGTGCCTACCTGTGAGGGAGCGCTGCAGCTCGCTATGGAGCAGACTGACTGCACGATACAGGGTGCACATGTGCTCGTCATTGGTGCAGGACGGATCGGATTTCTGCTTGCTGTCAGACTGCATGCACTGGGAGCACAGGTGACTGTCGCGGCCCGGTCACTGAGAGACCGTGCTCGTATCGAGTCCGCAGGCCTTGCGGCGGTGGATACGGCACAGCTTGCACAGGAGGTGCACGGCAGGGAGATCATCTTCAATACTGTGCCTGCACCGCTTTTGACGGGCGAGATACTGCGCGCACTGACGCCATCCTGCATTGTGATCGACCTTGCGTCCATGCCGGGAGGTGTTGCGCCGGATGCGGTTCCCCCAACGGGCTGCCGGGTAATACACGCCTTGTCTCTGCCTGGAAAGGTTGCGCCGCGCACGGCTGCTGCCGCGATTTATGCTACGGTGACCGCTATACTGCGAGAGGAGGGCGTGCTGTGAAAATCGGTTTTGTTATGACAGGTTCGTTCTGTACGTTCGTCAAGGCACTTCGAGCAATGGAAAATCTTGTATCGCTCGGTCACAGCGTTACACCAATCCTGAGCGAGCATGCAGGCGGTATGGATACACGGTTCGGCACGGCAGATGATTTGCGTGAACGTCTGCGGAATATCACTGGCAGCGAGATCATCGACAGTATTGCGGGAGCGGAGCCGATCGGGCCAAAGCGAATGTTCGATGTGCTGATCGTTGTGCCCTGCACGGGCAACACGCTTGCAAAGCTCTCGCACGGTATTACAGATACGACCGCTGCAATGGCGGTTAAGAGCCATTTGCGAAGCGAGAGACCGGTTGTCCTCGCACTTTCAACCAATGATGCGCTTGCAGCCTCCGCAGAGAATATCGGAAGACTGCTGAATCGCAGACACTATTATTTCGTGCCGTTCGGACAGGACGATCCGGAGGGCAAACCGCGGTCGCTGGCAAGTGAACTTTCGCTCCTGCCGGAGACCATGGAAGCAGCACTTGAAGGGCGGCAGCTGCAGCCGATATTGATTTCTTTCTGATGCAGAAGAACAAGGGCAGGGACACGATACGGTGTCCCTGCCCTTTTACGGCTGTCGGTATTGCGGATCAGCTGTTTCCGTCCGCATTCTCCCCGCCAGTCACGAAGCGGATGGCTCTTGCATAGTTTTTGATCTCGGCATGCGTCTCTGAACCGCCGAATTCACCGTCAAGCGTCCAGGAGATTTCCTCATCTGAGTCAAATGTGATATGCGAGGTGCGGAAGTAGAGAAAACGAGTCGATTCGGTGTTATGCGTCAGCAGGTCATTGATCAGCCATTGAAGCTCCATCGGATTATCGACCGGATAGACGAGCAGAACCTCATACAGACCGTCATCGAGTGCGATAGAGTCCGGACTCAGTGCCTTGAAACCGCCTACAGAGACCGAATTTGTTACCATGCCGTAAATGAAGTGATCTTCGGTCTGCATTTCCGGACTGTTGACGCGGATGCGATATTCCTTGATGTTCGCAAGCGACATAACGCCCTGCATGATGTAGGCAGCACGGCCGAAGATGTTTTTAGTCTGCTGCGGCGTGGCGTAGCTGACCTCGGTGAATACGCCGAAGGCAGCGATATAGTTAAAATAGCGGCTGTTAAAGCGGCCGATGTCGAGTGCCTGCAAGCGGTCCTTTGCAGCGATAGCAGCCGCCTCGGCCGGGACCTTGGGAATACCGAGACTGGTAGCAAAATCGTTGGTCGTGCCGGCAGGGATGTAGCCGAGAGGCGGCTGTACCTTGCTCTGCATCAGTCCGGTGACGACCTCGTTGAGTGTGCCGTCGCCGCCGGCACAGACGATACGGTCAAATTCCCCGGCTCTTGCCTGCGCAACGCGGGTCGCATCCTCGGGACCTTCGGTTACGTGCAGGGTTACATCAAACCCTGCCTCTTGAAAGGTGAGGATGCAGTCAATGAGCTTGCCGCGCATCGCACCGCGCCCGGCATGGGGATTAACGATCCAGAGCATTTTTTTCATGTGCATCCGTCTCCTTTCATGAGTATGCGTTTAGCGGGCAAGAAGAGCGCAGATCTTGTTGGCGTAGCCGGCCGGGTCATCCACCGGCAGACCCTCGATCAGCAGCGACTGCGTGTACAGAATGTCCGCATAGTCGGCAAGGGCATCCGAACCTTCGGCCTGGAGAGCGCACAGCTTCTTGAAGATCGGGTGATCTGCGTTCAGTTCGAGTACGCGATCAGCGCGGACAGTCTCACCGCCGTTGACGGCAGCCTGCTGGTTGAGCACCTTCTCCATTTCAAGCGTTACCGGGCCTTCGGCGCGCAGACAGCACGGATGGTTTTTGAGGCGGCCGGTCAGCTCGACCTTCTTCACCTTGCCCTCAAGCGCCTTGCTGAGCGCGTCGAGCAGCTCCTTGTTGTCCTCAGACTGCTTCTTGATCTCTTCCCTTTCCTCTTCGCTTTCCAGACCAAGGTCTGCGTCCAGAATCGACTTGAATTCCTTGTCGTCGTATTTCGCAATCATTTTGGTGCAGAACTCGTCGATGCTGTCATCCATGCAGAGGACTTCGTAGCCCTTGTCGGACAGAGTCTCCATGACAGGCAGCATCTTGATCTTATCAACAGTTTCACCGCAGGCGTAGTAAATATACTTCTGGCCTTCCTTCATACGGGAAACGTAGTCCTTGAGCGAAACGAGCTTGTTCTCGGTCGAGGAATGATACATCAGCAGATCCTGAAGCAGCTCCTTATGTGCGCCGTACTGGACGTATGCGCCATACTTAATCTGGCGGCCGAAGGATGCCCAGAACTTGTCGTAATCCTCCGGCTTATCCTTCTGCATCTTGAGCAACTCGTTCTTGATCTTCTTTTCCAGACTCTGTGCGATAGCCTTGAGGTGGCGGTCGTGCTGGAGCATTTCGCGGGAGATGTTGAGCGACAGGTCTGCGGTGTCTACCATGCCGCGGACAAAGCTGAAGTGGTCAGGCAGCAGATCGGCACACTTGTCCATGATGAGCACGCCGTTGGAGTAGAGCTGAAGCCCCTTTTCATAATCCTTGGTATAATAATCCATCGGAGCGTGCGACGGGATAAACAGCATCGCGGTATAGGTCACTGCGCCCTCAACGCTCGTATGGATGTGACAGAGCGGCGGCTGATAGTCGAAAAACTTCTGCGTATAGAAATTGTTGTAGTCCTCGTCCTTCAGCTCCTTTCTGGATTTCTTCCAGATCGGAACCATGGAGTTCAGGGTTGTGTTTTCGGTATACTCCTCCCACTCGGGCTTGTAGTCATCCCCTGCATCTGCCGGCTTCTCCTTCATGCGAGAACGGGTCATGTCCATCTTGATCGGATAGCGGATGTAGTCGGAGTATTTCTTGACCAGACCCTGTACGCGGTAAGGTTCAAGAAATTCATCGTAGTTTTCGGATTCGGTGTTGTCCTTGATGGTGAGGACGATCTTCGTGCCGTTCTCTGCCTTTTCACAGGGCGTCACGGTGTAGCCGTCCGCGCCGTCCGACTCCCAGCGGTTTGCGCCATCGCTGCCGACCGCACGGGAAACGACCTCAACATGCTTTGCGACCATGAAGGCGGCGTAAAAACCGACGCCGAACTGGCCGATGATGTCGATGTCGTCCTGCTTCTCGTTCTCAGCCTTGAAGGCAAGCGAGCCAGAGCGTGCGATGGTGCCGAGGTTGCTCTCGAGCTCCTCAGCGGTCATGCCGCAGCCATGATCCTCGATGATGAAGCGGCGGTTTGCCTTGTCGAGGGTCAGCTCGATGGGGAGCGCATCGCGCGTGATACCCGTTTTGCCTTCCTTCATCGCGTTATAGTAGAGTTTATCGGTGGCATCCGATGCATTCGAGATCAGCTCACGCAGGAAAATCTCCTTGTGCGTATAAATCGAGTTGATCATCAGGTCAAGCAGACGCTTGGACTCTGCTTTGAACTGTTTCTGTGCCATAGTTACATACACCTCTGTGTTTTGATTTATCTGTTCAATACGATTAGCACTCTATATCTTCGAGTGCCAACAATGATATGATAGTACGCTTTTTACAAAAAATCAAGAGGGCAGCACAGAAAATTCACGTTTTGTTAACAGTGTGCAAAATAAAAAAGAACCGCTCCGTGAAGAGCGGTTCTGAGACTATGGACTTTTCTCAGCTGAGCAGTATTTATTCTGCGACAGCCGTCAGCATCAGGCTGCCGAGAGTCAGGGAGCCGTTGCTGAACGAAATGGTCTCGCCGGCAAGCTGGAACAGCTCTGCCGGAACCCAGCTTGTGCCGTTGATCTCGTAGGAGGCAGCGCCGAGAGATACGCCGCCGGTGCGATCGTTGCCTGCGTGGTAGCGGTCTGCACCTAGCTGGACGTTGATCGGGGTCTCACCCTTTTTGAGGATAACGGTCTGGGTCTTGCCGTCCCAGGATACCTTGTAGCCGAGGTTCTCTGCGACCTTGCGGACCGGAATCATCGCTACGCCGTCTGCAACGCAGCCTTCGGTCAGCTGCGAGCCATCCTTAGAGAAAACGAGGAAACGGCTGTCCTCCTGGCCCGGGATGACAACGCGGTCGGCAGCGGCCTGTGCCGGGTAAGAAGTAGCAGCGACGTCGAACCATGCAAGGAAACGGGTGCCGACATGGATATCATCGACGGTTACAATGTTGCGGGTCATGAACGGCTGAACGCTCGCGTCCTTCGCGATGGTAAGGTGCAGCGCGCCGCTCTGGCAGGTAACGGTGACAGAGCCGTCGTCGTTCTTCTGAACAGCCTCAGCAGTGAGCAGAGATGCCGGAGCGTGCTTGTCGGTGAGATTGGTCAGAACAGCATATGCGGTGGTCTGTGCCGGAAGAGACATGGTGACAGCTTCGTCGTGGTATACGTAAACGCTTTCACCTGCCTTGAGGGCAGACAGATCAGCCGCAGCAGCGGTCTGGGTGTCCATGACGATCGCATTTTCGGTGTGCAGTACGAGCTCGTCGCCGTCTGCGGTCTTAACAGTCAGATCGCCGTTCTCATAGCTGACAACGGTCGCCAGCTCGGTCATCGGTGCAACGGACAGAGACGGGAGCGTATCGGCAGCGGCCTGCGTCAGCGTCGAGCTGCCCGTTCCGTTCAGATGAGAGACATCGACTGCGCCAGCAGCCGGAAGTGCGCTCATCATCATCATTGCAGCGGCCAGTACGCCGCCCATCGTTCTCTTCATCATAGTGTTTTATCCTCCTGTGTTATGTTCTTGTCCTGTTAGACGGAGAACCGCACAGAAGGTTCCCTGTTTTTCGAAAAAACTCAAATTATTTTTTTGACGGTACAGCGCGATTAAAGCTTGTGCGGCTTACGGGAATTGTACGGCATGGCCTTAGCCTGCGAAAGCTGCCGAGACGGAAACGGTGTACTCCCCTGCTGTGCAGTCGAGAGAAACCGTCTGAGAGACGATTTTTCCAAAGGAGACCGTCTGTTCAGTTTGAATGTTCGATACCTGCATGCTGCCGCCGTTCGGCATGGCAAATGCAGCGGTGTCCGTAAGACTGTCATAGAGCGGCGAGGTAAGCTTGATCGCCCAGCGGTCGTTCGAGCGCGAAAGTGACGAAACATACGCGAGCGGCACGCGGCCGAAGGCGGTCAAACGCTGCATCTGGTCGCGTGCTGAGCACGCTTCGCTGTCGCTCTTGGAACCGAAACTGGTGCTCAGCAGGCCGTTTTCAAGCGAAACTGCCGTCAGCAGTGTCTTGTCAGCGACGTTTGCGGCCGAAAGGGTCAGCGTACCGCTCGTCAGCAGACTCTGGTTGTCTGTATCTGCAGTGGTCGTATCCTCTGCCCGTAGGGTCAGCACGGTCTCGCCGTTCCTTTTGACGGCGGTCGGCTGAACGACGGTTTTATAGGTAAGCGCTGCGGCGGTTTTCGCGGTCATGGCGCGGTAGCTCTCGTAATTGGCAAACAGGCGCTTGAGCGGCGCAGCAGCGGCCGCGTCAACAGCGCCCTGCTCAGTGAGACGGTCGAGCAGTGTTCTCTCTTCCCCCTTCGGGGAAACTGCAAGTGCGGTGTAGGATGCTGCCGCGGCGTCATCACGGTTAAACAGCTCGGTGTCGACAGCGGCGAGATCATACACGCCAAGCTGCGCGGCGGTCTCGGCAGCATCGGAATAGCTGAAATCCCCGGCGGTATCCGAATAGCCGAGTGAGCGCAGCAGAAATGCCGCATACATCCGGGCATCACACATGTTCTCCGGCGACCACGAAGTCGCAGAGGTGCCCTGCGTCAGACCGTTATCATACAGATACTGGATATACGGCTGCTCCCACGCGGCAAGGTCGGTAAACGGCGCGGTATAGGTGAGCTCTCTGGCGGCGTCCTCCTGTCCGAGCAGGCGGACGAGCATGACAGCGGCCTCTGCACGGGTAGGCGCACGGTCGAGCGCGTAGCCGCTTCCTGTTCCTTCGAACAGGCCGAGCGAATGCAGCGTGTCTGCACACGGCGTGAAGTCGGCGGCGAGAGAGGCGCAGGTTAGCGCGCCGGTGAGAGCTGCACCGCAGAAAAGACTGCGTAATACTTTATTCAAAGGTGTTCCCTCCTGAGTCATAGAGAATATATAGGCGATACCGCATGATTGAACAAGGGTGATTTGCACGGTACCGCTATAATACTATATCACATTCTGATGTATTTTCCAACCGGTAATCGGGCAGAATACGCGAAAAGGAGTGACTTTCATGGCAGACATGCGAAAATGCGGTATCATCGGTACCGGAAATGTAGGTGCGGCGAGCGCTTATACCCTTGCGGTGAGCGGACTGTTCTCCGAGGTATTACTGCTTGATGCGGACATGCACAGAGCGGAGGGCGAAGCCGCTGACATTGCGCACGGTGCAGCGCTTCGGCGGCCCTGCCGGGTACACGCAGGCGGCTACGCCGACTTTGCGGACTGCGGACTGGTTATACTCGCGGCCGGGACGAACCAGCGCCCCGGCGAGACTCGGGAGGCTCTGCTCGGGCGAAACCGTGCCATCCTGCAAAGCATTCTGGAACAGCTGACCGCTGTAAACCGGGATGCAGTCCTGCTCGTCGTGTCGAACCCGGTGGACGTACTGACCGGATATACACTTGAGCTGTCCGGATTTCCGGCTGAGCGGGTCATTGGTTCGGGAACCGTGCTCGACACGGCGCGCATCAAGTGCCTTCTGGGGGAAAAACTCGGCGTGGACAGCCGAAATGTGCACGCCTTCATGCTGGGCGAGCACGGCGACAGTGAAGTCGCGGTCTGGTCGAGCGCCAATATCTCGGGCGCGGATCTTGACGACTTCTGCCTTGCTGCCGGAATTGATGATCCGGAAAGCATGCTTGCCTCGCTCGCGCGTGAGGTCACTCACGCAGCGTATGATATCATCGAGCGCAAGGGCGCAACCTGCTATGGCATTGCGATGGCAGTGCGGCGCATTGCAGAGGCTATCATCCGGGACGAGCACGCCGTCCTGCCCGTTTCGACGCTTGCGCGCGGTGCTTACGGCATCGAGGGCGTATGCCTCGGTCTGCCTGCCGTCGTAGGAAGATCAGGCGTCTCCCAGGTTCTCGACCTGCCGCTGTCACGCGATGAGACTGAACGGCTGCTTGCTTCCGCGCACAAGCTCAAAACCCTCATGGAGGGATGAACAAGGCCGCAGAGCGAAAAACTCTGCGGCCTTGTTTATGATCTTTCATTATTCGCCCTCGGGATGAATCTGCTTAAGATACTCGACCATGTCAATGTAGCTCGACAGGTCGGACGGAATGCTGATCTTGACGGCGGAGCCGGTCGCCTTGACGACGCTCTTGACATCCATGGAGGCGGAGACGGTCTCGCCTTCGACGGTGATCTTTACGGTGCCCTTGACTGCGACCTCTGCAAGCTGGCCGTTCCTGACGGTCATGGTGATGGCCGTATCCTTGAATTCGACCTTGGTGTTCGCAGAACCCTCGGGGAGACCGCCTGCATAGCTGGTGAGAATCTCGTTGATCGTGCTGTTGAGAGCCGAACCATCGTAAGTAACGGTGAGGTCGGAGCCGGACTGCTTGATGTTCTTGATGTAGCAAAGCGGCAGAACATCTGCGTCACTTACGCCGAAGCTGTGAAGCTGCGCCGTGAGCTCATCAAGATCCAGCGTCATCTTGACCTTGACGCCATCACCCATATCCATGTAGTAAACGCCGCCGGTGTAGCACGCCTTGATATTCGAAACAACCGGCTCAGAGCCTGTGACCCGGGTCGTGGTCGTGCCGGTGATTTCCATCTGCGCGTCCTTCAGCTTGTCCGGGTCAACGTAGGCCTTGGTGTTCATCACGCTGTCTGCGGTGATTTCCATGTCGGATGCCTTCATGGTCATGCGGGCGGTAACGTCCTGTTCTGCGCGGGTAATCGGCGTAGAAACCGCCTTATTGTAGCTTTCAGCGAGATCGATGAAACTGGAGAGCGGCGCCGCCTTACTCTGGTCGATCGCACCGTCGGCGATGAGCTTGTCGAGCAGGGTGATGTCGGTCGCCTTGACCGGGGTTGCGAGCGCTTCCAGACTCATGGCAGCGACATTATCTCGCAGGAAATTGTTCGTGTCACAGAAAGATTCGTCGATGAGACCGACGTTGTCCGCCGCAAAGTCAAGTGCACCGGTATAGGTGAAATCACCGTTCTGCGTGTCGGAGTAGCCGAGCGAACGCAGCAGGAAGGTGGTGTACATCTGAGCGGAGCACTTTGCCTTCGGCTCGAAGGTGGTCGCGGTTGCGCCGGTAGTCAGCTTGTTGTCATAAAGGTACTGGACGTAAGGGGCTTCCCAGCCCTCCAGATCGGTAAACGGCGCGGTATAGGTGAGCGCCTTGGCGTCGGCCTCCTTGCCGAGCAGGCGCACGAGCATAACGGCGGCCTCTGCACGGGTGGGGGCACGGTCAAGGTCGTACTGCGGTGCGCCGGAAGCGGTCGTGCCGGTGCCCTGGAACAAACCGACCTCATGCAGACGGTCAGCAGACGAAGTGAAGTTTGCCGCACCTGCGGAAACCATTACGCCTGCTGCACAGGCAACTGCCATAGCGCCGAGCTTAAAGCATCTTTTCATAATTTTCTCCTCCTTACACTTTTACTGGATAGGACCAGTTTATATGTTCATTATAACAGAGTTAATATGAAAAGCAAGCGGTATTTCTTTTTGCAGAAAGCTTTATTCTCAGCAGAGGTTTACCCTTCCGCTGAGGGGGAAGAGGAAACTATCTGCATATGCGGATATGCAATCTCTATCCCTTCCCTGTCGTAGGCCTGCTTGATGCCCTCCAATACGGCACACTTGAGCGCGAATGCAGTCGCGTTGTCCTTCGCCCAGAGAGACGCGCGCAGCGTCACCGACGAGTCGGCGAGCTCGAGTACCACGACTGTCACCTTGGGCGCGCCGTCATGCTTCTGCTGTTCGGTGCGCACATCGAGATAGCTCGGCTGCCGCGCTACCTCGGCTGCAAGCAGTTCCTTCGCCTTTTTCAGGTCACTCTCGTAGCTGACGCCCACGGTCAGGAACACGCAGATGCGGCTGTCCGCGTAGTCGGCGTTTTCGATGATGGCGCTGTTCATCTTGCTGTTCGGGATGATAACGCGCTTGTTCTCGACTGTGCGCACGGCGGTGTGATGCAGCGTGATCTCTTCGACTGTGCCGGTGATGTCGCTGTCGACATAACGCACGACGTCTCCCATCTTGAACGGCTTGAACAGCAGGATCATCACGCCGCTCACGACGCTGCCGAGCGCTTCCTGCGCCGCAAGACCGGCTACCACAGCGATAACACCGCCGGCCGTCAGCAGGGTATGTACCGCGCTCGAAAGCAGAGGTATCGCTCCGATAATGACCATGCCGCCGGCAAAATACACCGCTGCGACCGCGATATAGCGCACGAAGCCAGTTACTGTCGCGAGCGAACTGCCCGACTTTCTCTGTCGGTCGACAAGCTTGCGCATCAGTCGATTTACCGTCTGCGCCGCGATATAGGTCAGCACTGCGGTCAGGATCGCCAGTCCGGCCATGCCCAGAAAGCGACCGGCGGGCGTGGACATGAATTCTTCTATCTTTGCAAGCAAGCACAGCACTCCTTTCCTTGAAAAACAGCGAAGGCGAGGTGATGCGTCACCCCGCCCTGCATAAGTTTCTGATGCGTCTTAGTACGCGATGCCCCAGACAACCATCTTGTCGGCCTTCTTGCCGCAGACCGGGCAGGTATCTGCAATATGCTCCTGCTCAAACGGCATGCAGCGGCTCGGCATGCCGGTTTCTTCCTTGATCTTCTCCTCACAGGCCTGATCGCCGCACCACATGGACTTGATAAAGCCAGTGTGTTCAGCGAGGATGGACTTCATCTCATCCAGGCTGGTTGCGGTGTAGGTATGTGCCTCGCGGTTTGCCAGCGCCTTTTCGTAGAGGCTCTTCTGGATGTCATCGAGCAGAGCCGGAATGGTCTTTTCGAGATCCTCGAACTTGACAACGGTCTTTTCGCGGGTGTCGCGGCGGACAAGCACACACTGACCCTCGGCGATGTCGCGCGGGCCGACCTCCAGACGGAGCGGAATGCCCTTCATCTCATACTCGGCGAACTTCCAGCCCGGGGTATTGTCGGACAGATCGATCTTTGCACGGATACCGGCTGCCTTGACCTGCTCGTACAGCTCGGCTGCCTTTTCCTTGACGCCTTCCTTATGGGCAGCGACCGGGATTACGACGAGCTGGGTCGGAGCGATGCGCGGCGGCAGCACCAGACCCTCGTTATCGCCGTGGGTCATGATGATCGCGCCGATAATACGGGTGGAAACGCCCCAGGAGGTCTGATACATATACTGAAGCGTGTTGTTCTTATCGGTGTACTGCATGCCGAAGGCGCGCGCGAAGCCGTCACCGAAGTAGTGCGAGGTGCCGGACTGAAGCGCCTTGCAGTCGTGCATCATGGCCTCGATCGTGTAGGTGTTCTCTGCACCGGCGAAGCGCTCCTTCGGGGTCTTTTCGCCCTTGACGACCGGGATGGCCAGCCATTCCTCGAAGAACTTCGCGTAGATGTTCAGCATGCGCAGGGTCTCCTGCATCGCCTCCTCGGCGGTGGCGTGGACGGTATGACCCTCCTGCCACCAGAACTCACGGGAACGCAGGAACGGACGGGTGGTCTTTTCCCAGCGGACGACCGAGCACCACTGATTGTACAGCTTGGGCAGGTCACGCCAGGAACGGACGATCTTCGCGTAATGCTCGCAGAACAGGGTCTCGGAGGTCGGGCGGACACACAGACGCTCCTCGAGCTTGTCATTGCCGCCGTGGGTGACCCACGCGCACTCCGGCGCGAAGCCCTCTACATGGTCGGCCTCCTTCTGGAGCAGGCTTTCCGGGATGAAGATCGGCATCGCAACGTTCTCATGGCCGGTCTCCTTGAACATAGTGTCGAGCGTGTGCTGAATGTTCTCCCACAGCGCCTGCGCGTACGGGCGCATGATGATGCAGCCCTTGACGGACGAGTAGTCCGCCATCTCCGCCTTTTTTACGATATCTGTGTACCACTGCGCGAAATCCACGTCCATCGACGTGATCTCACTGACCAGCTTTTTCTTTTCTGCCATTATTCTTCACCTTTCTGGTTCGCAATAATCTTATCTATTTTCTCTTGTTCGTTTTCCAGCGCATCGTTGCCCCAGATGTAGAATACATCATCGGTTGCAGACCGGACGGTAATCCTTCCGTCTTTCAACAGGCAGGTATAGTGTCCGCTTCTATGGCCCTCTGTCGGAATGGCGATTGTGAAGCGAACAGCACCGCTTTTGACCGTCTTTACCTCGTCGATCAGAATGTCATCGAGTGTTGCAAACGTGGTCTGTGTTCCATCCGGCGCGATACGCACGAGCATATCACCGGCCATGTATCCGATACCATCCGAATAGTATTCCGTCCGCTCAGATTTATTGCAGGAAACAGCATAATAGGCCCCATCGGCATCCTGCTTTACGCTGATGACCGGAGAGTCTGTCACCTGCACCAAACGGCCGTTTTCTTTGCGGTACAGCCCGGCTGTGCCCCAGAACAGCGCACCGTCACTGCCGAATATCTGCGGTGCAAAATGCTTGCGCACCTCGGCATCATCCGACTGATACGCATTGGAGATGGCATAGCTGTCTGTCTTTTGACCGTCCCAGTTATATGCCGTCAGCACGGTTTCGTCCGCCGTGCATTTCTGCGTAATAATCATGCCATCCTCGGTCAGTTGGCAGATGCCTGCCGCCATGTTGAACGGCTCCACGCCTGTTTCCGTGAGCTTATAACCGGTCGTCTCGTCCGTGCAGATGATGCAGCCGCGTGCGCTCTGATAAACGGTATGTGCTGCCTGCTGCTGTGCTTCGGTCAGGGTCAGTTCGGTTTTGACCGTATCGCCGCGCACTGAGCACAGCGAATACGTTTCCGTTTTCCGGTCGTGCACCAGCAGATAATCGGTTTCTCCGGCACTGCCGAGATATTCCACGGAGCTTTCTTTCGGCAGCGAGAGCACTTGCGTCAGTTTCATCGTCTTGCTGTCCATGCGGTACAGGGTCAAGTCCGACTGATCCATATCGCTCTGCGCATAACGGTCTGTACCGCTGACAGGCTGCACTCCGTCAATCGGGCACTGTGCCACTGTCACATCTGCGATCTGGCAGACGAACGGCGAAGCGATCAGGTTCCACTTGTCATCGTACTGATAATCATTGCCGTAATCACGCGGCAGAACGTTCCATGCCGCATTTTTGAACTGTTCCGCCGTGAAAACGCCGTTGTCGATCAGCTTTTCCGCCACACTACGGTCGCCTTCGTCGCCGTTTTTCGCGTAGTTCGTACTGAGCAGCCGCGCCGAGAGCGAAACCGCATCTCCGCGGATAAAGCCCTCCTCGTCCGTCTGCCGTACCTCATCGTTATCGACAAAAGCCGTACCCTGATAGCTGTCCGCATCCAAATGTGCCCGGGTCAGAAAAATGCAATACTGGTCGCAGGTGACATTGCGCTGCGAGCCGTACAGTGTCGCGGAAACGCCTTTGGTCAAACCATTCTGATACAGCCAGCCGACGTATTTGTCCGCCCACTGCGGCACATCGGTAAACGGATGCTTCCAGTTTCCTGCCAGCGCGGTCTTTTCTGCGCCAAGCAGACGGGTCAGCATCACCGAGGCCTCTGCGCGGGTCATGGATTTCTCCAGCGCAAAGCCCTTGTCGGTGCCTTTAAACAGCCCGAGATCGTAAAGCATCTGCGCTTGCGCTTCGGTATCGCCGGGATAGTTGTTGTTGATCGTACCGACCCGTGCGGCACCGGCGGCACAAGTCAGCAGACCTGCCATCAAACACGCGGAAACAAATTTTTTCATGCCGCATCCTCCCTGCATACATGACAAAACTCTATGAACCTTTATTCTATTGTGACGGAGAACGGAATACCGCTTCCGCTCTCCGTTTTGCTGCTTACTTCAGCCTGTTCTTAACCTCGTAATCGAGCTTCTCGATAAATTCGCTGAGCTCCATCGGGGTGGTCTCGCCGGTCTTGCGGTTGCGAACGGAGATGATGCCCTTCTCCTCGTCCTTGTCGCCGATAACGATCATATACGGTACCTTGTGTACCTGCGCCTCGCGGATCTTGTAGCCGATCTTCTCGTTGCGCTCGTCCATGGTGGCGCGGAAGCCCTTGTCGGTCAGCTGCTTCATGACCTCCTGTGCACAGGGAATGTTGCGGTCAGTCATCGGCATGACGCGAACCTGCTCCGGAGCCAGCCAGGTCGGGAACGCGCCGGCAAAGTGCTCGGTGATAACGCCGATGAAACGCTCGATCGAGCCGAGAACGACGCGGTGAATCATGACCGGGCGATGCTTCTCGCCGTCCGCACCGGTGTACTCGAGCTCGAAGCGCTCAGGCAGCTGCATATCGAGCTGAATGGTGCCGCACTGCCAGGTACGGCCGATGGAGTCTGCCAGATGGAAGTCGAGCTTCGGGCCGTAGAACGCGCCGTCACCCTCGTTGACAACATAGTCCTTGCCGATCTCAGTGATCGCCTCGGCGAGGGTTTTTTCAGCGAACTGCCAGTCCTTGAGCTCGCCCATGTGGTCCTCCGGCATGGTGGACAGCTCGATCTGATAGGTCAGACCGAAGGTGGAATATACCTCATCGAACAGGCGGACAACGTTCTTGATCTCGTCCTTCATCTGATCCCAGGTCATGAAGATGTGGGCATCATCCTGCGTGAAGCAGCGGACGCGGAACAGACCGTGCAGCGCGCCGGACAGCTCGTGACGGTGTACCAGACCCAGCTCGCCCACGCGCAGCGGCAGCTCCTTGTAGGAATGCGGCTGAGACTTGTAAACGAGCATGCCGCCCGGGCAGTTCATCGGCTTGATTGCGTAGTCCTCGTCGTCGATGACGGTGGTGTACATGTTCTGCTTGTAGTGATCCCAGTGGCCGGAGCGCTCCCACAGCTTGCGGTTGAGGATCATCGGAGTGGAGACCTCAACGTAGCCATAGCGCTTGTGAACCTCGCGCCAGTAGTCGATGAGCGTGTTCTTGAGGATCATGCCGTTGGGCAGGAAGAACGGGAAGCCGGGGCCCTCCTCGGTCAGCATGAACAGACCGAGCTCCTTGCCGAGCTTGCGGTGGTCGCGTTTCTTCGCTTCTTCGAGCATGTTAAGGTACTGGTCAAGCTCGTCCTTCTTCGGGAACGCGGTGCCGTAGATACGCTGGAGCATCTTCTTGGAGGAGTCGCCGCGCCAGTAAGCGCCCGTAACGTTCATCAGCTTGATGCCGTTGCCCTTGACACGGCCGGTGGAGTCCAGATGCGGACCTGCGCACAGGTCGGTGAATTCGCCCTGCTTGTAGAAGGAGATCGTAGCGTCTTCGGGCAGGTCGTTGATCAGCTCTACCTTGTACGGCTCCTCGCGCTCCTGCATGAGCTTGACAGCTTCCTCACGCGGAAGCTCGAAGCGCTCGAGCTTTTCCTTCTCCTTGCAGATCTTGCGCATCTCGGCCTCGAGTGCGTCCAGATGCTCCTGCGTGAAGGAGAACGGTGCATCGAAGTCGTAATAGAAGCCGTTTTCGATAGCCGGGCCGATGGCCAGCTTGACCTCCGGGTACAGACGCTTTACCGCCTGAGCGAGGATGTGGGAAACCGTGTGACGGTACGTGTCACGGTATTCCTTGTTTTCAAACGTGTACTTGTTGTCCTCAGACATGGTTTTATCTCACCTTTCCTGTCAGTTTTAACAAAAATAAGCGTAATCCGTGCAGATAAAAAAATTCCGCTCACCGCTGAGTGTGAGACTCAGGGGTGAGCGGAAAGCCCACGGTACCACCCTGCTTGCAGAGCCTCGGCATCCGATACACGAGGTTTCGGAGAAGGCGTTTCTGCCGCTTGGGGTCTTATAACGCAGACGAAACGATACAGCTTCAGCACTTTTCTAAAGGCATTGGGCCGTACAGCTCGGGAAACCGGTAGCCGTTCCTTGAGGTCTGCGGACGCTTTCAGCCGCGTCATCCGCTCTCTTGCAGGACCGTATTTATGGAAACAGCATTTTTCCGTCGAAGCCGATAATATTGTTAAGTTTGAATTACATGGACTATTTTATACTGTAATTACTGGTTTGTCAACCCCTTTTTCGCAACCTTTTACAGAGAACAGAAGCGGCTGCGCTGCTGATGAGAACGGGGAAAACGGTGTTCAGCATTTGAGCGCCGGGTCAGAGATATTCTTTGTAATGCGTTCATAAAACGCACGCTGGTCATCCATGGTGGAGAACGCCTCGAAGGGGACGATGATGGCGGAAAACTCGTCGACAAAAATGAAGTAATGCCTGTCATCGGATGCAGTACGCTGCACTGCGTCATAGCGGTAAACGCTGTCCTCGTTCTCCCCCTTGAGCTCGAAGTCTTCATCGCGCAGGGTGAGTGTCTTGGGGCCGCAGAGCTGCTTGTTGTTGGCGTTTTTGAGGATGCGCTCGGTATTTTTCACGACTTTGCGGCGCATATACCACGGCGTTCCGAAAAAGCAGACCGCAGCGAGTGCGAGATAAACCAGACCGGAGACGAGTGTCAGCGCGTGCAGCCAGTACATGAGCACCGAACCACCGATGATGACGATGACAGCCGTTGCGACACGCATCATCCAGATGGAGCGCTGCACGACAGCATTGTTGTTGAAGTAGTTAAGATTAAAGTCGATGTAATCCTGTTTGGAAACACTGTATTTGAATTCCAAGGTGAAAGCCTCCTCTTTACCGTTTGGTAAAGAGTATACCATAAAAGGCAAAGGCATGCAACCGGCGCCCGTCCGCTCCCCCCTGCTGCCGGGAGAGAAAACTTGCCCGGATATCAGGAGACCTTTCAGGAAACTGTTAGATAAACCCTGTAAAAGCAAAAAAGCCGCCCTTTCTCTCGAAAGAACGGCTTTATTTGGTCCGAGTGACAGGACTTGAACCTGCGGCCTCTTGACCCCCAGAAATCTTGATATTGAGAAATGTTGCGTTTTTTCGCTAATAACGCCCGAATAATGCGAATACATCACATAAATACTGATGATTTTTGGGGTCTTTTGAATGCATAAACCGCGTCGTAAAGGACAATTAAAGGACAAGGCAAAGCCCCGGTGTTCAAATTAAACACCGGGGCTTCCCTTCTGTTTATCTCCTGCATTATCTGCTGTACAGCCCGGTGACCTGCAGCAGCAGGAGGCGCGTGCAATCCGGGCAGGTGCCGTCTTTTTCCCAGCGCTGCAAGGTGCGCATGGGAATGAGATATCGCTGAGCAAACTCAGCCTGCGTCAGGCCGAGGTGATCCCGGATCCGCCGGACGGGCATGTTCGCCGCGTCCCACAGTCTGCCGAGCTCGCGCAGGCGATCGGCGGAAATTTGAGCATCTTCCGCATCGCCCCAGATGGACGAGAGCGCCGCATCCGAGATAAAACCATCTCGATCGGCGTAGCTCAGTGCCTCTCCCCACAATACACAAAACTGCTTATCGTTCATGCTTACTGCTCCCTTCTCTCAGTTCGTTCCACTTCTTCCAAATTCCCTCATTCCTCGGCTCTCCGTCGAGGTAATCGAGGATTTCGCACACTTCCGCCGGAGATTGATAAAAGAACGCATTCGTCTCTCCGTTGTTCGTCCGGATGAACTGCATTTTCTTCGGCTTTGCCGGGAACCGGCTGCAAACAGCCTCCAGCAGGTCCGGCTGGCCGTATATCCGCAGCCGCAGCCGGCGCTGCGGAACGCCGTAACTTGAAACCTTTCTTAGATCCACTATCCCCTGCAGCTCGACGACCGCCCGGCTGAATGCCGGCCAGTCGTCCACGTCGTCCAGTGTCGGCGGCGTGAAGTTTTCCGCTGACGCTGATTTTATGCACCAGTAGTCCTTCTTTTCCCCGGTGCGGTGCTGCAGGAAAGGCCTCGTCCGCTCAAAGAGCGGGGCGACTGCGTCGATATAGTGCTTATCGACGCAGCGGACGAGGTACCGCTTTTCCTGCCAGTAGCCGAGCAGGTACAGGATAGCCTGCTGGTACCCGTTAAATTCCATACGGATCACCTTTCCTTTTCTGTGGCTTCATTGTAACGCCATTTTGGCGTATTGTCAATATTATTGTGCCATTTTGGCGCGTCAATCTCACACAAAACTCAGACCTTCTTTTTGTGCAGAAACCACAAAGCCCCGGTGTTCAATTTGAACACCGGGGCTTCCCCTTTATACCTTATTTAATATGCGCCGCGATTTTCTTAATGAGCTCGTCGCCGTACTGATACCGGCGAAGGTACTCGATGGTCTGCCCCTCCAGGCCGGCGACCTCCTGCACGGTGTCGATGGCCTCCTGCACGTCCGGCGTGCCGTCCGGCACGAACGTGCGGCACTGCGGCGCGGTGATGGCCGGCATCTGGCGCACCGCATCGTAAACCACAGTAAACCCCGCCTGCTGGAGCGACCGCATCTTGATGAAGTTCACATCATCGCGGCAGATGCACTCACACTCGTAGGTCTTGCCGTTGAGCAGGACCTTTTTCTTTTCTACCACTTCGTCCTCCTTCTTCGGTTCGGGTTCAACCGGCGCGGTCAGCCGCGCCTTGAACTTACGCCACAGGCTTTCATCACGCACCCACGGCTCCGGGCAGTCCTTACCCGTTACGTCATAATGGCGCACAACATGATCCACGTCGATGCCGTACTTGTCCATCAGCCAACGCACCAGCTCAACCGTGCGGTCTACCGTCTGCGGCGTGATGGTGTACTTGCCGCCTACGATGTCGCTGCACATTTCCACACCCAACGAATTACGGTTCATACAAATGCCGCGTAACGGGTGATGCGAGCTCTCGAGAGCGCCGCCGCAGTGCCATGCTGCATCGTTGTCGCGCACGGACTGCGTAACGCTGTCCTCATCGACAAAATAGTGTGCACTTGCCCGTCGGCCTGCGCCCTGAAAATAGTGCGCATTACCCTCGTCGGTGTCACCGTCGTTGGCGGTATAGTGCATGACGATGTACTTGATCGAATTGCCGCCGCGGCCGGAGTAGTAGTTGCTCGGATCAGCCGGCACAAACGGAATGTTCATCAATCGTTCTCCTCCCCTAACTTATCCACTGCGTCCTTTGCTGCCGCGAGCGCCTTCTGCAGCCACTGCGGCACCGGCGCGCCGAGCGCGACGGCATTCTCGACGATGCTGCCGAGCTCCGTAAGGGTGTACCACACCACTACCATCGGGCACAGCAGCACAGTGTACTCAAACGGCAGCGTAACGCCGGGGATGTGTCCGATCAGCGTGCCGATCAGCAAATCGGCGACGCCTGCGACAATGACCACGACGATGCTGCCGCACTTGTGCCAGATGCCGTCTCTGGCGGCCGGGGATGACCACTTGCCGGCGCGGCACGCCACCGCCGAGCCGGTGAGAAAGTCAACAGCCATGCAAAAGATAAAGAGCACGACCAACCAGCCGAACCACCCCCAGAGCGCGGTGAGAATGGCGATGATTGCTGCAATCGCAGCCTTAAAATGCGCTACATTTTCCATGATTTTTACCTACTTTCTTGCGTCAAGCAATGACGCGATTATATTCGTATTGCACGCGGATTGGATTGATCTCCGCATAGATGAGCGTCGTTTTCGGGTCGGTATGCCCCAAAAGGTGCTGAATAACTGTCAAGTCCATGCCAGCCGACAGCGCATGCGACGCAAAGGTGTGCCTCATAAGGTGCGGATACAGTGGACGCTCCATACCGATACGCTTGCCAAGCTTGGAAATGATCTTCTCAATTCCCCGATCGCTCAAAGGTTCGTAGGGCGCACGGCTGCTGGAGAAGAGCGCCTCTCCTCCCTTGCGGCCCTTGATGTAGAGCTGCAGCATGAGTTTCGCACGCACCGAAAAGTACACGGTGCGCTGTTTACCGCCCTTGCCGAGGACTTTGCACTTGCGCTCCTGCCAGTCGATGTCCTGCACGCGCAGACCAGCGACCTCGGACACGCGGCAGCCGCTGGACACCAAGAATTCAACCAAGGCTTTCTCCTTGTAGCCTTTACACCCGTCGCGAATAAGTTCCAGCTGCTCTGCGGTCAGAGGGTGCCGCGCACGCAGCTTGTCGATACGCAGTGACTTGATCTTACGCATAGGGTTCTTCCTGATGACGTCCTCATCTGTCAGCCACTGAAAGAATGACCGCAAGCAGTTGATGTGCGCTTGCACAGAATTGTCCTTGAGGTGGCGCTCATCGACCAGATAGGCGATGTGCTCTCTCAAGTCATCAGTCGTGATCTTCTGCACCGGTTTCTTGCATCTCTGGATCAGCACCTTGAGCCGCTCACGATAGCCCTCCAGCGTCCTGGGACGGCAGCCGTCGATACGCTTCGCCGCCAGGAAAGCGTCAACACGCCTCGGCAGATTGCTCCGCTCATACACCTTGGCAGGCATAATCTCGTAGTCATGCAAGATTTTCGCGATCTCGCCCGCACATTCGGGCATTAAAGCGTTCAGTTTAGCTAACAGGTCCATTTTTGCAGTCATAGCGCACACACTCCTTTGTGCCATTATAGCACAATAGTGATAGGGCGCCTACGGCAAAGCGACTCAAGGACTGCGGCGAGTTATCTGGTCAAAACGACGCTGATATGCTCACAGAACCCGGCTTTTATCGGGGAGGAGACACGTCGAAAATGTTGCTTCACGCCCCGATTTTCTCGTACGCATGGACTTTAGAAGTGCTTGCAAATTCAGCATGGAACATCGGAGTGACACAGCGGTTTATCGACTACGAGACCCGACGCATGTACATCCGCTCCAATCACCCTATCGAAAGCGGTTGGGAGTGGTATGACTGGCTTGAGGTTGCACAATGCAAAACGCCCGAGATGCACGAGCTACCATTGGCTGATAGTATCAATCGCCTTGGCACGGCTGCATACTGGAAAAATGCATTTAATGAAGTAACAGTAGTATTCGATTACGGCGAAAAGTCGAATGACAACTTTGTCCCAGATCAGTGGACCCTCATCGCAACACTTCCAGAAGGATTTAGGCCATTTTTGCAGTCGCAATGGGGAATGTGTAGCGATTCAGGATCTGATAATGTTGTCGCTACATATCGACTTGACTATGATGGTTCCTTGTATTACCGTGCATCTACAGCAGCGGTTAATAAAAAATCACTTGGCGGCATTCGATTTGTTTTCATTGCCCGAAATTAACCCGCGACAAAAGTCGCCTGCATATAAAGCGATTTGTCACTGGCTGTTATCGTTTCGCAAATCTCACCGTTAGATTTGATGATAATTGTAGTCGGCGTGTAGCTTGGATAGAGCAGCGCTGGCACGACGATCGCATGATCCGGCCTAAAGCCCTCGGGCAGCACTGCAAAAGTTTCGTCAGCACGAAAGCCACTCGTTCGCATTACTTCTCCGGCAAAAGAAACCACATTTTCTTGTGTGCGAAAGTATTTACATCCGAGATCGGTATAGCCGTCCGCCAAAGGAAAATTATGCACTTCTGGAGTAACGGCAAGTGATAACTTCCTCCAGCCAATCCAATGATCAATGTTGTAAATGTTGAACCAGCGTTCAAGCGTTACAACATTGGTAACATAAAGCACACGCCATTGATTAGAGGGTGCGTGCAGAGTTAGTTCGGCGCACCAGTAGCCCTCATAAGGTGTATCGGTTGTGTGCGGATCAAAACCGCACTGTTTAGGCTCTTTTTGTGCCGCTGCCCATGCTAAAGCGGACTGTTGAGATACTAAAACTGCATCCCACACTGCTCGCTTTGCCATAGCCGTCCCTACGTCCTCTTTGCTGTCGGGCATTTTGATGTCAGCCGCCGTCAGCGTCACATCCTTCGCCAGTGTCTTCCCGTTCACCGTCCGGCTCGTCGGCACGAGCCCCGCGAGCGCGGTTTTCACGCTCTGCGCCCAGGCCTCGATCTTATCCCAGTTATCATTGAGCGCCGACTTGATGTTGAACGTCTGCGCGCCGTCCTTGTCCGGCTCGTATTTGAAAAGCTCGAGCAGCTTTGTTTTCAAACTCATTTTCTCGCCTCCTAAAACGCAAAATCATGCATCGTGTGCCCCTGCAGCTCGTCGAGCGTCATACCGTCAACCTCGCGCACGAGCAGATAACGGTAGAGGTAGCTCACCGCCAGATGGCACGGGATCACGCGGTCTACCGCGTCCTGCAGCGCCGCAAGCTCCGCCGCCTCGGGCACGCCATACGCGCCGACAAACGTCAGCACGATCACGCCCTTTGCAAAGCCGACAGAAATCTCGCCGTTCTTCCAGCTGTCGCACACGCGCTGAATCAGGTCAACGTCGCACTTGCCCGAGCCGCGCCACCGTGCAATCAGCGCCGTGCGGCGCTCCTCCAGCGTGCCGGTCGAGGCCAGTCCGGCGTCCCGCTCCTCGATGGCAAGCGCCCACGTCATACTGCCGGGGAACAGCTGCTGCGTAATGTCGAGCATCTGCTCGCGCTGCGTGTCGTCGAGCGATTGGATCGCGGTAAGCAGGTCGCGCACCCACTTGTCTGTGCGGTACGCCACCGGCAGACTGCGCAGCATGTTATCAAACTCAGCCATAGGTAATTGTCACCTCTCCGAGCACCGGACACTCGCGCTCGCCGACCGCGATGTTGCTCGTGCCGCCGCCGACCGTCAGCCCCTCGAAGTCCACGACGCCGTCGGCCGACAGGATAGCCGCCGCAATCTGTCCGTACGAGACATAGCTCTGCGCAAACACTGTGCTGGCCAGATAGTCCGCAACCGCTGACTTGATGGCAGCAGTTACACTCTCCTCGTCTGCGGTGTTCGATTTGGACACCGTGCAGCTGACCGTGATGGCCTTGCCGGTCGCGGCAGTGACAAAGCACTGTGCGCCGATAGGAGCTTGTCCGCGGCCTGCACCCTCGCTGTCGGGGTCAATGTAGTCCTGCACCGACTTAACCAGTGCAGGCGATGCAGGCTGACCGGCGTTGTCCGCGATCACGACATCAACTGTGTTGACGCCCTGCACCCGCGGGAACACCTTGACATGACCGACACCGGCCACCTCAAGCGCCCACTGTACATAGTGGTAGATGTTGCCGCTCGTCGCAGGCGTGCGCAGAACGACCAGATAGCGTGCATAATACTCGCTGTCCGACTCCTCGGCATAGCCGCCGCCGATCGGCTCAGGGTTATCACACGAGGCAATGCCCTGCATCGTCACCGGCATCTGTTTTACGCTGTGCGCGGGCAGATTGCCCGCCGTGCCGTCCACCGTGCAGGTGACCGGGACGGTGCCCTCGCCCTCAATGGCAACGGTCTCGGTTGCGTAATACTGAACACCGCCGCCGCTCTCAAACAGCGTGCCCTGCTCGACCGTGCCTGTGCCGGTGACGGTCAGGCTGCCGTGTGCAAAGGTCGCCGCCTTGCGCTCCAAGCCGGAGCGCGGATAGATGTAGCGATCAAGGGCGCTGTCGTGCAGATTTTCCGGGTCAAGCTGCTGTTTGGCCTCGTCAATAGCCGTGTCCGTGCCCTCCATCCGCAGGCTGACTGCGGCTAAAAGGTCATATGTCGGAAAGCCGATGGTCTTTTGATAGCTTTCCGGCATATTGCCGAGCATCTCGTCTAAAATCTCACTCGCTGACAAACGTCGTCACCTCCTCACTCTCTCCGGTGTGCAGCCGCACCGTGAAGCGTACCTCCACGCCGCGCCGCACGCGCGTAAACTTAAAACTGTCAAGTGACCGGATAGCCGAACAGAACGCGGCGGTCTCTCGCACGTTGCGCTCAATCTCGGCAAAAATCCAGCCCTCCGGCACGCGCCGGTCAAGGCTGACCGCCTCCACGCCCGGCTGGGTCGTGCCACTCGTCCGGTAGATTGGGATTGCACCCGGTTTCTGGCGCAGCATCAGCTCAAGCCACTGCTTGACCGCCTCAATGCCCTGCCGCTCGACCAGAGCGCCGTCGATCAGCTGAAAACTGCCCGAGCGTCCGTCCTCATGGAACACAAACTCCGGAGAGCGCCCAATGCTCTCCGCGACCTGCGCGGGCAGCTCCTCCGGGATAACCGGAAACACATCGGCCATAGCCGACACCTCCTATAAAGAATCTAAAACCAGCAGCTCACTGCCTTGCAGAATGGCCGCCGCCTGCATGCCGACCTTCCACGTTTTGCTCTTTGCCGTGGCGGTCATAATCAGGCCATCTCCCGTGCTGAACTGAAATTCCTTACTTACCACAGAAAAAATCAACTTGGGCGTTACCTGCAAGACCTCGGCACGATACCAGCCTTTGGGTAGGCTCTTTGCCGCTTTTCTCGCGGTGTTCTTGATGGCCAAAGCCATCTCTGTATCCCATGCCACTGGCACGCACTCCTTTCCACATCTTCCACAGTTTTATCCACAAGCATACAATATCTTGTGTTATCCCCACGGAGTACAGAAACCGGACACCTCACCATAGCTGCGCGTTACGCGCTTGACGCTATTGGAGCAGTTGCCCTCCACCGTCTCAAATGACGATGCTCCGGCAGATATTACAATACCGATATGTCGGTCGCCCTGAATCATCAGGTCACCCGCCTTGGGCTTGTAACTGCCTGCCGATTTGTACTTGCCGCGTGATTTGAAATAGCTGCTCATATCGCCAACGTAGCCGTAGCTTGTCGGGATAGGTGCACCGGACTTATACGCACACCAGCAGATAAAATAGACACACCACGCAACGCCGTTGTGGCCGGCCCACTGGCCGTACTTGTTGATGTCCTTGCCGGACTCCTTGTACCCGACCTCGCCCAGGGCGGTGTTGATAAACGACACCGCGCTGCCCGAGCCGCCGCCCGAGCCGCCGATGATCGCAGAGCCGTTTTTGCGTCCCCAGCGATTGCACTCGGCGTTGCTGCTCATCAGCAGGTCAAAGTGGTAGACACCGTTCTCGATCTGGATCGCGCCGCCTCTGTCGTTGACAGTGTAGGTCGTGCCGTCAAGGCTTGTACCCGTGTCGCGGACGGTAATTTTCGTACCGAACGGCACAGACGGCGGTGCGGCGCAGGTTTTCTTCGACGGGTCGAGCCTGTTGCCCTGTGCATCCAGATAACCGCCCTCCAGCGCATTGTTGGCGGGGTAATAAGCGGTAAACAATGCCTTGACGATCGTGCCGCCCGCGCCGCTGTCGCTGCTGCCGGACAGATCGGGCAGGCCGAACACCTGCACCTTGTCCGTGCTGGCGGCCTTGATGGCTGCCGCGTCGGTCTTACCCTCGGCGGCGGCTCGCACCTGCTCGAGCGCCGTGATTTCCAGCGCCATTGTATGCCCTGCACCGCCGTAGTGATGCTCCACGCGCGTAACGCGGAAGTTGCCCTTGATGCCAAACGCGGGCGAGTTAAACCGCAGTACCACGCCGCTTGTCACCTCATCACAGCCCCAAATCTCGGAGATGGAGCGGGTCTGCCCTACCTTGTCGGCGTTCTTGAGCAGATTCTTGACCATCTGGCCGAGCACAGCCGTGCCGGGATTTTCCGTGACCGTTTCGATGTGCTGCATAAAGCCGTAACGCTTGATAGACGCCGCGTTGCTGGCCTGTGCGCCGATGTACGCCTTTCCGTCGTCCTCGGCAGCAATAACCACAGCGTTGCAGGTGTTCTCAATGCTGTCCTCACCGCTCACCTGACCGAGCGCCCATGTAATATCAAAGCCGGGCAAATTGTCCGCCGGACGATGGAACGCCTTGATGGGCACGGTCGGCAGCGCCTCGACCTGCAGGCCGCTGTCGTCCACACGGTGGCGGTACTGCTTGCCGGTCGCAGACGTGCAGGTGTCCAGCACATCGCTGATAATGTCAGCGGGCGTAGAGCCGGTCCACAGCTTCGTGATCTTGGTCGGCAGGCTGCACACCTTGCCGACTGTCACGCCCGCCTTGGCACACGCCTTGCGGATGACCTGATCGGCGGCAAGGTTGTTGACCTGCAGCACGATTTCGCTCTTGTTGAGATACCACCCGCGGTCGTAGGCCGTAACACCGCCGTCCAGCGTCACCGTGATAACGATGCCGGAAAAGACCGTTTTGCCCTGATTGGTCACGCGCACCTTATCGCCCGGCGCGAGTGCCAGCTTGGGCGTGTACTTGTCCCACGGCGAGATAAACGTCTTAAACGTCAGCTCTGCCGCCAGCGTGTCAAGGTCATCGGTCAAGGTCATGCCACTCGCAAACGCAGTGATATCGCGCGGCTGTGCGCCGTCGCGGTACAGTATCAGCTTGTGGTCATCGACATATCCTGCCGCCATCGGCGCACCTCCTCATTTGATAAACTTGTATTCTGTGACGGCAATGCTGTACTCCAGATCGCCGTTTTTTCGCACGGTGACGTCAAAGCTGTCCACCGTCACCGGCATGTTAAGCCGTGCCGCGCCCTTGCTGTCGAGCACGATCAGCCGGAACGGCACCTTCTTGTCGCGCCATCGGCTCAGAAAATCGACATACGCCCAACCATCTGCAGATGCCTCGGACGGCATGAACGAGTACCGGCGTACCGGCAGCAGCGCCGTCCACTCCATGTGCCGCAGACTAAGCGTGCCGATGCGTCGATAGTCGCGGCTCAGGCCCTCGTAGGTCTCGTGGTGCTGCTCCGGCTGTGGAATCGGGAAATCCGGCGGACAGTGCGGCAGCGTCCAAACCTCTTCATTGTTGTTTACGCTGAAAATAATCTTGTACACTTACCGCACCTCCTTATGTGTTGCCGAGCGCCGCCAGCACCTTGCGGCCGACATATGCGCCGACCTGTTCGGTATACTCCCGGTTGCCGATCACGTTGCCCTGGATGGTGACGTTGACCGTCACGCTCCGACCGCCCGCCGCCTTGACAGATACATCATGCGGGATGATCTGCGTGCCGCTTGGCAGGTTCATAATCTCGCCGCCGCGCTCGTTGACGCGGGTCAGACCGCCGCGCCAGTAGGGCGTGCCCATGGCATTGCCGTCCAGCTGATCGGCAACCCATGACACGGCGCTCTTGCCGCCCTTGTAGATGGAGCCGAGAATCGGCACACTCTCGATCTTCTGGTTAAGCCACGAGAAGAAGCCCGCGACCTTTTCCTTAGCAGCCGAAAAAGCGCCCGTGATACTGTCCCTGATGCCGCCGAACGCTGTTTTTATGCTGTTCCATACCTCTCCGGCCTTGGCCTTTACGGTGTCCCAGTTCTTATACAGCGCCACACCTGCGGCCACAACAGCTGCCAGGCCGAGCACGATCCAACCTATCGGCGTTGCTACAAATGCAGCGTTCAAAGCCCACTGGGCGGCCGTCAGAGCGGCAGTTGCACCGGTGGCCACGCCGGATGCTACGGCACTGGCAACCATGCCTGCTTTGTTGACAACCATCATGGCGGTATTATGGATCCACGCAGCAGATTCTACGCCCTTGGCGGTCACCAGCTTCCACACGGTCTTTATAAACCCGCCGATCGTCTGTCCGGCAGAGATTATGCCGGCAACAAAACTAAACACCTGTCCAATGCCCCACATGACAGCCAGCTTTTTCAGCGTGCCGATCAGCGTATCCGAGTTGTCGCGCACCCACTGCAGTGCCTCTCCGGCCTTTTGCAGTGCCCGTGCGAACTGCTCATCGAACTGCTTCTGCAGCGAACTTAAATCGAGCCCTTCAATCCACTGTCCGAATGCTTCTGCCTTTCGCTGCACCCAATCCAGCATAGAGCCGGAGCGGATGGAACCGTCCTCGGCGGCACCGGCCAGCACCCACAGCTGATTTTTAACCTTGGCGCTGGTATCGCCAACCTTAGCGAGCATCTCGTCTAAGGTTGCGTGGTTACGTCGTGCGTTAATAACCTGCTGATTGTTTGCATAGTAGCTGTCGGCGGCCTTGTCATAGGTCTTGGAGAGCGTATCAACAATCAGTTTCTGACGGGCACTTTCGTCCGAGCAGTTCTGCAGCGCGAGGTTGAAAAAGTCCTCTGCGCTTGCGGCTGACTTAACAGCCTCATTCCATTTCTTGTTGGCTTCGGTATCAGCCTTGAGTGCAACACCAAACTTCTCGCCTTCCTTGGTGGCCCAGTTGATAGCATCCGCAAAAACGCCTGTGATCTGACCGGTTCGTGCAGTCTCATTGGCCGACTCTACCAGACCCTCGATCGGCAGCGAATCGCCAAATGTGCCGTGCACGCCTGCGGCAATGCGCGTCCACTTGGTTACCTCTTCATCATTCTTCGCCATGTTTGCGAGCAGCTGAGAAGCCTCAGTCGCAGTGTCTGTATCGCCAAGAATGGCGTAGAAATTACGATAGCTCTTTCGAGCCGTGTCTGCGGAAAGACCTGCCGCCTGGAATCCGGCGTTTAACTTGCCCTGCGCGACGCGGTATTCCTCGGTCGCGCCGTCGAGTGCAATGAACGCAGCGGTCATGCCTGCAACAGCCGCACCGGCAGCCTTGACACCCTTCTTTGCAAAATCCCCCAACGCCGTGAGCGATTTGTTCTTGAATGCGACCACCTTGCGGGTGGCCTGCATCATGCTGTCATCAATATTCTTGCCGGATTTCTTAGCCGCCTTGGCTGCCGCTACCAGACCGCCCGACATCTCATCCTTTAGCGTCAGGACGGTATTGATTACTTTGTTTTTAGCCATTTCCGTCCTCCTCCTTTGGGTTGTACGCCAGTGCAATACCGGATGCAATCAGCCACCGGTTATCCTCATACCAGCGCGCCCGGCCTTCCCGCAGCACTGCGCGGTCCGCAAGAGACATCTGCCGGATAGCTTCCGGCGTTATGCCTCTCGGTGCATAAAATGCCGCAAGGTCGAGCACCGGGTCGCGCTCGATCAGTTTTTTACGGTGTCGGCCCTCGCAGTGTCCGGCGTGTTGTTATCGCGCGGACCGATCAGGCCGAGCCAGCGATACAGCTTGCCGCCCAGCTGGTCAACCTCGTACGGCTGCATCAGCGTCCAGACGGTGTCATACGGGTCGGTAACACCCAGAGTCTTGTGCAGCTCCGGATCCTGCAGATCCGGACAGCAGTCATAGATCAGACTTGCGCAGGCGCGTACCGTGTCTGCCGCACTCTCGGACAGCATGGCTTCGGCATAGCTCAGCTTGGCATCCACGCTCGGCTGTACAAAGGTCAGCATTTCGCCGGCCACTTCAAACTGCTTTGCGTTCTTGCGGTCCTTTGCGCGCTGCTCGGCTTTTGCCGCCAGCGCGTCCAGTAACTTCTTGTCCACGCTTTACGCCTCCTTAAATCGTCTCAAGAACCTCGAAGTGACCGAACTTGAACGGCACTTCCTCCTCGATCTTGCTCTTCTTCGCGAACTTGGCGAGATATATCTCGTCGATGGTCACATCGCTGTACGCGACGCGCTCGACCTTGTTCGTGCCCTTCTGCTCGAGGGCGGTGATAATGGTCATCGTCGGCATTTCGCCGGTCTGGAAGGCGTCCGCCATCAGCTTCAGCACATCCGAGTCGATCTTGAGGACCGTAAACGAGCCCTCGCCGGAATAACCGTTGTAAATGCGATAAGTCGCAGAGTCGCCGCAGTTGTTGATCTCTTCAAAGTCGCCGGTGACCTTCGCCTCCACGCTCTGCAGCGTGGAAAGGCGCTTGCCGTTGAACCACATATTGCCCTGATTGGAATGGAGCACGCGGTTCGGATTAAAATCAGCCATAAGTACCTCCTGTTACGCCATCGTAATCGGCATGATGAGATCGGTCATCGAGTTCAGGATCTTGACATTTGCGGTCAGGTAAACCGTTCTCTTAAACGGGTTGGCCTTGACCGTGTCGTCGTCCCAGCTCTCCGCCTCGCTCTTGCCGGATGCCACCCATGCGGCTCTCTGCGCATCTACATCGATCATTGCAGCATTCGCATAATCCGGATCAAGGATTGTCTGCTGCATAAGCTGACGGAAATAGCTGCTGTTGAGTGCATTTACGAGCATCATCTGATTATCCCGCGAGTTTCTGTAGTTGCCGAGGTAGGTCTCGCGGAATGTCGCCGCAATATCGTCCTTTATCATATCCATGGCCTCGACGGTCTCGATCAGGCACATATCCTCAGTGCGCGTCTTGCCATCCGTGGTCGTCATGGAGTTGATGCCCTGTGCGATACGCACAGTATTGTCCTCGCTGTTAACAAGGATAAACTTGCCGGTGCCAAGCGCCGCATCGTTGTCCTCGACCTCCTGCACCTCTTTCAGATTAGAGCACTGGTAGTTGGTGCTGCCTCTCTTGACGTTGCAGACGGCGAAAATGCCGACAAGGCTCGGCAGATACGCTACGCCGTCCTTCTCCCCGCGATCATCGGAGAACGTGACCTTTTCGTTCACGAAATTGACCACGTGCATATCATCCGGCAGGGTCGTGAGGCCATAGCAGACCGCCTTGTAGGTTTTCTTCTTGGTGTTGTCCTGCGTTTTGACCCACGCGGCAAGCGCCAGACCGTCAGCGGCACTCTGACCGGCGATGGTCAGCCAGCCGGTCTTCACGGTGCGGCTGATCTCCGCAAGCGTGTCGGCGAGTGCGCCGTCCGAATCCGCGCGGAACACGTGCGCCTGATACGGCGCAAAGCCGAGCAGGTCGCAGATAGCAGCGTAATTGTCTGCGGTGTACAGGCTCTCGTCCGCCTGCGCGGCAGACAGGTCGCTGTACTGCTTGTGCGTGAAGCTCTTATCCGTATCGTCGCGCACGATCAGGATTGCGATGCCGCGTTCCGAGCGGTCAATGAGCGACACAGCTCTCTGCTCAAAACTGATTTCGATTTTCGGCATTGTAATTGCCATTGGTTTTACTCCTCCTCTCAGTATTCGAGGGCTTCCATCATGTCTCCGGTTTCGGCGGCGCTCTCGCACCAGCTGAGTGCAAACTGGAGCACCAGCACACCGAGCGATATGGTCGTGCTGACCGTATCGTCCGGCACCAGCACGATCTCGCCGGTGTCGATACCGGTTTCAAGTGCGGCGATCAGGCGTTCCGCCATCTCACTGCACTCCTCGAGGTACTCCACCCGCTCGGCGGGATAGTACCAAACGTCCACGTCGATCGACCGCTCCCGCGCACCGCCGCAGGCGGCGTTTCCCTCGGCCGGGAAAATGTCGATTTTGAAGGACGGACGCACCACGGGTTTATCGGTGTCCGATTTGGACACCGGAACACCGGGTGCTGCTTGCTTTAACAGCGCGGTCAGTGCCGCGCGTACTTCTCGAATTGTCATATTTTATCTATCAACTCGTCGATTACATCTTCACAAGCCGAAGCAAATTCCGGTTCAAACTCCTCCTGCGCTTTCTCAAAAACGCCGAAGCCCTTAACCTCACCGACCTTGCGGCCGATGCCTTTGCCGGGGATTACGCCGCGACCATTGCCCTCCCCCTTTCCGGGATTGACAGTCTGCTCATGACCTTCTTCAATCAAGTGTGCATGCGGCGCATTTGAATAGACACGGACACTCATGGCGTTAGCATTTGCCTCAGTCCACACCTTGCCGCGTTTGATGCGCTTGTTGTAGTTGCCGGTGTGCTGTTTGATGCCGAGCGCCCGTACCTTTGCTTTGGTCTTGCGTTTGAGCTTGTTGCCCTGCTTCTGCAAAAACTTTCTTTGAGTCTTGCTGGCCTCTTTTGAAGCGAGAATGAGCTTTTCAGAAAAGCCATACAGCTCGGAAATGTCAAATCCGTCACGCATCTTCAACCACCAGCTTCAGCATGACCTCCAGACGGTCGCGGCGCTTGTAATGCGGCTGCCAGTACAGCACATCGTACCGCTGACCCTCGTAAACGAAATACGTCGCCGTGGTCAGCTTGCACGAGCGCGGCCGGATGGCCAGCTTATGCGTAACCTCGGCGCGAACCGTATTGCCCGGCAGGGTTTCGTTCCTGCCGGACATGACAGTCAGCGCACCCCAGATCTTGCCGTCCTCGGTGTACTGCCAGCAGGTTTCGCCGATGTCGTTTTCAATCTGGTGCTTGTTAAACACCGTCAGGCGGTGTCTGAGATCATTGGTCAGCGCCATTTGCGCCCTCCTTTTCCGGGTATCGGCCGGACAGGGCAATATGATTGAGCAGGGTCTGCACGGTAAACGGCACCTGTGTCACGCTCGTGTCCGTGACAGGCGTGCGGTTTTCGTACCAGTGCGCCGTCAGCTGGAGCACAGCCGTGTCGAACAGCTCATCACTGTCCGACGGCGGCTCCTTGCCGGTCATATCCCGGACGGCAGTGTCTGCCGCCCGGATCAGGCTCTCAATCAGCTCGTCCTCGTCCGCATGGTCGATGTGGGCGTACAGCTTAAAGCGGTCGAGCGTCAGCATCAGGCGCTCGCCTTCACGAGCTTGCGGACCGCATCGGCCTGGCTCGGCTTGCAGTCGAACATCGCGCAGCCGAGGAACAGGAACGCATTGGTCTTGACGTCAAACGTCGAGGTAATGGTCACGTCCTCCGGCATATTGCCGATGACGGTGGACAGGTCAGCCAGATACGCCTCGTGGTCACCGATGCGCTCGTCGATGAGCACCGGATAGCCGTAGATGTAGTAGCTGCCGCCCTCGATACGAACGAGGTCGTTCTTGGACTTGTCCTGCAGCGGCATGAAGTCGGTGAACAGGGTCTTCTTGCTCATCAGGAACTGTGCGCCTGCATCGTAGCCGCCGGGCAGCAGTGCAATCAGGTCGAGCACGTCCTTGTTAGTCAGTGCGGCAGTCTTGCCGACAGTGACCGAGTTGGTCGCGCCCCAGGTGTTCGCCTTCTCGATGCCGGTGCCCTGATCCGTGCCGGTGCCCTTGATGATGGTGTCCGAGATCAGCTTTGCGATCTTCTTGGCGAGCATATCGGTCAGCCAGTTCTCGAATACGTCGAGCGCCATCTGCTGTACGGACTTGGAGATCTGCACGAGCTTGGTGATCTCGTACGCCGACAGGTTGATCTTGGTCAGGCCGGTGTCGGTGGCAGTGATAGCCGCATTCTCGGTGTGGTGTTCTGCATCCGCCTGCTCGCTCTCAACCGCAAAGGTGACATTGCCCGGCACGCGCAGCAGCGTTACCTTGTCCAGCAGCGGTGCGTACTGGTGCACCTTCTCGATGATGGTGTTCGCGGTCTGGGTCGGCACCAGCGGACCGGCGGAAGCCGTTGCGGTAGACCATGCACGCTGCTCGGTTTCGGTCAGCTCGTTGTTTGCCAGCGTTTTCAGCCATGCGGAGCGGTATTCCTCGCTCGAGCGGTCATACTCGCGCTGCTCCGGCGGAGTCGGCTGCGGCAGGAACGTGCGTACCTCGCCGCCCGCACCGTTTGCGATCTTGTTCAGCAGATTGCGGCGCTGCTCTGCCTGTCCCAGCAGGGTCTTGCGCTCCTCGAGCAGACTGTCGGTTTCGGTGCTCAATGCGTCAAGGTCTGCGCCCTCGGCGTCCATCTCGGTGCGGATTGCCGCCAGACGCTCCTCGATCTCGGTCATGCGGTTCTTGCCTGCAAAAAACTGCAGGCCGACCTGATTGCGGAAACCGCCGAAGATCGCCTGCTTGTTCTGATTCTTGCTCATTTACTTTTCCTCCTTTGTAATACCATAGGTTTTCAGCTTGAGTTCCAGCCTGCGGCGCTTGTCCGCCTCCGCGTGCTCGCGCTCGGCCTCCGCCTTTGCCCACGAGCGTGCCGCAATACTGGTGCCGTCGTACGCCGGAATATCCACCGCCGCCACATCAAACACCCGCTTGAAACCGGTAATGCGGCGCAGATGCTTTGCGCGGTCATATTCCTGCTTGTTGACGGTGAACGCGAACGACATCTGATCCAGATAACCGCCCCGGATTTCCTCGTAGAGCCTCCGCCCTTCCTCGGTGCCGGACAGGTCAGCCGAAATACGCAGACCGCGTGTGTCCACGGTCAGCTGTAAGGTGCCGTTCTTGGTTCGTGCCACGGGTTTACCCCCATGGTTATAATTCATCACGACATCGCGCATCTCCGCTCCCGTAAATGCGCTCCTGTCGATGACTTCCTTGTATTCGATACCGTCGTACTCGTACAGCACGGTTTCCTCATCAAAAACCGCCGCATACCCTTCTACGCGGTACTGCTTATCCTCTTCCCCCGTGTCCAGCGCCCGCACCTCAAAAGTGCGGTAATCACGGGTTTCCGGTGTGATCGCCATTGTCGCCCTCCTTTGACGTATCGCCCACGGCGTCCAGATTGGACACCTCTGCGTACTCCTTGCGGATATAGTACTTGTCGCCGTCCTCGACCGGACTCATGTTGAAGATTTCCAGACCCATATTGTGGGTCAGGAAGCCGCGGTCGAACAGCTGCGTCACGACATTCAGCTTGGTCTGGTTGCTCGCATACTGCAAACGGTTCGCCGTTGCGATGATGGACGCGCCTGCCGCGATCTCCTCCGGCGTGAACGTCATAGCCGTCAGCACCAGCGACAGCTGAATGGCAAACGGCTCGATAAATCCCTCGTAGTAGGCGTTCCACTCATCCTCATTGTAGGTGTTGGTGAGGATTTTCTCGTTGGTGCCAAAATACTCGAACACCGATGCTCTGATAAGCTCCTGCTGCTTGGGATTGACGACCATCGCCGCCGACTCAATCTGCTTAACGTCCGCGTACTTGCTGTCGAACATGGCAACGCCGGTCGAATTACCGGCCAGATTGTCCCGCGCAAAGCGTTCGCGCTCGGCAGTGATGTCCTTTTCCTTGAGGTTGCCGTTCAGACGAGCCAGAAACCGGATGGTCGTAGCATTCTTGATGCCGTTGATAATGCCCTCGGCCTGCGTCTGCGCCATCTGCATGGTCGGCATGAGCGGCCGGTTGTCCGAACCGAAGAAATCGTCCTCGTACTGGTGCTGGGTCAGGATACCCGCTCGGTTCAGCTCAATCGCGGCCTTTTGACCGCCCCAGAAGCTGTACTGCAGATACGGCTCACCGCCGTACTCGCGCACCGAGGACTGCTGCGGCAGTACCGGATAATAACCGATCAGCCGTCCGGCGCTGTCCTCCATCGGCACGATAAAGGCGTTGTTCTGCACCAGATAGATGGTCGCCAGCCGCGCAAGGAACTTGCTCGCATCCATAAACGGGTTGGGCTGCATCCCCAGCACGCGCCGCAGATCCGGCCGGGCGTCGCCCGTCACCTCGAGGTGCAGCTTGCTGCAATGCCGCGCAAACGCCGCAATGGCCGCGCGTGTCAGCTCCATTTCGTACAGGCCGCCGCGGTAGGTCGTGTAGACCGGCTGGTAGGCGGTCAGTGTCTTAAAATATTCCCTCGGTGCTGTGCCGCCGGGCGGCCTCCGCGGGAACAGCTTTTCCAAAAGCCCCAATGTACTTACGCCTCCTCGTTCATCGTTACATAGTCATCGTAGTGGTCCTGCAGCACCTTGTACGCGCAGATCAGCGCGACCGTGCCGTCAATTCTGCGGCGGCTGTCCGTAATCTTGACCGGCTGAATGTTGCCGTTGATGTCGGTGCGGACCTCGGTGTTGACCATGCACCACTTGTCGATCGGGTTGTTGCCATCGACCACCAGACCGGCGCCGAGGTCGGCCTTGAGGTCCTTCATCGGCTGAGACAGCGACAAGGTGCCCTGCCGCACCGGTATCATGCACTGCTCGCCAAACTCGGCCTTGAAGCGGTCGAGCAGGCTATCGTCAATGTGCCACGGGTCATAGCCGATGTAGCGGACGTACAGATCGTCCTCGTCGCGCAGCTCCATAAACCAGTCGAGCATGACCTGCTTGTCCACCTTGTTGCCCGGCACGGCACGCATCAGGCCGCGCTTGACCCACAGGCTATACGGCACGCTGTCGCGCTCGCGGCGGTTGCCGGCAGCCGCATCGGCATCGAGCACGCTCTGCGGCAGCCAGTACATACTCCGGCGGTAAATCTTCGGGTCGCCCGGCCGCTGACAGATGGCCGTTGCCGCCGCAAGGTCGATGCTGTCTGCCGCGTCCATGCCGCCGATGGCGTAGTCGAACGCGATATTGTACGTTTCCGGATTGGAGCACTCCGCCCAGGTCAGCCAGCTTGTCGCAGCGTTTTCCTTGAGGTTGAAGTCCTTGACCAGCACGGTCGGCAGGAAGGACGGGTCATTGTCCGCCTTTTTGACCATGCGCCGCAGGTAGTCCACCTTCTTGATGGTACCAAGTCCGGGATTGGCCTTGATCCACATTTTCTCGCTGCGGTACTCGTCCCGCTCGTCCAGCTCGTAGATCCACGCGAGAAAGCTCTCGTCCTCGATCGAGCCGTCGATGACGCCCGCGGCGTAGGCATACTGCGCGTCGAAGATACACTCGCGCACGAAGCCGTTGGTCGAGATGGAGAACAGCAGCGGCTGC
This sequence comes from Agathobaculum hominis, assembly GCF_014288055.1. Classification (NCBI taxonomy): domain Bacteria; kingdom Bacillati; phylum Bacillota; class Clostridia; order Eubacteriales; family Butyricicoccaceae; genus Agathobaculum; species Agathobaculum hominis. Next base: position 178,604 of record NZ_JACOPK010000004.1, read on the forward strand.
TCCCGCGCCGACATGGACTGCTTCATGTCGTCGTAGATTGCGCGGTTCTTGATCGCTGCCAGCTCGTCCACGAGTACGCCGTGCGAGTTTAGGCCGTCGAGCGTGTTGGTCGCGCTCGCCAGGGCGGTGATAAAGCCGAGGTTGTACGGATAATACAGGTCGCTCTGGCGCTTGCGGATACCGCCCGCCAGCTCTGGCGACTGCTTGCGCATATTGACGCAGGCGTTAAAGCTCTTCGCCGCCTGTTCGCGCTTGGTGGCGATAGAGTAAATCTCCGGCGCGCCCTCGCCGTCGTTGACCAGCAGGTCAATCTCTATCGCGGCGCACTCGGTCGTTTTGCCGTTCTTTCGTCCCTCGACGATCATGCACTCCTGATACTGCCGCAAGCCGGTGTGTGCATCGACAAAGCCGAAAATCGCCTGCCAGCGTGCTTTCTGGAACAGCTCCAAGCGCAGCGGTGCACCGAGCTTGCCCTGCGGCTGCTTGCAGAACCTCTCGACGAACTCAATGTGATGGTTCGCCAGGGCTTCATCGAACACCCACGGCCGGTACTTCTCCGGGTGGCGCAGCTTGTCGAGCAGGACGGCGCACAGCGTTCTGACCTTGCGGCAGGCGGTGATCTCGCCCGTCAGCACCGCGCAGGCGTACTGCTCGAGCCAGTTTTCGCCCTTGCCCGCCGGTGTTTTCTTCGCCTCGCGCGTCATGCGCTTTACCAGGCGCTCCCGTTTCTGTCTGGGATCTGTCTTTGCTGCCGTTCTGCTCACCTCCCTGTGTTTCTGCGTTCTGACGGACGAACCCGCTCGTCAGCTTTCCGGGTGTGCCGCCGTATCCTTGCCCATATACTCGATATGGGTGGACGGAATGGCAATACCGTCCGTCACAGCGCAAAAACAAAAAAGAGCCGACAGCGCCATCTCCGGCAGTCTATCGGCTCTGGGCTCCAAGGCCTCTGGCTCTCGTTGTTACTGTTGGGCGTGGCGGCAGGATTTGAACCTGCACCCGTCTGCGCGTCCGCTTTGGTGACTGGTCGCCACTTCTCCGCAGGCGTTATCGTCAATGTGACACTCCCACATCGGGCCGCCGCTCTACCCCTTGAGCTACACCACGCATATTCATTTCGCATTCTCGGTGTTCAATTTGGACACCGCGTCCCGCATTTTCCGGTGCGGGCACTCCGTCACCTGCGATGCCCGCGTCCAGGCGCTTTCGCAAAATCCCTGGCTGTTGATCATCGGGCAGGTCAGCGGACAGATCGTGCGCTTTCCCATCAGCCGATACGCCTCCCTGCGGTCGTGCGCTGCCACTCAGTCAGGGCATTCATTTCACCGTTGGACTCCGGCAGCAGGTCGCACAGCGTCTTGATGACCGTGGTGTAATTTTTGATCATCGTGTTGTACACTTCGACCTCCGGCGACTTCTTCGTGCCGAACTGATTTTCGCCGTTCTGGTACTCGGATACACAGCCGTTTTCGTTGATGGAATCCCGTAAATCCTCCAGAGTTACGGCCATAAAAGCCGCATTATCCATGAGTTTTTCGGCGGTTTTCCGCTTGTTTTCGTCCATTTTCGCAAAGACTTCTGCGAGCTTCTCGCGCTCGCGTTTTATTCTTGTTTCGGCCTTCGGTTTTCCCATGCCGCACCTCCTCTCAACTACACCCCTCCTGCACCCGTCACTCAGCCTAATCTGGGTTTTGGGGTGCGGTCTTCCGTCGGTCAGCGCCGCGGCTCGAATGGGGGGAGTAGGTTTCCGTCGTCATCAAAGCCGCAGCGTGCGCCGCTGTGCTCTGTCATGTGCTCAATGTCGTGGCAGTGATGGCACAGCAGCTCGAGATTAGACCAGCCGAGCGTCCGTGCCGGATTGCCCATGTCCTGCGGCCGCAGTGCCTTGCGGTGGTGCACGATCAGTCCCGGCTTGCCGCATCGCTCACACAGTCCGTGCTTGCTGACCATGTAGGCCTCGCGGGTGTCGCGCCATGCCGCCGAGTTGTAGAATGCCTTCGCCCATGGCTTAGCCATGACGCTCACCTCGCATCACAGCAATCGCACCGGCGCTCTCGAAGATCATCTGCTCGAGTACCTCAACCCGTTTGTGCAGTTTCCATCGCCGTTCGGCACATTGTTCCGCACGAATAAGCAGGGCAACTTCGTCCCGGCGCTGTTTCAATCGGATCAGGTTCCGCTCATACTCATCTGCGATTTCGGCAATGCTTTTCACGACGTTCACCGCTTTCGGGGAAAATAAAAAGCCGACAGCGCGCACTCCTCACGGAATGTCACGCGGTCGGCTCTGGGCTCCAAGACCTCTGGCTCTCACCGTCAAAGCTGACGATGGACTCGCACTTGCAATATTTGCACCAAAGTGGGAAACACCTCAGCACAGTTTGTCCCGGCATGACCATAACACCAGTTGGCCGGCCACATCGCGGGCACACGATTTTCATCTTCTGTTTATGATTATACACTCGTTTTCCGCTCCTGTCTACCCTTTCGGCGTTGTTTCTCCGGCCCCCTGTCATATGTTATAGACAGTTCCAAGCCAGAATCAACGCGCTTCTTTCTGCGCGCTGTCTTTCTATTATAATGTATGGTTTTCGGCATCAGGTATTTGATGTACTTGCAGCTGGCTATCTCGTTCCGGCCGCCGCCCTCATCGAGCACCTGCGCGCCCGGCGGCGCATCCACGCTCGTGCCGTCGTCTACCCACTCGTAAGTTGTGACAGGTCGGGCAAGGTTGCGCGATCCGACAAACTGTTTCTTGCCGTTGAGCGACGCTTCTCTCCGCTCTTTGGTCAAGTAGCCTGCCCATCCGTCATACCCACGCTCTCTAATATAATTAAGCTGTATATCGTCGCCCCAGATCCAGAGTGACCGCATCAGCTCCAAGTCACCGCCTGCGGCATTGATGATAATATGTGCGTGAGGGCGGTGGTCACCGTGTCGGCCCTCGAGCACATAAATGTATTTCAGATCCGGAAGGCCTCGCGCCTTGCGGTAGGCCCGCATCTGCGCAAACACCTTGCCGAGATGCTTGCGTGTCACGTCGGCGCTGTCCGGCAGGTCCGCATCTCGATAGGTGACGGTCAGCACCAGATCGGTATCGTCAAAGTTGGTCGCCATCAGCATTTCCAGTTTGCGTTGAGCCGTATTGGCGTTAGTGCGCGCCACCTGCTCCTCGGTCACCTCGCGGATGCGCTTGCGCTCCTGCTTGCTGGCGTTTGGTCGCGGCACCGTGTAGGTGATGTCCCACACGAGCCGTCCGGCTCGGATTGTCTTTCTTCTCTTCATTTTCCCTCCAACGGTGTCCAAATTGAACACCACAGCGGACGAGGCTATCCCCGTCCGCGTGTAGTTTTATAGAATATCCGCAAATTTTCGGTTTGTCAAATATTTTTTAGTCCTTTAGATGCTGGCGCATGATTTCGACCGCCATGCGGCAGGCTTCCTCACACGCAGCCATCATCTTCTCGCGGCCGTGCAGACCGCCATAGTATTCGATCTCGCCTAACGCCTCGGCCGAGGTATCCGGGTCGAGGATGCGGATTGCCTGGTTAATCGTCATGGGTGTTGTCCTCATCCCGCAGATGATGCATCAGGAAGTCGGCCCCCGGCACGTCACAGAACTCGTTCTTGTTACGGCCGACCACAAGAATCGGACCAACGAAATCCACGCCGAAGAACCGGCAGTTATACGGCATTCCGAGCAGCACTCCTTCCTCGTTGCAGATCACGACGGCATCCGATGCAATCGTTACGGTTTCGATGTACCCGCCGACCTCGGCCTGCAGGGCTTTCAGCGTGTTGTCGATGTCGATCAGCTCCGGCGCACAGCCGGGCTTTTTACGGATTGCTTTCATAATGTCCCCCCTACTTCAAAAAACGTTCGATCTGCTCAAACGGAATGGTGAACTGCACATTGCCGTCGTTGATGCTCAGTGTTTTACCGATTTCGTCGTTAGTGATGATGCAGTCGAACATCTTCGGCACCAGAAACGGCGATCCCGATACATTCACTCCTCCGCTGACACGAACGTGCAGATTTTTAATCTTCTTTTTCTTCATGCCTCGTTACATCCCAACTCTTTCAGCCGTACCATCGGGCACTGCTCGCACTTGTCTACCAACGCCTCATAGTCCATCTCAAACGGAAACTTGCAATACTCATCACAGAACTCGCTTGCAAGTTTGTTCACCGTCTGCTCCCAGCAAGCCGGATGGAATACCGGACCAGAGCGCACGCCCTGTCCACAGAATTTACACTTCGCCATTATTCCGGAATCACCTCCGTCCAATGCGTTACTGTTACGCTTGCCGGGCAGTCCTGGTCTTCAGCGAAGCGCCAGCCATCCTCCCAGCGGACATACTCGCCATAGCTCCCGTTATCCTTGCGGCACAGCAGCGGCACGGCCTCGGGCGGCTGCTCGGCGGGATACTCGTGCCAGATCACCGATGCAGGCAGGCCGGACAGCATCTGGAAGGGGTCTACCCCCGCCCAGTCGGCCAGCTCGAAAAGCTCGTCTAAATTAGGTAAAGAACAGTCCAGCGGATTATCCCACAGCCAGCGCATCGACCAACGGCACCTAAAGTCAGAAAGGTCATCCGCGCTCGTAACACCGACGCCCGCGAGCGCGAGTTTGATATGCCGCCGCGCCATCGCGAGCGGCGATTTCATGAAGGCGTCCTCGCGCTGCTGGCGCTCGGCCTTGCGCATCTCGGCGTCCTTCGCGCTCGTGATGCGCTGCTTTACCTTGCCGCAAACGAGCTTACAGCCGTCCGCTTTGCTGCACTCATGGCAGCAGCCGACGCAGTATTCCTTTTTTACCCACGCCGCACGCTTGTCTGCGCCGGTGCAGGGCTCTATGAAGGGCGACGCCTCCGGGCAGGTCAGCGGTGTAAAGTCAAATTCCGCCGCCTTGCGGTGCGCTTTAATCTTCTTGCTGTTCAGACTCCAACAACGGTCTTTGTACGCGCCGTGCAGCTCCCTTTGCAGACCCGCATCGCACTGGCTCAGCTCGTAGGCCGTGCTGTCGTTGATGCGGTGGCACTTGAGGTCGCCCGCCCACGCCTTGGTCAGCCCGTTGTCGATTGCCTTTGCCCTGGCAATCTGCGCCTCTGAGGTTTTGAGTACCTCGGCAACGTAACTGCGCAGCTTGCCCGGCAGCTCGACCACGCCGCGTGCTTGCAAATCCTTGAGCGCGGCCTCGATTTCCTTGGCGGCCTGTCCGGTATACTCGGCAGTCAGACCCGCGCCGCCGCGTGCCATGGTGTTGGTCCAGTGCAGGATCAGCGTCTGGATGGACGGGTCAAGGTCAGCATCGAGCACAATACAGGGCGCGGTCTTGCGGTCGAGCAGCGCCAGCGCGTTCCTCCGGCGGTGTCCTGCAAGGAGTAAGTACCCGCCATCGGTCTTGCGGCGCACCACAAGCGGCTGCTGCAGACCGATGACCTTGATGGACTCGGCCAGCTCGTCAATGTCGTTCTGCGCGTAGCTGTTGTTCTCGTTCTCCTCAATCTCGGCCATCGGGATTTGCTCCACCCGCATTTCTCCGGTGTTCGATTTGGACACCGCCTCGCCCATCAGCTCCGCGAGATTAAATTTCTTTGCCATATCACTCCACCTCCATCAGCTCCGCGACCCATGCCCGGTAATCTCGGGCAGCCGCCGAGGTCGGCGACCAACGCGTAACCGGCTGGGCGGCGTAGGTGCTCTCTGTCACCTTGTCCGTGCGGCGGATTTTCCGGTAAAACAGTGGAATCGGGCTGTGCTCTCGCAGCCAGTCCTCGCTCTGGCGCGTTGCGTCAGCGTTGTGCCAGATGGTCAGCAGACCGAAAACTCTGCGCTTGGCAAGGCCGGTGTTCCGCACGCTGGCAATCTGGTCGGCAAGCAGCCGCATACCGGACATCTCAAACGCCCCCGGCTTGATCGGCACAATTACCGTGTCACTTGCCGCAATCGCCGAGATGCACGGTAAACTGAACGACGGCGGGCAGTCGAAGATCATCACGTCATACACATCATCCTCGACCAGTGCGTCACGCAGATCGGCGTACACGCGGACCGCCTGCTTGCGGTCAATGTCGGCGTCCAGATCAACCGAGGCCAACTGCATGTCGGACGGGATAATGTCCAGATCACGGTAAATGGTGTGCTGGATGACGTCCTCGTAGTAGGCCGTGCCACCGTCAAACAGGTCGGCCGTGCTGCAGGCATCAGGTGCAACGCCGATATACTGGCTGGCGTCACCCTGCGGGTCGCTGTCTACCAACAGCACGCGCTTGCCATAATCAGCCGCCAGAATGCCTGCGAGGTTTACTGCGGTGACGGTTTTACCTACCCCGCCCTTCAAATTCACTATGCTTATCGCTTTCATGATTTTATCCTTTCTTTTTCTGTTTTCCGGGCGACCGCATTTTTACGCCGCTAGCATGCAGGATGGCCGAAACCACAGCGTAGGCGCGGCCCTGTCCGCGCGCGATGGCGAGTATGGAGTTTCCGGCCTCGTAAAGCTCCACGATCTTCTGTCTTTCCTCCGGCGTCGCGGATGCGTTGCGCCTTGCCTCGCACCGCGCCTTGGCGTCCTCCTTCGGGTTTACCATGCGCCGCTCGTCGCGCTTCGGCGTGCGGACGGTTTCGGTGTAGCGATACGGCTCGCCAAAGACTCCGGTTCCGGACACCTCAACCGTTTCGTAAATCCCGCGCGGATGGCGGAAGATGACGCGGCGCTCACTTTTATTCATATTCCACCTGCGACGTCGATGCCTCACACTCGCGCTTGATGGTCTCATCTTTGATCATATCAGCGAACTTATCCATTATAGCTAATCCCAGCTTATCGCCGAAAACCTCCACAGCGATTGAGTGCATCGCGATAAATGCACGATGCAAATCTTCAAATAATTCGCGACGGCGGCCTTCGATAAGCTCACTGGCGGTGCCGTCATTGTTAATTTTAATTTCGATCATTTTTCTCTCTCCTTTTGGGATTCATTACCTTGCCTGTTACCCTTTCGGTTCCAAGCGCCATAAGAGCGTAAGTAGCCATCCCCTGGCCTAAATACTCCACCAGCATATCACGCAGCATATAGACTACCTGCGCAGCTTCTTTCAATGCCGCATTAGGACTATCAAATTCGTTCGTCCTGTCCTTAAATCGGCGTTTAGCGTCAACTTTAATCTCAATCATGGGTTTGCCTCCGATTTCTTTTGATATACCCGAGCACCGCGCCAATAGCTTCCGCCCTCTCGCGGTACTCTCGCGCGAGCCTCGGCTCAACGAGCTTGCTCTGTGCGTACAGCCTGCGGCGGTCAAACCGCAGCTTTTGGATTGCTTTTCTTAGCTTCATTCTTTTTCTCCATCCTCTTCGTCTGCACGATCACCTCGCGCTGGCCGTCCATGTACTCGACAAACTGCTGCACGCTGCCGTCGAAATCGAGGTAGACTTTGCCGAGGCGGCCCTCCTTGTTTTTGAGCACCTGCAGCACGCGCTCGTTTGCCGGTGCGCTGTCCGCCTCGTTCTTGTAGAGCGCAAGCACCGCATCGGCGTCCTGCTCGATCTGGCCGGACTCGCGCAGGTCGGTGAGCGACGGCTCGCCGTCGCGCGCCTCAGACGCTCGCGAAAACTGCGACAGCGCCACGACCAGTATTTTTTGATCCTGAGCCATAGTGTGCAGCCCCATGCTGATGTTGGTAACGACTGTAACACGGTCACGCCCCGGCGCCCGGAGTAATTGCAGGTAGTCGATAAAAACTATCCTATGTCGGCGGCTTCGCGCGCAATCCAGAATGTTTTGCACGCTCCACCCCGGCGCATGCACCAGCTCGATGTCGCTCTCGGTGATCTCGCGCTGCAGGCGGTTGAGCCGCGTCCACTCCTCCGGCGTCATCTCCCGGCGGTTGATGTGGCCGAAGTCGATGATCGCGCGGTTCGAGACGATACGGTTTATCAGCTTGGAGGGCGTAGTCTCGAGGCTGTAAAAGCCGACTTTCGCGCGCCGCCCCATGTGCGTCGCCATCTGGAGCGCGAGCGCCGTCTTGCCGGCGGACGGGCGGCCTGCAAGGACTACAAAATCGCCGAAGTCGCTGTACAGACGGCTATCGAGTCGGCTGAACCCGTACTCGATGAATTTTCTCTTTGTCGTCTGCTCGAGGGCGAAGGTTTCAAGTCCCTGCGACAGCGAGACGATTTCTGCGCCCTGTTTTTCCGCCGTGGCCTCCATCGCCGCGGCGATGAGCTCGCGCCCTTCCTCGCTCGTGCGCACCTGCGTGAGCTTGTCAGCCAGCTCCCGCAGGCGGCTGACTTTCGTCTGCTCCTGCATGGCCTCGGCGTATGCTTTCCAGGCGCTCGCCGTGCTGCATACGTCCATGCACTCCATCAGCAGCGGCTCGTATTCCTTGCCGATGGCGGCGCGGATCGTCACCGGGTCGAGCGGCCGGCCGCGGTTGAAGATCTCGCGTGCCGCGGTGTACACCGTCCGCAGCTCAGCGCGGAGAAAATCGCTCTCGCGCGTCGCGGCGAAAAGCTCGCCTGCGATCTTCGGGTCAAGCAGCAGCGCGCCGATAACGCTGTACTCGGCCGCGAGCGTCGCTCGTTTCTCTACCACACCTCGACCTCCTCTCGCCGCCTGGGCGGCTTGTCCGGCGCGGCTTCCGCCGGATTGTCATACTTGCCCTCGAGCACCTTGACCAGATTGTTCTCGTTCAGCAGCCACTCAAAATCGGCTTTCCAGTGGCGGTCGTTCTGGCCGGTGCAAAAGCTGCTCGCCTGTGCCTTGCGGAACGCCTCATCGAGCTGCTCCGGCGTGTAGCCCTTGCTGTAAATCCGCCGCACTGTGAGACAGCGTTTGTCCGTCAGACGGACGACTTTCGGCAGACTGGTGCAGATGGCGTTATAGCGGTCCGCAAGCTGCTGCGGCTTATTGCTTATTTCGGGCTTATTTGCCTTATCTTCCTCTTCTCTTATCTGTGTCTTTAACTGTTCATTAATCATTTCACTGTTCGGTGACAGCTTGTCACTGTTTGGTGACAGGGTGTTGTCACCATTTGGTGACAGGTCACCACCAAACGGTGAAATGGGTAATTTGCTCTCGTCGAGGGCGTAAAACAGGGTGCGATCGTGGCTGTCCCTGGCGTAGTTCGCGGTCAGCAGAACGCCCTTGTCCTTGAGGTTCTTGACGATGCGCTCGATCTGCCGACGCGACCAGAACGGGAACAGTTTTTCCATGGCGCGCAGGCTGTTGTACGTCCAGTATCGGCCTTCATGCCAGTGCCGGTCATTGGCGGCATTTTTCTCAATCCAGAACTGGAGGCGCGAGATAAAGACCGCGCCGTCCACGCCGTACATCTCAGCGACTGCACCATCGAAATGGTAGTTCATGTGTCCACCTTCCCCTCACCGCGCATAATGCGCAGGTTCTCGCGCAGATGATGCCGTGCGCGTACCGTCATGAGAAAGGATGCAAGACGGTACGCGTCCGTGTGCATTTCCTCGGCCAGCGCATGGAGGTCCTGCCACAGCTCGTCCGACAGGTGGACTCTCAGAATGATTTCAGGCATAGTTATCCTCCTCTTTCAGCCTTATGCTGTATGATGTGCGCCGCCGACCCACATGGCCAGCAGTCCGACGGCCGCCACGAAAAACGTCGCCCAGCCGCTGAGCAGATTCGCATTGTCCGCACCGGATGCGCAGACAAGCAGGATAAAGCCGACCATGGAAAGGGCTGCCCGAATTTTTCGATCAGTCTGTTCTCGGGCTTGACGGCTTTTGACCGTGGTGTTATAATTACAAATACAAGATGTTTTCGCATTTGCGCTTGCTACGGTTGCCGCCGTGCAGGCGCTTTTTCTTTGTCTGTTTTTCATGCCGCACCTCATACTGACCACCGGATATGCTCCGGCACCTTACGGATACCTGTCTCCTGCTGCTGGCCTTGCAGATCAAGCGTCGGATGCTCGGCAAGATACTCGATCAGCGTGTCCAGGTTGACAAACTGACGGCAGCCTGCTGTAATCATCGGCACCGCGCCCGATCTCATCAGGTAGCGGATATGATGCTCGCAGAACTTCGTGCCCGGATCGAGCTTGCGCAGCTCGCTGGCAGCTTCCTTTGCGCTGCGGATTCTTGGTAAATTAGCCATTCTTAGCACCTCCGGATGCAAAATCCAATTCCAACGCCGCTGTTACGATTTCGTGTAATTCGGACATGATCTCGTCGTGCAGCGGCTTTTCCGCTGTCGTGATGACGCCGTCCTCGTTGATTTCCATCAGCTGATCGAGCCGTCCATCTTTGGCGAACCTGCCGATCAGACGGATGAGCCGCATGGTTGCGTGCTCCAGCGTCCGTACGCCTACCTGCGGCAGCACTCCGGCGAGATCACCCGATTGGATATGCTGATAGCACAGATACGGGAAATCGTACAGCTGCGCCATCCGCAACACCGTGCTGTCCGGCGGCCGGCGGCGATCCTGCTCATAGGCTCCGAGGCTCTCGACGCTGATGTCCAGTCGTTCGGCTGCGACTTCCTGCGTCAGACCTTTCAGCTCGCGAGCGGCTGAATAGATATTTTGGTTTTTCCGCGCACTGGTAATGGGCGCGGACTCGGTATATAATGCAGCCATAGTTAAACAACCTCCTTCTCCCCTTTGTACAGATCGTCCAGCGTGCAGCCGAGATAGATTGCGATTTCCGGCAGCAGTCGGGACGGAGGGTACAATCCTTCGCTCTCCCACTTGACTATTGCGGTCTGGCCAACACCAAAATGTGCCGCCATATCCACCTGTCGCAGACCCTTTGCCAGACGCAGTTCTTTGATTCTTCGCATTGTGTCACCTCCCTCCCAGAGTCAACATAGTTACTGCTGACTCTGGGCTTATGGAATTATTTGAATATAACCGCAAAAACAGCTATTGCCGCAACAATTAACGCAATAACAGATACTTTTTGACAAACATACAGTTTACATCGCAAATTCGCATAATTACTCGAAAAACTACCTCTCGTCTTACGCAAGGCAGTCATAAGCTGCACCATCTGCTTAGTAATAGCAGCTTGATCGTTGATGTTTCCACCTGCTACGTTCGCCATTGCATCTAACCGACTCATTTGGTTAAAGATTGCTTCTAAATCCTTGGGCATCTCTTCTCACCTCCCTCTGGTGTTCCTTCCTTTCCCGTGGTAGAATTTAGGGGAAAGGAAGTGTTCGTATGGCATCTTTGTCGGAGATTTATTTATCTCGTACCGAACTTTGGTTATTGAAATTCATATACTTTCACAAAAACCATACCATTGCACGCGATAGTTCGCTTGCATCTAAGAAAACATTTTTGAAGTTGATGGATCTGCATTTTGTTGAATCATCTTGTGATTTCAAAAAGTTTCCTGAGATTATTAACGATATAGGCGAAATGGAAGCTAACTGTTACTGTGTTTCAGACTTGGGTGAACAGTTTCTCCGACTTCAATCAGTTCGGTTCAAAGCCGACCGCCGATATTGGATAACGACTGGTATCGCTATTGTTGCGCTGATTAAGTCATTCCTTCCAGAATTGACCGCACTAGCGGAACGATTATTGAAATAATTAACGCAATAATCGAAATCACTAACGGAAAATCCGGATGTTTTTTCGGAAAATCGTTAATCCATCGTTCAAATCGGTTCATCCTCCCTCACCTCCATATCACTTTCTGTGTTATTAGTTTATAACACTCTGAGTGTTATGTCAAGCGTTTTATGGATTTTTTTATACGTTCTGTGTTTTCATATTTCTTTATATTACTTTTGGTGATATGATTGTACCGAGGTGAACCGTATGATTCGCATTAAAGAGTTGCGCAACGAAAGAGAATTATCACAAAAAGACTTAGCATTATACTTTCATGTCGCTCAAAGCACTGTTTCAAGCTGGGAAAAAGGCGTACGTGATCCCGATACTGATACTGTCGCTTCTTTAGCCGCATTTTTTGATGTATCAACGGACTATCTTCTTGGTAAAACGGACATAAGAAAACCGGCCGGTCACCCAAGTATAGACGATGACGACATCAAATTCGCGCTTTTCGGCACGACCGACATAGACGATGCAACATTAGAGGACATCAAGGCATACGCACGTTTCAAGCGTGAGCAATATAACAAAAGGTAACTTTATGGATCGCAGAACGAGCTTATATCTATACGCATGGCGGAACCACATTGACGTGGACTATTTCCCGATGCAAACGGCTGAGGCTTTCTCGGTTCCGATCGGCGGCACCTGCGCCATCGCTCTGGACCCGACCAAGATCCGATCCGAAGCGGACGAGGCGGTCAAGCTGTCGCACGAACTCGGCCATTGTGTCTACGGCGGGTTTTACAACCAGTACACGCCGCTAGACGTCCGCGAGCAGCATGAGAACAAGGCAAACGCCTGGGCGGTGTATCGGCTTATCCCTTGGGGTAAGCTCAAGCAAGCCGTGAAGAGCGGCATAACCGAAGTGTGGGACTTGGCCGAGTATTTTGACGTGACCGAGGATTTCATGCGTTGGGCGCTCTCCTACTACACAGAGCGCAAAAACTATAAATTTGAGTAAAAAAATAAAGGTGTTCAATTTGAACACCTTGCTAAAGGGGTTTAGGCTATGGGATTCAGATTCCGCAAATCTTTCAAAATCGCGCCGGGCGTGCGCGTGAACGTCGGTAAAAAGTCCATCGGCATCTCTGCCGGCGTCAAGGGCGCGCGTGTGTCAGTGAACAGCAGCGGCCGCAAGACTACGACCGTCGGCATCCCTGGAACAGGCCTGAGCTACCAGAAAACCGAGAAGATCGGTGGCCATGCTGCTACCGATAAGCATGACCAGACCGCGCCGGAGTATACGCCGACCGTCGATCTCCCGCCTATCGACCCGCAGCCGCCGCGCCCGCCCCGGACGCCGAAGGGTACGCTGACCCTGCTTAAAGTCCTCGCCGTCCTGCTGATAGCGATGAGCCTGACGCTGACGCTTGCCTCCGTCGTCGGTGGCTTCATCGGCACCGCCCTCGGCTGCTTTATCCTGTACTACCGCCGCACTCGCATCGCGTGGAATGGCGACAAGCCGCCGCGCTGCCGCTGGATGGTCGTCGTAGCCGTCCTCTTCGTCTTGCTCGCCGTCGGCGGCAAGGCTTCGCCCGATCCGGCCGCCGACGCCACCGCCGAGCAGACCGTTCAGGCCGAGCAAGCCGCCGCCGAGCAGGCCGCCAAGGAACAGGCCGAGAAGGAAGCTGCGGAAAAGGCCGCCGCCGAGCAGGCTGCCAAGGAACAGGCTGAGAAGGAAGCCGCGGAAAAGGCCGCTGCCGAACAGGCCGCCAAGGAGCAGGCCGCCAAGGAGCAGGCCGAGAAGGAAGCCGCGGAAAAGGCTGCCAAGGAACAGGCTGAGAAGGAAGCCGCGGAAAAGGCCGCTGCCGAACAGGCCGCCAAGGAGCAGGCCGAGAAGGAAGCCGCGGAAAAGGCTGCCGCCGAACAGGCTGCTGCCGCCGCTGCCGCTCAGGCTGCGCAGGAGCAGGCCGCAGCTCAGCAGAGCGAGACTGTTTACATCACGCCCAGCGGTAAGCGTTGGCACCGATCCGCAAGCTGTGCCGGCAAGAATGCCCGCGAAGTCACCATGGATCAGGTCGGCAACCGCACGCCCTGCAAAAAGTGCGCATAATTTCACAGCAGACCCCTGCCCTTTCTGGGGTCTGCTATATTTTCAACCGTTCAATCGAACAAATGTTTCTTTTTTGAGGAGGCATCTCAATGGCAACCATCAGAAAACGCGGTAAATCATATCAAATCCGCGTCTCTTGCGGATACGACATCACCGGCAAGCAGATCGTCAAAACCCTCAACTGGACGCCGCCGGACGGAATGGGTGCACGACAGCTGAAAAAAGAACTGGACCGTCAGGCCGTGCTCTTTGAGGAGAAGTGCCGCGACCGAACGGCTCCCTCGGGCAGCATTAAGCTGGCTGACTACATCGACCAATGGCTGACCGATTACGCTGAGATGCGCCTCAAAGGTACTACCATCGCAGGCTATCGGCACTTCCGCAGCCGTGTTGTCGCCGGACTCGGACATCTGCGACTGGATAAGATCACACCGAACCATCTGAATGCTTTCTATCGAAACCTGATGGAGGAAGGCGTGCGGAATCGCGGCCTGTACCGCTGCGACGACTTCAAGGCGATCACCAGGGCGGCCGGTATCACAGCCAAGGCCGTAGCCGAAAAGGCACATGTGCGTGTAGAAACGCTGTACGGCCTCAACCACGGCAAGAACGTTTCTGCGGAGACAGCGCGTAAGATTGCCGATGCCCTCAACACCACAGTAAACTATATTTTCGAGCCTGCGCAAACAACGGCGGACTTATCCAGCAACACCGTCAACCACTACCATAAGTTTTTGTCAACCGTCCTTAGCACAGCAGTTAAGCAGGGGCTGATCAACGATAATCCCTGCACTCGCGCCGATCCGCCTGCTTACGCAGAAGATGAGCCGACATATCTGCAAGAGGATGATCTGCAAAAGCTCATTCAAGCATTAGCGCATGTGGAGATCAAGTATCGTACAGCAATCTATCTCCTGCTCGACAGCGGCATGCGGCGCGGCGAGCTGCTCGGCCTGGAGTGGAAGGACATTCACTGGGACAGCTACACCGTCACGATCCGCCGCAACTCGGTGTATCTCCCCGACCGCGGTACGTATACCGAAACGCCAAAGACGCGCAAGTCCGTGCGTACCATCAAGCTGCCGCAGGAGACCTTTGCCATGCTCCAGCAGTACCACGCATGGCAGTCCCGTCAGCGGCTCAAGCTGGGCGATAAGTGGCAGGAATACGATCGCCTGTTTACGACATGGTGCGGCGCACCGATGAACCCCTCTACCCTCACCGGCTGGTTTACCTCCTTCGCCCGGGAAATTGGCCTGCCGGAAGGCACCACGCTCCATTCTTTGCGTCACACCAATGCGTCCCTGATGATTGCCACCGGCACCAATGTGCGCACCGTGTCCGCCCGTCTGGGCCACGCGCAGACTTCTACCACCACCGATATCTATGCGCACGTAATCCAGTCCGCTGACGCTGCCGCGTCTGATGCCGTCGGCAGCATCATCCATGCAAAGCAGAGCAAGACTAATGCTGATTAAACTCGAATAAGGGACAACTAAAGGACAGCTCGCAGTTTTTATGCGAGCTGTCCTTTTCAATGTGCTATTAGAAGTTACAAAAAAAGCCGCCCTTTCTCTCGAAAGAACGGCTTTATCTGGTCCGAGTGACAGGACTTGAACCTGCGGCCTCTTGACCCCCAGTCAAGCACGCTACCAGCTGCGCTACACCCGGATTAATCCGTAAGGCTTCAAACCTTACTTATTTATTCTATCAAAATGGTCATTAAATGTCAAGCATAATTTTATAAAAATATGATTTTTGCATTACTGCATGGAAGCAGAACGAGCGCAGCCGGTTTTGTCCGGACTGCGCTCTGATTTTTTATCCTGCCTGATGACGGGAATGATGGAACTCGATCTGCTTGGTTTTAATGAAAACACTCAGTTTTTTGTATGCAAGCATCGTGATTACGGTGAGAATGGCGCCCTTGATGAGATTGAAAGGCAGAACGCCGAGCAGCAGGTACATGCCCATGCCGGTAATGCTCGGGTTGACCGCCGAGCAAAGCTCAAAGATAGCGTCCAGATTCCAGCCCATGCCGTTCACATAGAACGGAATGATCAGGAAATAGTTGGTGAGCATACCCATGCACGCCATCGCGACCGAACCGACAGCACAGCCGATGACCGCCATTTTGCGGCTTTTGTGTGCGCGGTAGACCAGAACAGCGATGATGACAAGTGTGGACAGCATGAGAAAGTCTGCGGCTTCGCCCGAACCGGCGGTCTGGGTCTGTGTCAGATGGATCAGATCCTTGATGCCGATCATCGTGATCGCCGGAGCGATGCCGAGAATGAATGCTCCGACCAGAACGACAGCGCCCGAAAGATCGACCTTGAGAAAGGGCGGCATGAACGGAATCGGAAATTCAAAATACATCATAATGGTCGCGATCGCCGCAAATACTGCGGTGCAGGTAATTTTTTTTGCTTTTGTCATAACAGCTTCCTCTTTGCGTGTTCTGTTTTCGGTCTGCTGACCGAGGGAAAAACAAAAGCCCTTTGGAAAACTCCAAAGGGCGCACAGACGTACCGAAATACCCCTGTTTCTCTCATCCGGACTATGACCGTCGGTCGGGATTCACACCCGTCATGCCTTGCGGCTCGCAGACTATCGGGACTCACGCCCGTTTACTGCCGGTGGAGACTTTCACTCCGCCCTGAAACAGAACATTTTTATTGATGGCTCTATTATAAGCCGTCTCTGCTCTTCTGTCAATCCCCGGAAGAGAAACTTTGCAGGATCTCGCAAAGCTGCTGACGAGTGCCGACAGCGTTGATGAATTCGAGCAGTGCGTTGGCAGTCATGTGCTGCGGCAGATCGAGAGCCTTGAGGACGGCAGCACGGCGCGCCGCGCTGTCCGGACGGCCGGACAGACCCCATTCAAAGAAGTCGGCCTTGGTAATCGTTCTTTCCGCAGGGGCGCGCTCTCCCTCTCCTTCAAACGTTGCGCCGGCGCGGCGGAGTGCGTCCAGGATAACCTCCGGACGCATCCCCTCGACGCCGAGCTTGCCCTCCTTGGAGCCATGCTTTTTGCGCCGCTCCTTGCCGGTAACATCGGGGACGTATGCCTGCTTGATCCTGTCCTGAGGGAGAGCGCCCTTGAGATAATTACGGATGACGAAGCCTGCGCCGTCGCTGTCGGTCAGCACGATCAGGCCGCGCGTTTCGGCAATGCGACGGATGACCTTAAGCTGATCCTTGTTATTGAAGATACGAAAGCCGCCGGTTTCGAGGACTACCGTGTCGACCACTTGACGGACGGTATTGACATCGTAGCGGCCCTCCACGAGAATTGCTTCACGCAGTTTTATCATGATTTCGCCCCTTTCACCTCAGCCGCAATGTCGAGCAGCGTCAGCTCGATCAGCTTCTGCCTGTCGACGGCACTTCCCTTCAGCTCCGAATCTGTGCGCGCACAGAGCGAAGCCGCCCGGCGCAGTACCGGAAGCGGAAGCCGCCGCGCCGCGTTCTGTATCTTTTTGGCGTAAAACGGCGATTTTGAGCCGATCATTTCGGAAAGATACCGGTCTCCCCCGCGCGTTTCTGCACAGATCTTCGCAGCATACAGGCGCTGAATGTGGCGCATGATGGTCGTGAAGATGATGACCTCATTGTTCTTGAGGCGCAAAAGATCCCCGACGAGGGCAACTGCTTTTTCAAACCTTCCTGCCGCGATCGCATCGGTCAGGTCGAACACTACCGCATCCAATACTGGTGAGCAGACCGCGTCGATGTTATAGCGCTTGATCTCGCCTGTCGTGCAATGCGCTGACGCCTTTTCGATCTCTCCCATGAGATTGGTCAGTGATGTGCCGCACAGGAAGATCATATAGGCTGCATCTTCATCCGAGATGATACAGTTCAGCTCACGCGCACGGCGTTCCAGACGCTCGATGAGTTCTTTTTCCTCCAGACGCGCAAATTCAGCAGTACAGGCTTTTTTTTCGAGCAGCTTGTACATTTTGGTGCGCTTGTCCGGTTTGGCCTCGAGAATGTCGAAATAAAATACCAGACAGACATAGTCCGGCAGGTCGGACAGCAGGTCGATCAGCTGGTCTCCGAAAGACGCAGGCGGCGCATAAATATTGAAATCAGTCACGATGACCAGCTTTCGTTCGCTCATCGCCGGATAGCTGTCTACTGCCTCGGTCAGCGACTCGAGCGTCAGCGTCTTGCCGTCCAGTTCGATGAGATTGAAGTCTGCGAATGTCTCATCTACGACTTTTTTTCTGAGCTGCCGCAGATAGTATTCTCTGAGGTAGGCCTCCTCGCCGTACAGGATGTACAGCGTCTCAAAGCTGCCCTTTGCGAGATCCTGCTTGAGCTTCAGCCGCCCGTTTTTATTTTGCTTTTCGACAGCCATGCCGTCACTCCTTTTTGTACCGGCGGACAATCCCGCCGGATGTATCTGTGCTTTCGCACGGAACGCTGCCGCAGCGGAGCGAAGTGGTTTCGCGCTCGGCGGTAACGAGTATTTTTCTTGTCTGCATGTGATTCATCAGTGGCACGAGCAATTCTGCATCGCCTGCTGTGTTCTGCGCGAGCATCAGCTCATCCGCGCGGGGCAGTTCGCCGCCGTTTTCAGCGAATGCTGCGAGCTGTTTTTTCGTTGCGCTGTGCAGAAAGAGAACCTTGTCCGCGATACAGACGCCGAGCTTCCCCTCGGCAACGGGGAAAACGGAAACGGGCGCCGCCGCACCGATGATGGACTGCGGTTCGGAAATCTCCTCGGCTTGATACTGCTCACATAGCCGCAGAAGCTCTATATTCTTCGCAGTCTCGGTGCAGCCGGACGGAATAAGAATGCGCTCGACCCTGACGTTTTCCATCAGCTGCGGCAGGTCGCGGGCGTGCCCCATGTCGACCGCTGTGAGAATGAGCGTGTCGATGCGCGGCACCCCGTTCAGACGCATCCATTCGTGCGTCAGTGCCGCAGCGCTGCGCGAGGTACCTGCACAGTCGATGAGCGTCGCATGACCGCGTGTATCCGAGAGGATAACCGCCTGTCCCGAACCGCAGGGCAGGTATGTTACGCTGTACTCCCCAGTTCGGAGAACGGCGTCTGTGAGAAACAGCCCGCCGACCGTGCAGCAGACAAGCGGCAGCACGATGCGCCACCGAATGCGTGAGCCTGCGGTCAGCCAGACGATAACAGCGCCTCCGGCAAGTGCGATCGCCGCAATACCGAGCGGACGGCTGAGGTCGATCGAGCCGAACGGGAGCAATGAAATGCGTTCAGCAAGAATCAGCAGAAAGCGCAGCATCAGCCGCAGCGGAACGGCGAAAACCGGCAGGACTGCCGGGCAAAACGCCGAAACGGCGCACAGCAGATAACCAAAGACGAAGCACACACCCGTGAGTGCGGCCGCCGGAAGATTTGCAGGCAGAGAAAGCAGAGACGCGCGTCCGAAACAGGCGAGCGAGACCGGCAGTGTGAAGATTGAGGCGCAGACCGTGCACGAGAGCGCCCCTGCCGGAAAGGCAAGCAGCCGACGCGTCAGACGCGCACATTCCGCGAACGGCGCGAGCAGTCTGTGCTGCATGGAGGACGCGAACAGGATAAGACCGAGCGTCGCGGAGAACGAAAGCTGGAGACCGGCGCCTGCGGCGGCGTAAGGGTTCAGCAGCAGGAGCAGCGCAAGCGCCGCCATGAGAGACAGCTTGGGATTGACGTCCCGACGCAGGATAAAACCGAGCGCTGTAATACCGTACATGACGGCGGCGCGGATGACGGAGGGCGTCGCGCCTGCAACCGGTACAAACAGCAGAATGAGCGGCAGCGAGAGATAAACACCCCATTTTCTGCCGAGCAGCACGAAACAGAACGCCGCAAGATAGCCGACATGCAGTCCGGAAACCGCGACAAGATGGCTGAGTCCAGCCATGCGGAAGGACAGTGTATCGTCATCAGACATGCCGGTGCGGTCGCCCAGCAGCAGACCGCGCAGCAGTCCGGCTTCCCGTTCAGGCAGCGCTGCGGAAACCGCATTTTTGCAGAAGCGCGCGATGCGCTGCGGCAAATACCGCGGACTGCCGGACGCGGAGCCGAGACGTTCGAAGCCGATCACATCACCGCTCTTGTTCTTGGTGGAGAATGCGGCGATAAAGCAGCCGTCCGCCGCAAGCGAGCGTTCCCGGTCGGGATTACTGCGGTAAAATGTCACATGTGCTTCGATGCGGTCTCCGGCGCAGAGTGGTGTATCACTCAGCGGAAGATAGCAGAAGGTGCGGAAACTGCGGCGCAGATAACGGTTCGGTTCAACGCGAAGCTCAGCGCGCTGGCTGTCCTCATAGACCGAGGCATCCTGCAAAACCGTCGCTCGAACGACTGCGCTGCGGCCGTTCAGCTCGCGGACGGGCTGTGCAAGATACCTGTCGCAGAGCGACAGCTGTACGAGCGCAAAGACTGCGGCGCACAGCATGGCGAGGACGGTAAACGCTCGGCGATGCCTGACGGCGAATGCTGCGCCGATCAGCAGCACAGTGAGCACAGGAAGGCACAGGAACGGTGACGGGACGAGCCCGAAACGCACCGCGATGAGCAGTGTCGCGGCATACGGGGGCACAAGATACAGCAGCGGTCGCTCGAACATGGCCTCTCCCCCGTCTCTCCTGCCGCAGCAGAGCGTTTTTTCATTAATCAGTATACCATAAGCCGCCGGGATAAACAAGTACGGCTCCCGCCGCAAGGGCAGGAGCCGCAGAGATTTACTTGTTCGAGACGGTGATGATGCGGATTTTGCCGCCGTCCTCGGCCGTATCGTTCGCGTACAGTGCGAATTTCGTGTAGTTCGATTTCACACTCTGGAGCGTAGCGATGAATTCACGGTTTTCCGTGTCGTAAATGCCGAGCTGATCGGCAAGCGCATAGTAGCCGTCCTTCGTGCGGACGCCGGAAGCGCCGTCGAAAGCCGTGCGGTCAACCGTGTCGATGAGCTTGAGCTTTTTGATGTCGAGCGAGGTGTTTACGATGCTTTCATCGGTCGAATACCCCTTCGGAACTGCGATCGGGCCACCGGAGAGACCGCTCGGAAGGCTCAGAACCTTAAATTTATCCTTTATTTCCTTGCCGTCCGACCAGTGACGAAGGACAACAGACTCAATATAAGAATAGGAGGTGTGCTCATCACGATATTTCTTCTTTTCTTCGTCGGAATAAAGGCTCCATTTTTTATTATTGACAATGTCGTCATCACCAGGTTCATCGAAATGCGAATCGTCTTTGATTTTTTCGCCATATCCCATACCATACAGCCAGCTGTCGCCGGTCACATCGCCGAGAATGACGGTCGTGATCGTGCCTGCGCTGTCGGTAACAGTATAACGGATGTCGGACGAGGGAACCTTGGCAAGCGAAATGTCGGAGAGTGCAATGCGCGAAAGCGGTGCGCCGGACAGAACCTCTTCATAGACGTTAACACGCGAGGAGACCGGTTTCGAACCGAGCTTTCCGTCCGAAAGCGACCATTCACCGGAGGTTTTGCCCGAGAGCGTGCGTCTGGTGAGGACGGCCTTGTCGCCGTTCGTGCTGACCGAGACCAGACGTCCCATGAGCGCGGTCGGCTTATCCAGCTTGTCGATGTCCATATTTCGAAGCGTAATGCCGTTCGTCAGCGTGACCGTTGCCTTGCTCTCGTCGATCGCGGTCACGATGCCCTGCATATCAGCCGAGACCGTGCTCCGCGGGTACGCTGCCGCGACGTTTCCGTCTGCGTCGAACAGGAGCGTGATGTAATCCTTGAGCTTCATATCTTTGAAGAAGGCCGCGGCGCTGTCGGAAATCCGGAACGAATTGCCGTATACCTTGACCTCCTGCGGATAGCTGACGGTTGGGCCGCCCTCACTATAGCGGCCGCTCACACGGGTATCCGAGACCAGCGCCTGTCTGTTCGCGGCGTCGAGCGTCACGACATCATACTTTTTCAGGCCGGACGGGTCGATGACAGCCCCATTCTTGACGATCTTGTATTCGCTCGGGATGTTTGCCGAGGTGGCAATACCGTAAACGAAGGTGTTGGCGTGAGAAATACTCGTGCCGGGCAGGACAGCCAGCAGCGCAAGCGAGCCGTATTCGTTGTAGTAAGCGTGCAGCGTGTCACCCGGCAGAATGGACGACCAGACCTCGGCCAGCGATTTGAGCTTGCTGTCCTCGGCAGAGCTGTCGCGCGAAATATAAGTCGGCGTGTCGCGGTTCGGCCGGAAGGCGCCGGTTTTGGTCACGATGCGGTCAGCGGCTGCATTTACGACCTCGTAGGTCTCCTGTCTGCTCGCGGTGTCGGGTACGACGCCGACGGCGACGTTATCGCCCTTTTTGCCAATAACGAGCGTGCCGTATACGCCGATCAGGCTGCGGTCGAGTTTGCCTGCGGTCTTGCGCGCAGAGAGCGTGCCGTTTTCATAGAAAAGCGCTTCGTCTGCCGCAAGCGAGCTGTCGGTTTCGCTGGTTTCGAGGAGAATGCAGTTTTCAACCGTCGAGGATGAAACACGGCTGATGAGGGGCGAGCCCTCCTGTCCGTCCGAGCGCGTCGAGGTGCCGAGCGTATTGAGCAGCATGGTCGCGGCGTCCGCACGGGTGACAGGTGTTTTGGCGTCCTTGATGGACACGCCCTGCGTCAGGCCGAGTGCGTTCGCCTGCGCGATGTAGTCCGCCGGCCAGAACGGGCCGATGTCGCTCTCCTTGTAGCCGAGCATGCGAAGCAGCATGGTGCATACCTCGCCGTAGGTCAGCTGTCTGTCCGGACCGAATGTGCCGTCGGCATAGCCGCGGATGATGTAGTTGTCCTTGAAATCCGGGTGGCGGAGCGCCGCATTGACGTATCGCGCCGCCCAGTGCGAGGCGTGCACATCCGGGAAGATCGTGTAGCTGGCATAGGGACTTGCATCGTCAATGCCCATGGCGGTGACGGCGAGCTTGCAGAATTCTGCCCGGGTCAGCGGACGGTTCGGCTCAAAGCGATTGTTTCCTGTGCCCTGCATGATGCCGAGCGAGCCGAGAATGGAGGCTGTCTGCTGAAGTGAGCCGCTCGAAATATCACTGAAAGCCGCTCCGGCAGGTGCCGCCGTAAGAGCCAGTGTCAGACACAGGCTGATAAAACGTTTTTTCATATCTATTCTTACCTTTCTCTTATTGCGTGCGCAGCGCATCGACCGGCTGAAGATTGGATGCCTTGTTGGCAGGGTACAGACCGAAGATGATGCCGAGCAGAGCGGAAAACAGAAACGCACCGAGCACAAGACCCACACTTGGCAGCACGGTGAACTGTTCTACGTTCGGCAGATACATATTCTGCTGGAGCTGACGGGCAAGCATGAACCTGCCGAGCACCGCCGAGGCAAAGCAGCCGAGCACAATGCCGATGATGCCGCCGCAGCAGCTCACGACCGCCGCTTCCACAAGGAACTGACCGATGATGTCGCGCTTGCGCGCGCCGATCGCCATGCGGATGCCGATTTCTCGTGTGCGCTCGGTAACGGACACGAGCATGATATTCATGATGCCGATGCCGCCGACCAGAAGCGAGATGCTCGCGATGCCGCCGCCGAGCAGCGCCATCAGGTTGCTCGAGGCCTCCTGCTGCTGCTGAGACTGACTGTTCGAGTAGGCGCTGAAATAGCCGCCGTTTACCTCGCAGCGCGGCTGCATGAACTCCGGGAGCGTCTGTTCGGTGAGCGTCTGGATGTCCTCGGCATTTTCGGCCTTGATGATGTACTGATGGTCGCTCATGCCCTGTGAGCTCATCATCAGGCTTTGCAGCGTGTACGGCATGATGAGCATCTGATCATTCGTGTTGAGCTTGCCGCCGTATTTGCCTGCATAAACGCCGACAATCTCGAAGCTCTTGCCGCCGATGCGGAGCTCCTGTCCGATCGGGCTCATCGCGCCGAAGAAATACTTGCGCAGCGTCTCGCCGATCACACATACCCGTGCGCGGCTCTTGCAGTCCGCCTCTGTCAGGTCGCGCCCTGCAGAGATCGACATGCTCGTAACCTCACCGTAGTGTTCGTTGACGAAATACATCTGAAGATAGCCGCTGTCCGAGCCGTTCGAGTCCATTTTCTTGCTGCGGTACTGCACGCCGCCGTTCTGCCAGTCCCAGTACTGCGACTGCGGCGACCATGCGGCGACCTCATCGAGAGAATCAAGGTATTCCTCGAACTCCTGCCAGTCCTTGTTACGCGCGCCCCAGGCGTAGACGTCGATGCGGTTCGCGCCCATCGCCTCGTACTGGAGCTTTTGCAGCTTGGTCGTGCCCTGGATGGACGCGACGATGGCGATGACGGACGCGACGCCGATGATAATGCCGAGCATGGTCAGCAGCGAGCGGATCTTGTTGTTGAGTATGGATTTGAAAGCCATGCGAACGGTCTGAGTCCAGTTCACATCCTCACCCCCTCGCTCGCCCGGTCGCTGACGATGCGGCCGTCCTGAATGGTGACGATTCGTTTTGCCATCTGTGCGAGCTTGTTGTCGTGCGTGATGAGGATGATCGAGGTGCCTTCCTCATTGAGCGCGGTCAGCTTGCGCATAATGTCGAGGCCCGAGGCGGAGTCCAGATTGCCGGTCGGCTCGTCCGCCATGATGATGGGCGGCTTTGCCGCCACGGCGCGTGCGATAGCAACGCGCTGCTGCTGGCCGCCGGACATCTCACCCGGGCGGTGATCCATGCGCTTTTCGAGCCCCACCGAGCAGAGCGCGTCAGCGGCAAGCTGTCTGCGCTCCTCCCTGCCGATGCCGCGGTAAATGAGCGGCAGCTCGACGTTCTCGATCGCTGTCAGCGCCGGAATTAGATTGAATCCCTGAAAAATGAAGCCGATCTCGCGGTTTCGAATGCCTGCGAGTACGGAAGGCTTCATGTCGCTCACCGGCTGCCCGTCCAGATAATAGGTCCCGTAGGTCGGAATATCCAGACAGCCGAGAATGTTCATCAGCGTGCTTTTGCCCGAGCCGGACTGACCGAGAATGCACAGAAATTCGCCCCACTGGACGGAAAGCGAGATATTGTCGAGCGCACGCACTTCGTTTTCGCGTCCCTCGTTGTATATCTTGCTCATCTGCTGTACATCGATCAGCAGCTCGCTGCGCTCCTCACCCCCTTGTTCGGAGCGCATGGAAAACGTATTCTCCCTCCACATATCACTGCCTCCTGTTATCCCATGCCCATGGCATTCATATCGGCGTAGAGATCGGTCGGTCCCGCAAGAAATACCGTTGTTCCTTCGTCAATGCCCCACAGGATTTCGGTGTTGGTCGAGTCGGCAATGCCGATTTCGACAGGCACAAGCTGGAATCCGTCCGGAATGCCCTCGGTGCCCTCCGGGATGGGGATGGTCTCGTCAAACGGGATTTCATTTCCGTTTTCGTCGGTCAGCGGCTTTGCAAATACCGCAGTTCCCTCCTCTGTGTTGACGATAGCCGAGGACGGAACGGTCAGACAGTCCTCGGAAGAGGCTGTCGTGATCTTGTAGTCGACCGTCATGCCGCTGTGGATGGACTGACCGTCGATCGGCTCGACCGAGATGACCGCCGAGAAGGTCGGCATGCTGCCCTGCCCGCCGCTGGAGTTCTTGTCCGGCTCGAGCGCAACCGACTCGACCGTGCCGGTCAGCTCAAGCTGCGAGCCGTCCGAATTATACATGCTCATGGTCGCCGGCTGGCCAGTCTGTACCGCGCCCATATCGGTGGACATGATGGAAGCATTGACGATAATATTGCTCAGATCAGCGACAACAACGAGCGGGTCGGCGCCGCTGACCTCCTGATCCTCTACGGCATTCATTGTAACGACGACGCCGTCGATCGGAGAGACGACGGTCGCCTGCGCGATCAGCAGCTGAAGCTCGGAAATGCGGGCCTGCTTGTCCGCAACGGCAGTCTGCGCGGAAACGACCGTGCTCTGCGCAGAGGAGATCGAGCTCTGGGCGTTCTTTACCTCGTCCTGGAGCGCGTCGCTCGTCATGCGCATAATTGCCGCGCCTGCGGAATAGTTTCCTGTGCCGCTGTATGCAGTGATCGTGCCGGAGACCTTACTTGTCACAGCAATTTCGCTGATGTATTCGAGCGAACCGGACTCCGCCGGATAGATCACGCCCGCAGCTCCTGCGTTTACGGTCGCGGTCGCGGCCATTCCCTTGGTGAGCGTGCCGGGGTTGTTGACCGTGATATTAACGCGCACGAGCTTTACGCCGTCGCTCGATATGTGGCTGCTCGACTCCACGCTGCTGACCGTGCCGCCGACCTCGCTCATCGCGGACGGAATGGAGACCGATGCGTACTGTCCGGCCTTGATCGAACCGCTGTATGCCGCGCTGAAGTAGATGGACAGCTTCATCTGTCTGTCGTTTACCATGCAGCCGAGCGTCTGACCCTCGCTGATCTGCTCGCCGACACGGTAGGTCGTCGCATTGCCGTTTGAATCGGCCGCCGCCACAAACCGGCCGGTGATCGGCGCGGTAACATTGAGATGGTTGAGCTTGTTCTGCGCGGAAACGAGCGCATTCTGCGCCTGCGTTACCGTGTTCTGCGCCTCTGCAACGGTGCGCTGCGCATCGACAAGCTCTTTCTGCGCGGCATCGAGCTCCTTGCGCGTTTCAGTCGGATCGACCGCAACGAGAAGCTGACCGGTAACGACCTCATCGCCCTCGGTGACAAGAACCTGAGAAACCTTGCCCTTGATGTCGCGGCCGAGCTCCTCACGCTTGCGGGCTGAGGTCGTGCCGCTGCCCTCGACGTAGGTTTCAAGCGTTCCGCGCGTCGCCTCGGCCGTCTGGATCGTGGTGTCGCCGGTATCGGTCTGCCGCGCGTGTCTGACGAAAAATACGCCTGCTGCGGCTGCGATCACGACAAGTCCCGCTGCGATGGCGATACGCGCCTTTTTGTTCAGCTTTTTTTTGCCCTTGTTCATCTTGTCTGCGTACCGGTTGCGTCTGGGCGCAGGTGCGTTCTGCGCTGACGGCCCGGCTTCCGGCTTCACGGCAGCTCCCCCATTGTCCGCCGTCTCGTTGGCGGCGTTTACCGCCGCGCTGTCGAGCTTTTTCGTCTGCTCAAGCGGATCGGAGCCGCCGGGCTTTCGTCTGCCCGTTTTTTTCTCATCGCTCATTTGAAAAATCCTTTCTATCCTTTGCCTTTACTGTGTGTTTTTCAGCCAGTCCGCGAAGAAAGCGCGAACCTTGTCCGGCAGTGCGTCGAGCGCGCCGTCGTTGACAAATACGCGGTCATACTGATAGCCGGCTACGCCGTCATCCGAGCGGTTGCCGAGCGCACCGCGTGCCTGCTCCAGTGCAGGACGGGTCACGAGCAGCGTGCGGCATTCCTCGCCTGCGGCCTCCCGAAAACGGGCGATCTCTTCCGGCTCACGGATATGTACGAAAAGCAGCTGCTCATCGCTCCGGCGGAACGCTTCAAGCTGCTCTGTGCAGTAGCGGAACGGAAGATCGTTGAATTCGGAGCAGCTCTGCTTGAGCTCGGAAAGAAAACGTCGGGACGCCGGGGTTTTGACACCATCCCAGCCTGCGGCGCGTGCGACCTGCAGAATGGGCGTGATGGACGAGATGTTTCTCGTCTTCCAGAAGGCGGCTGCTGCCTCGCATACCGTATCCTTTCCGACTCCCCCGCTGCCGTTTATAATGACTACCAGTTTGTCCACGCGGACACCTCCAAACAACTGTCGACAGCCATGAAAAAATGACTGTATTCTTACATGTAAAGTGTACCACAACCACCTCTTTCTTTCAAGCCGGGCGGACGAATTGTCACCAACTTTTAAGACGGCACAGGGGCATCTCCGTCTGCTGCGCGGAAATGCCCCTGTTTGTCACAATATGATGCAGATCAGACCGCCTGCGTTTTCGTTGATGATCTTCTCGAGTGTTTCACGTATCTTGCTGCGCGCGTCATCCGGCATACGGCTGAGCTTGTGGCTCAGTTCCTCCCGCACCAGCTCGCTGAGCGATTTGCCGAAGATGTTAGTTTCCCAGATCTTTTCGGGCGCGTCGCGAAACTCGCTGAGCAGATAATGCACAAGCTCCTCAGACTGTTTTTCCGAACCAACGATCGGATTGACCTCAGCGCGGATGTTGGCGCTCAGCAGATGGATGGACGGCGCGGAGGCGCGCAGGCGCACACCGTAGCGGCCGCCCTGACGGACGATCTCGGGTTCCTCGAGCGTCAGCTCCTCGGTCGAGGGCATGACGATGCCGTAGCCGGTCTGCTGGACCTGATCGAGCGCGCCGTGCAGACGTTCATAGCGCTGCCGGATTCCGGCAAAATCGCGCAGAACGGAAATAAGGTCGGCGGCGTCCGTGATATGCACGCCGGTCTCCTGCTCCACGATGCCGTAGAAAACACTATCCGGGACTTCTGCGCGAATGCGTGCCGTGCCGCAGCCGAGATCGAGCTGCTGCGCTGCGGCGGATGCGATATACTCGCTTTCGCACAGCGTATCACAGATGCCGGCAAGATCGCGCATGCGGCTTTCAGATGAGGCGGCTTCGCGGATCGTGCGGTAGATGCTGCGCTGCACCTCGGACTGCGGCGGCAGGGCGGCAATGTAGCGTGGAAGTACGAGACCGAGCTCGCAGAGCGGAAATTCATATAAAACTTGCTGTAAAATTTCAGAGATACCGGTCTCGTTCAAATCTGCACAGTTTGCAGCGATCGGCTCGACGCCATACTGCTCGCGCACGAAGCTGCAAGCCTTTTCTGCGCGCTCCCCTGTCGGCTCCGAGGAATTCACGATCACGAGAAACGGCTTGCCGAGCTCCTGCAGCTCCTTGATGACGCGCCGCTCAGCCGGGATATAGCTTTCGCGCGGAATATCGGTAAAGCTGCCGTCTGTCGTGATGACAAGACCGATCGTTGAATGCTCTCCGATGACGCGGTGGGTGCCGATCTCCGCAGCTTCTGCAAGCGTCATCGGCTCCTCCCGCCACGGCGTCGAGACCATGCGCGGCGTATCATTCTCCATGCTGCCGAGCGCCCCCTCGACCAGATAGCCAACGCAGTCCACGAGCCGCACGCGGCAGACGCCGCCTTCGGGAAGTGCGATCTCTGCCGCCTCCTCGGGCACGAATTTTGGCTCGGCAGTCATAATGGTGCGTCCGGCGCCGGACTGCGGCAGCTCGTCACGCGCCCGCTCCCGTTTGTACATGTTTTCCATGCCGGGCAGGACCATGGTCTCCATAAAGCGCTTGATAAAGGTTGATTTGCCGGTGCGAACCGGCCCGACGACGCCGATGTAAATATCACCGCCGGTTCGCGTGCTGATGTCGTGATAGATTCCGTTCTCCATACGCTACCACCTTTCAGATCCGCAGCGGAACGAGCAGCATGGTGTCCGAAACAGCTGCCGTGTCAGATGGCAGGTCGTTCGCCGCGCAGATCGCCGCCCGTGTGCTTCCGCAGTCCTTTGCAATATCCCACAGCCGTGTTTCCCCCGCGATATGGCGCACGAGCAGCGTCACGCCCGTGTCCGCCTGCCGTGCTGTCTGCTCGACCGAGCACAGATGGCGCAGCGTCAGCGGTGTCTCGCGCTCGCACTCTCCCTCCGCTGTAACGGTCAGCGTCAGTCCGCGCTCCCCGACCGTCTGCGCACGAACGGACAGCGACGGGCGCAGACAGGTGCCAGCTTCGATGCCGGTAAAGGTCAGCGGCAGGACACGCTGCACACTGCAAAGGCGTTGTTCATCGTCGAGACAGAGCACCTGCACCGAGGCGGAGATCTGCAATCCCTTTTCTGCCGCCCGCACGCCGCAGCATACCGCATCCGCACAGATCACATGAGAGATATGCGCCGCGGTCTGGATGCTTTCGACGGATTCGGCAGAAAACGGCTGCGGCTCCGGGCTGCTGTACAGGCTGGCACTGTCCTCCCGGGTCTTCAGCAGGACGCCCGGCAGATAAAAATCCGTAATGCAGTGCAGCGTATGACTGCGCCGCAGCAGGACCAGTGCGTCCGCATTCACTGTGCAGGACAGCGAATGGTCGGCTGCGATGCGGCATTCGAGACTGCGTACCGTGAGCTGCGCGTCGGGCGTATCCTCCTCGACCGCTCCCGTCAGTTCGAATACCTGCGTAAAGGGTGTGGTTTTACTGATCGTGCGGACCGCTTCGTCAAGCTGCATCACCAGACACCGCAGAGCCGCCTCTCCGCGCACGACGATGCGGTCGCGCATCGCGCGGCATTCAGTGATCTGCAGCGTACAGGATTGCTTGAGAAGCGAAAGACCGTCTGTTTCCTCGACCGGGATGTCCTCCAGAACGGAGAACGAAAAAAGCTGCGCTTCGTCGGGCAGAACCGCTTCACAGGTCTCCGAAAGCAGCTCGAGATGATCGTCTGTAATGTTTTCTGTATAATCGCAGGCTGTTTTGTCGTAGCATTCGGCTGTCAGTACAAGATCGGCCGCAATGCTCAGCTTGCGGCTGTTGACGACCGAGGCCTCGACCGCGCTCACACGGCATTCCACCAGACAGACCGAGCTGCTGTCGAGCTGCGCACATTCTTCGATGTGCGCGAAGCTGAGCGGCACCTCCAGACGCCGCAGACCGCCGCCGTTTTCCGGCTCGTACAAAATGACCGTCTGAACCGTGCCTGAGATAAGAAGGCGGCCGTTCTGCGGTGCGTGATCTCCGATGGCGGCCGTTCCGCAGGCATACACGACACGCCCTACATCAGGAAAAGCATCCGGCACAATGCAGTCCGCTGTTTCGGTACAGGCGCTTGTCTGCGCCAGCTGCCGCCTGCAATAGACAATGCGTTTCTGCTCCAGTTCCATTCTTGAAATCTCCTCCTTTGCACTGCTGCTCCTGTCAATACGGTATGTGAGCCGTGAAAAAGATATGACAGTTGATTGACAAGGCATACAGCAGCCGATATAATGGAGAAAAGGAGGCATTTCGGATGAAAGATAAGCTTAATGCCGTAAAAACAGTACTCTGTGCGGTGTTCGCTGCCGGCTGCGCCGTGCTCGGATTTTTCTTCTGGGACGCATCTGACCGCGCGGGCGCTCTGCTTGAGGAGAACGATGCACTGCGCGAGCAGCTTTCTGTTACGCAGAGCGACGCGAAAAATGCCGCTGCCGCTGCTGCTGAGCTTCAAGAGCAGGTAGATGAAATGACCGCGCAAATCGATGAGCTGAACAGCCGGCTGGAGCAGGCGGCGCAGTCCGGCGCGGACGCAGGAGCGGCAGGACCGATGGTCTACGTTACGCCGTCCGGCTCAAGGTACCATAACGAGGGCTGTCAGTATATCGGAAAGCGTGCGGTGCAGATGCCGCTTGCTGACGCGAAAGAGGCAGGATATACTGCCTGCGCGAAATGCGAATAATAGAGATGACACACTTAGTCCCACATCTAACACCCCCAAAAAACCCTAAAAAACCGCATTCCGGCGAATAAAGTCGAAATCAGCAAAACCGAGCATCAGAACATTCACAGCCGGAATAAAAGAAAAAGTTCCGCAAACAAAGCTGTTTACAGAACTTTTCGTCTGGTCCGAGTGACAGGATTCGAACCTGCGGCATCCTGCTCCCAAAGCAGGCGCGCTACCAACTGCGCTACACCCGGATATATCGGCATTTAACACCATAGTAGTATATCAAATAGGACGCGCTTCTGTCAAGCATCTGATACGATTGAGTAAAAAAATTTCTCCATGCGGTAAAGATGATTGACATTTATCATAAAAAAGAATATCATTTTATGTATATTTCCCACAACGGGAAGGGAGGAATAATATGAGCCGTTTATCAATCGAGACACCGGGACGTGCAGAAACCGTTGTCGAGGGGCTTTATCGCGACGTAGAAAGGCGTATCAGCGCAAGTCCTCCGGGACTTTGTCCGGTGGATATGGCGCTTTCGTTCCTGCGCCTGAGCCATGCACAGACCTGCGGCAAATGTGTTCCGTGCCGCATTGGTCTGGGTCAGCTGACCGAGCTGCTGGAAAGCGTGCTGGACTCGACTGCGACGCCGGAGACGATTGACCTTATTGAAAAGACCGCGCGCGTTATTCAGGACACGGCGGACTGCGCCATCGGCTACGAGGCGGCGCGCATGGTGCTCCAGGGCGTGCAGGGCTTCCGTGACGACTATATGTCGCATGTTGAGCATGGCCGCTGCCTGTTCGGCTGGGACCATCCGGTACCCTGTGTGGCGCTCTGCCCTGCCGGCGTCGATATTCCGGGCTATATCGCGCTCGTGCGTGCGGGACGTTATAATGATGCGGTTCGTCTGATCCGCAAGGACAACCCCTTCCCCACGGTCTGCGGCTATGTCTGCGAGCATCCGTGCGAGGCGCGCTGCCGCCGCAGCATGGTGGACGACGCGGTGAACATCTGCGGCATCAAGCGCTTTGCGTGCGATCACGCGACCGATATGACGCCTCCGCCCTGTGCGCCGTCCACCGGAAAGAGCATTGCCGTTATCGGCGGCGGTCCGGGCGGTCTGTCTGCGGCTTATTTTCTGTCGTTGATGGGACACAGGGTCGTTGTATACGACCAGCGTCCGCAGCTCGGCGGCATGCTGCGATACGGCATTCCGGACTACCGTCTGCCGCAGGAAAAGCTGGATCGCGACATCGAGTTTATCCTCTCGACCGGCATCGAGGTACATACTGATACCGCAATCGGCCGTGATATTGAGTTCTCCGAGATCGAAAACCAGTATGACGCGGTTTACATCTCCATCGGCGCGCATAACGACAAGAAGATCGGCATCGATGGCGAAAACAGTGTCGGCGTTCATGCGGCGGTGCAGCTGCTGCGCGACATCGGTGAGGGCCGCGTGCCCGACTTCCGCGGAAAGCGCGTCTGCGTCATCGGCGGCGGCAATGTCTCGATGGATGCGACCCGTACTGCGCTGCGTCTCGGCGCGGCGTCTGTCACCTGTGTCTACCGCCGCCGCATCTCGGATATGACCGCGCTGAACGAGGAGATCGAGGACGCACAGGCAGAGGGCTGTCAGATCCTTCAGCTTCAGGCGCCCGACCACATCGAGGCGGACGAGAACGGTCATGTTGCCGCGCTCTGGACGCGCCCGCAGGTCATCGGCCCCTATGGCTCGGACGGCCGTCCGCGGCCGTATGACGCCGATGCACCGCTGCTGCGCACGCCGTGCGACATCGTTATCGTTGCGATCGGTCAGGCGATCGACGCCCGTCCGTTTGCACAGGTCATGCCGCTCGAGCGCGGCAAGATCAAGGCTTCCTCGGACGCCTTCGTCCCCAATACGCCGCACGTATTCGCAGGCGGCGACGCAGTTACCGGACCTGCGACGGTGATCCGTGCGGTAGCAGCCGGCAAGGTTGCAGCTGCGAACATCGACGCGCATCTCGGGTTCCATCATGTCATCCAGTCTGATGTTGAAATCCCGGCACCCCATCTGACCAATCTGCCGGCCTGCGGCCGCATCGAGCTGCACAACCGTCCGTTTGAGGAGTGCGTGGGCAACTTTGAGCTGGTCAAGTGCGGCATGACCGAGCAGGAGGTGCAGCAGGAGACCTCGCGCTGCCTGCGCTGTGATCATTTCGGCTACGGTATTTTCAAGGGAGGTCGAACGAACAAATGGTAAACCTGACAATAGACAAGATCGCGGTATCTGTACCCGAAGGCACGACCATTCTGGAAGCGGCGGCCTCTGTCGGCATTGAAATTCCGAGCCTGTGCTATCTCAAGGACATCAATGAAATCTCCGCCTGCCGCGTGTGCTGCGTTGAGGTCGAGGGCGAGGGCAAGCTCGTCCCCTCGTGCAACAATGTCGTTCAGGAAGGAATGGTGATCCATACCAATACGCCGCGCGTGCGCGAGGCGCGCCGCACCAATGTTGAGCTGATTCTATCGCAGCATGACAATAAGTGCGCGACCTGTGTCCGCTCCGGTTCGTGCCAGCTTCAGAAGATCTCGAACGATCTCGGCGTGCTGTCCGTTCCGTACAAGAGCGACCTCGCGGTCGGCAAAAAGAGCTTCTGGACGACAACGTTCCCCCTCTATCGCGACATCAACAAGTGCATAAAGTGCATGCGCTGCGTTCAGGTATGCGACAAGGTGCAGTCGCTCTCCATCTGGGACGTCAGCGGTTCCGGCTCGCGCACGACCATTGACGTTTCCGGAAACCGCTTTATCAAGGAGGCGGACTGTTCGCTGTGCGGCCAGTGCATCACCCACTGTCCCACCGGCGCTCTGCGCGAGCGCGACGACACAGCCAAAGCGTATTCCGCTCTTGGCGCTGAGGGCAGGCTCACGGTCGTTCAGATCGCTCCGGCAGTGCGTGCAGCATGGGGCGAAGCCTTCGGCATGCCGACCGGCAGAGCCACGGTCGGTCAGCTCGTTGCGGCGCTGCGCAGTCTGGGAGCGGATTATGTATTCGATACGACGTTCTCGGCCGACCTCACTATCATGGAGGAAGGAACGGAGCTGCTCCAGCGTCTCAATGCCGGAGACCTCAAGGACCAGCCGATGTTCACCTCGTGCTGCCCCGGCTGGGTTCGTTTTCTCAAAAGCCAGTACCCGGAAATGACCGGACGCCTGTCTACGGCGAAGTCTCCGCAGCAGATGTTCGGCGCGGTGGCAAAGAGCTGGCTGGCTCATCGCCTGGGCATTGAACCGGAAAACGTTTACAGTATTTCTATCATGCCCTGCATTGCAAAGAAAGCCGAGCGCGAGCTCCCCGGCATGCAGTCTGCCGGCGCGGGCAGTGATGTGGATCTGGTGCTGACGACGCGCGAACTTGCCCGTATCGTGCGCGCCGAGCACATTGATGTGGAGCAGCTGGCGGATTCTCCGTTCGACGATCCGCTTGGCAACGGCTCAGGCGCCGGCGTTATCTTTGGTGCGACCGGCGGCGTTATGGAGGCCGCGCTCCGCTCCGCATACTTCCTCACCACCGGTGAAAATCCGTCCGCAGATGCATTCTGCGAGGTGCGTGCGGCAGAAAATGAGAGCCGTCCGTGGCGCGAGGCTGCGTTCGACCTCGCAGGAACGACCATTCACTGCGCGGTGGCGAGCGGTCTTGCGAACGCGCGTCATCTGATCCGTGCGATCAAACGGCGCGAGGTTCACTACGAATTTGTCGAGATCATGGCCTGCCCCGGCGGCTGTGCAGGCGGCGGAGGCCAGCCGGTAGATGGCAGCGACCGCGAAAAAGCGGCTTCGCGCGGCGGTGTGCTGTTCTCGCTCGACGAAAAAGCGGAACTTCGTTTTTCGCACGAAAACCCGGCTGTTAAGGCGCTTTATAACGAATATCTGTCCAGTCCATGCTCTGAACGGGCAGAAGAACTGCTGCACTGTGATCATTTTGCATGGCAGATGCCGCAGACAGGAATTCACGTTTAATCAATTATATAGAAAAGCCCTCGCAGAGAGAAGAAAGCTCTGTGAGGGCTTTTTGCGACTTGCAAGGAGGGTATTTCGCGCAAAGGCATCGTCATGTAAATGCGGCTGCGGTCAAAAGAAAAACCGCCCATTCCAACGGAACAAGCGGTTTGATCTGGTGGAGACGGAGAGGATCGAACTCTTGACCTCCACACTGCCAGTGTGGCGCTCTCCCAGCTGAGCTACGCCCCCAAATCATCTGCCGATAATGACTATCAACACGATGATTATATACCATTTTTTACAGTCTGTCAACACAAAAAGGCAAAGTTTTTTATACGATGCCGAACAGGCGTCTGCCGTTTTCGGTCGTGATACGTTCGACATCCTCGACCGGCATACCCTTGATCTCTGCAATCTTCTCGGCCATTCGGTAAATGTAAAGTGACGAATTTCGGTGGCCTCGGAACGGCTCGGGCGCCATGTAGGGCGAGTCGGTCTCGACCATCAGCCGCTCGATCGGCACCTCGCGGATGACTTCGATCGCTTTTTTCGCATTTTTAAAGGTGATAACGCCGGTGAAGGACAGATAATAGCCGCGCTCAAGCAGCTCACGCGCCATTTCAATATGACCGGCATAGCAGTGATATACTCCGATCACATCGGGATAGCGGCGCGTGATCTCCATGCAGTCGGCGTGGGCATCACGGTCATGGACAATGACCGGCAGCTTCAGCTCGCGCGCCAGCTCCATCTGACGAGCGAAAACAACCTGCTGCCGTGCGCGCGCACGCTCTTCCTTCTCCCAGTAATAATCCAGACCGATCTCTCCGATGGCACGAACACGAGGCTCGCTCTGCGCGAGTGTGCGGATTTCATCCAGTGCCTGCGTCCATCCATCCTCGATATTCTCCGGATGCAGGCCGACCGCAGCATAAACAAACGGATAACGGTTTGCGTAGCTGACTGCCTTACGTGAGGTTTCTGCATCGCAGCCGGGGTTCAGGATCAGACCGACGTTGTTTTCCGGCATGGACGCGAGCAGCGCGTCGCGGTCCTCGTCGAAGCGTTCGTCATCATAGTGCGCATGGGTATCAAACAGCATATTGTTCTCCTTAAATCCAGCCGAAATGCTTGCAGGCATTCCACAGGCCGTCCTTGTCTACGTCGGTCGTGATGTAGTCAGCTTTTGCCTTGAGCGCGTCTCGCGCATTTCCCATCGCAATGGACAGCCAGCCCTGACCGAACATACACAGGTCGTTCATGCCGTCACCGAATACGACGATATCCTCGTCCGGGATATGGTACAGCTCCTGCACCTTTCGAATGCCGCGCTGCTTTTCCTTCGGCTCGACAAAAACGATTTCGGGGTTATAGCGGACGAGCGGCAGCTCGCCCGACTGCATCTGTTCCTCTTCGCCGATCGGACAGCGGAAATAGACCTTGTACAGATGGTCGAGGACATGGTAATCGTATCTCGGATCCCAGAGTACGGGAAAATAGTTTTCCGGCGCGAGGGACAGATAATTCCTGTCGCTCGTCACGCACAGCTTTTCGTTTTCCGGTGAAATTGCCCACGGAATGCCGTTGCCCCGCAGCCAGTCCACGAAGCGGATGCATTCCGACGCCGGAAGCGACTGCATCTCGAGAATTTTTCCGTCGATGGTCACGCTCCAGCCGCCGTCGGCGACGATATTGGTAAAGCCGTAGCGATCCGCGACCGTTTTCGCGGAGGCCTGAAGCCTGCCGGTGGCGATAGCGGTGAAATGCCCGGCCTGCCGAAGCAGGTCAAGGCATTTCACCGCACTCTCGGGCATCGTCGTGGTAAGGCCGGTGGATAATGTGCCGTCGATATCGAAAAAGAAATATTTTCTGCGCATATTTCCTCTCGAATATCAGACATTGAAGCGGAACAGCACGACATCGCCATCCTGCATGACATATTCCTTGCCTTCGGAGCGAACGAGACCCTTTTCGCGTGCGGCCGCGAGCGAGCCGAGTTCGATGAGGTCTTTGTAGTTGATGACCTCGGCGCGGATAAAGCCGCGTTCAAAGTCGGAGTGGATCTTGCCGGCAGCCTGCGGCGCCTTGGTGCCCTTTTCGATGGTCCAGGCACGGACCTCCTGCTCACCCGCGGTCAGATAGCTCATCAGACCGAGTAGATCGTAGCAGACCTTGATCAGGCGGTCAAGACCGGACTCGTGCAGACCAAGCTCAGACAGGAACATCTCCTTCTCCTCTGCGTCCATGCCTGCAATATCCTCTTCGAGCTTTGCGCAGATTGGCAGGACCATTGCGCCCTCCGCGTCTGCGATAGCCTGTACAGCCTTGAGGCGCTCGTTTTCCTTGTCGTTGCCGGTAAAGCCTTCCTCGTCCATGTTGGCCGCATAGATGACCTTCTTTGCGGACAGCAGGTCGCTCTCGTTTACGACGCGGTCGACATCCTCGTCCTCGCCGAAGCCCTCAAAGGTGCGGGCGGTCTTGCCCTCCTCCAGATGCGCCTTGAGCTTTTCCAGAATGTCTACGTTGAGCAGCAGCTTCTTGTCTGCCTTTGCCGCCTTGCGCGTGCGCTCCAGACGGCGTTCCAGATGCTCGATGTCCGCAAGAATGAGCTCGAGATTGATGGTCTCGATGTCGCGCGCCGGATCGACCGAACCCTCGAC
This sequence comes from Agathobaculum hominis, assembly GCF_014288055.1. Classification (NCBI taxonomy): domain Bacteria; kingdom Bacillati; phylum Bacillota; class Clostridia; order Eubacteriales; family Butyricicoccaceae; genus Agathobaculum; species Agathobaculum hominis. Next base: position 216,228 of record NZ_JACOPK010000004.1, read on the forward strand.
GTGAACGATGTTCTCGTTGTCGAAGCAGCGGACAACGTGTACGATTGCGTCGACCTCGCGGATATGGGACAGGAACTTGTTGCCCAGACCCTCGCCCTTGCTTGCGCCGCGGACCAGACCGGCGATGTCTACGAACTCTACGACAGCCGGGGTGGTTTTCTTCGCGTGATACAGATCGGTCAGCGGCTGAAGGCGCTCATCCGGTACCGCTACCATGCCGACGTTCGGGTCGATAGTGCAGAACGGATAGTTCGCGCTCTCTGCGCCTGCCTGCGTGATCGCATTGAACAAAGTGGACTTGCCGACGTTAGGGAGACCGACAATGCCGAGTTTCATATGTTTTTCCTCCAAATTCTCTAAAGAGCACGGAAAGGCGGCTTCCAAAGGGCACGCTTCTCCCGTCTCATTTTTTGTCTTAGATTAGTATACCGCTTTTTCTGGCATTTTGCAATGTTTTGCGTTATACTATTGGCAGGTGCCTGCGGAAAATCCGTCTGCGCCGGGCGGCGAGCCGCTCTCTTGAATTCTGGAAAAGGTGATATATTATGCCATCCTATGCCACCTGTCATATTTTTGCTGCCACGGTGCAGCGCGTTACGAGCGATGCGGTCGCCCATATCATCGACTCGGCTCCTTCGGCCTACCGGTGGGGCGCGCAGGGAGTTTCGCCGCTGCGCATGTATCATGCACCGCTGCCGTCGCCGCTGCACCATGCTGCCGCTGAGCTGCGTACCCAGCCGCCCGCCCGGCTGTTCGAGGCGCTGTGCAGGGCGGCCTGCGGCGCACACAATACCGCCGCGCTCGCGTATGTATTCGGCTTCTGCACGAACTATGCGCTCAGCCGCGTGACGAGCCGCTTTATCGATGAGCAGGCCGACCGGCTTGTGACGTATATGCCCAGCCTCTCCGCTGCGGCGCGCCGTCAGCTGGCCGCGAGCGACATCGACGGCATCATGATCGAGGACTACATTGATACCGCGTCGGCCGGCTATGCGGCGTATCGTCTGCTGGATGCGGACGCGCCTGAATGCACCGCCGCCGCCCGTGTGCTCGCGCAGGCGGTGCATGCAACGCTCGGTACGCACGTCTCCCCTGCCGCCGTTTACCGCGGCATGCACGATATGCGGCATATTCTGCGCCTTGCACATGGCGGCGTGCCCGTGCGCAGCAGATTGCAGAAGCTCGAGCATCTGCTCGGAAGGAGCGGCATGGCCTCCTCGTTCATCCGGCCGGCGGAGCCGCTTGCGGCGGACTGTGCGAACCGCGAACATCGTCCGTGGCAGAGCGCAAACGGCGAGCGCACGGAATCGTTCGGCGATCTGTTCGATGCCGCTGTTCCCCTTGCTGTTTCGCTCCAGAGAGCGGTTCTCGATCGGTATTTCCAGGACAAGCCGCTTGATCCGCGGTTTTTCCCCTCGGATTTTAATGGAAATCCTGTGAAAAACGGAAAATAACCGGCTGATCGTCGGGAAATCAGACACGCTTTGACGATCCGGCGACAGGTTTCGTGTGACTTTATCCTTTCAAGTGCGTATGCTGTCATTGTTACCGAATTGTAACCAATGATCTTCTTGAAAGGAGGTATATGGACGGCTTCGGCTGTCCATACTGCCGTCATGCGAAACCTGTTATCTTTTTTGCTCGGGATTCTTTCCGACCTGCTCTACGTGTTTGTCTGTTTTGCGCTGTTCCTCGATCGCGCGGTCACATTTGTCTGGGACGCCCCGCTGCGACGGCGAACAGGCGGCGTTATACATGCACTCGCGCGAAGCCGCGCCGCCTCGGCGGCACTGATCTTCATTCCGTGCTTCCTGCTTCCCTTTTCACTCCTCACCCAGAAGGGCGTGCTCATTCTGGCAGGAGACAAGCCGCTCGGCTTTGTGCAGGATGCGGACATGCTCTCCGGCACGGTGCAGGAGCTCGAGGCGAGCGCCTCGGCAGCGTCCGGCGAAACCTATTCCCTTCCCTTCTCGCTGAGCACCCGCTCGATGCGTACACCGCTTTGTGAATTTCTCGACGAGAACGCGCTGCGCACAGCGCTGACGGAGCAGAGCGGTGAACTGGACACGCTTGCGGTGATCTCGATCGACGGCACGCGCGCCGGCGTATGCCATAATGCCGAGGAGGCACAGACCCTGCTCGACCGCGTCAAGCGGCTTTACACCACGCAGGCTGACAGCAGCGCGGATTTCGTGCAGCAGGTTCATGTGGACAGCGTTGTTGCGGAGAGCCGTCTTGCAGGCGAGCCGCAGACGGTTTTTGAGACTCTGTCCGACCGCCTGGACGTCCGTGCGCGCCGCTCTGTCACCTACACCGAGACCATCCCTTTCGGCACGGTAACGCGCGAAAATGATGCAGAGTATCAAGACTACCGCGAGACCGTCCGGCAGGGGCAGACCGGTGAGGCGGTCGTGACAGCGGAGATCCAGACGCTCGACGGCGAGGAAAACGAACGCACCATTGTCGCACGTACCGTGCTGCGGAGCGCGTCGGACGAGATCGTCGAGGTTGGCACAAAAAATATCGGCATCGGCACCGGCAGCTTTGTGCGTCCGGTCTCGGGCTATACCTTTACCTCGGCGTTCAAGTGGCGCTGGGGACGGCTGCACAGCGGTGTCGATCTGGCGGTGCCTGAGGGAACGCCAGTCCGCGCGTCTGACAACGGAAAGGTCATTCTTGCAGAAAATTCTGGCGACGGCTACGGAAACTATATCATTCTCGATCATGGCAACGGCTTCAAGACTCTGTACGGCCATAATTCGGCGCTGTGCGTGTCGGTCGGAGACATCGTGTCACAGGGCGATCTGATCGCCTATTCGGGAAACACCGGCAACTCGACCGGCCCTCACCTGCATTTCGAGATTCATCTCGATGATGAAAAAGTAGACCCGGAGCGTTTTCTGTCCTTCTGACGCGCAAACACCCTGCATGCTTTTGTTTCATGCAGGGTGTTCTCTTTTTATTCTTGTGTTTTGTCATGCGGCTCGTCCGGAGAGCCGTCCGTCTGCGTCTCGGTTTCGGAGTCAGTCGGTGCGGAAGCGCCGGTCGGCTCCCAGTCGAAGTGCATCGGCTGCGGCTCGGGAGTCGCGAGATAATCGAACATGGCGATGAACGAGGTCTGGTAGTAGCCGTTCACAAAGCTGCCGACAACGAGGCCGACGCAGAGCGCCGCAATCAGAGACACTGCCATGACTGCAATGCCGAGGCCGCCGCCGATCACCGTCAGACCGAGCATGCCGAGCAGGAAGCACAGATAGACCGACGCGAGGGCGAGCAGGTTCCAGCCGAGAAAGCTGAGTTCAAAGATGAGAAGCGCGCCGAAGCGGCCGCGGAATACGTCGGAGGCATCACGGGTCGCATTCCAGACGCCGTACTGCTCGTTGTCATGCAGTACGACCCAGCCGGCGCTGTAGGTCATCAGCTTGATGCTGATCAGGAAGCTGACCAGCCCGTAAACTGCATAGAGTACGATCAGTCCGCCGGTCATGCTGTCTGGGCTTCCGGTCATGAAGCTCATCGCGGAAACCGCGACAACGCCGATCGTGAGCAGAACGGTCGGCGGAACGGTCCACATCAGACTGCGCAGGAACAGGCAGAACGACATGCGGATGCCTGTCCAGAGAGATGCACCCGAGGTGATCGGCTGAAGGACTGCGCCCGCGCCCGGACGGCCGCCGCGGGTGAGGTCGGTGTAGAACCGCATAAGGCCGAAGGTGAGCGGACCGGAAACGACGAGCAGCAGCAGCACAGCGGTAAAGAGACCGCTGCCTGTGCCGCGCAGCATCGTCTGCGCAACGGCGCTCTCATCCGCCCCTGCCACCAGCAGCGCAAAGGACGAGCCGAACATGGTCAGGTAAACGATCAGCATCAGCAGGATGATCGGCAGCGAATACAGCACATTTGCGCCGATGCAGGAGCCGAGATGCGCCGCGACATGCGCTTTGCATTTACGCTTGCATTCTTTTCTCTTCTGGGCATTCCATTCTTTCATTTTTCTCTTCCTTTCGGTCAGCTTCCGGTGCCGACGCATACTACCTCGTCGCGTTTGGAGTAGGTGGATTTGTTTGCGAGCACTTCGGTCGTCTTTCCGTTTTCCGTGATGACCTTATAGGTGCGCGTCGAGTAGCCGGTGATGCCCGAGGTCTCGACCTGTGTTTCTCCTGCTGCAAGCGAGCTGTCCTGCTTTTCGACTGTTTCCGGCTTGTAGGTTTCCAGCACCTCGGTACGTGTTGCGACCGTCTTATCGCTCGTTTTGGTGCCGATAATGGTCATGATCATCTGTCCGCCGGTCTGTTCTGCCAGGATCTTGATGGGATAGGCAGTGTTGTTCGCGAAACGGAAATCGAGATTGCCGTAGTCCACGGTCGCATCCTCGCCGAGCGGCGTGTAGGAAACGGTGAACGAGTGATTGTGACGCTCGACGACCTCCAGATCCGCGCGCAGCACGGCCATATAAAGCGTCGAGGAGGGCTGGCATACGCCGCCGCCGAATTCGTCGATGATCTTGCCGCCCGAGTAAGCGTGCGCCTCCTGATAGCCGCGCGCCTGTGTGCGTTCGCCGACGACTGTGTTGTAGGAGAACACATCGCCCGGATTCAGGATCGTACCGTTGATGGCCTTGGCGGCCAGACGGACATTGTTCGTGCGCGGTGCGTTGCCCTCGTTGAGGTTGGTTGCGGTACGGGCGAGCGTATCGCGGAACAGACGTTCCCTGAGGACCGCCTCCGTGATCGTCGGTTGCGTGATGGTGACCGGAATGGAGTAGCTTGCCTGCGAGCCGTCACCGATGATCTCCTTTGCTTTTTCAACATCGAACTGCACGCCGGACTTGCCGGGGATGATGGTCTTGCCGTCCTCCTTGCTGACGGTCGCGTTGACCGGACTGCCGGTGACATCCTCTGCAATTTTGTCGATGTCGATGGCAGGCGCAGCGGTCACATCGGTCGAGACCTCATAGGGTTTGAAATCCATCAGCTCGATCTGCGCGGTGAGCGCCTGTTCGACAGCGGAGGTATCGAACTGCACGCCAGGCGTACCGGACTGAATGACGAGGTTTTCCCCGTCGAGCTTCCATGCCGGTGCGACCGGCTCGGTAAGCGCCTCGGCGGCGATCTCCTCGAGCTGGGCTTTCAGACCCGCTTCATCGACCGAAGCGTCCAGACGGGTATCGCAGCCATCCCGCATCGCGCTGATGATCGCTGTCATGCGCGCGAGCGGCCCGCCCTCGCGGCCGACCTTCCATGCGTTTTCCGCAGACTGGATATCGTCTACGCCGCTCAGAACGTTCTCGACCGGAATATCATAATCCGCATCATAGATCGTGAGCGTGAGCTTTTTACCCTGATAGAGCGGCTTGCTTTTTATGGCAATCTGCTGTGCGGCTTCATCGCGCGACAGACCGCCGACGTCGATCGAGCCGACTGTCACGCCGGGGAAAATGTTCGGATAGAAATAAACTGCGCCGAGCGCGCCGCCTGCGAGCAGCACGAGCAGGACGAGGATAACGATGAGCGCGGCGGGAATGCGGCGTTTTCTGGGGGGAGCCGCAGCGGTCTTTTCTGCTTTTTTCTTATCTGTTTTGATGAGGTGCGCGCCCTTTCTGGGTTTGCCGGAATGGAATGCCATGGTGATCTCCTTTTATTCATGCGCAGAGCGGCGCGGCCGTCTGTCTGCGTGAGAGTTTATGCGATGCCTGCGTCCGAAAGACACAGGGGCTATCATTTTATTATATACTGCTGTGCGGAAAGGTGCAACAACAAATCGGTATCAGAATGTTTTTCGCCGCCGCCTCATAAGATGACAGCATGAAAGGAGGCGGCGAACATGGCGGCAAGGCAGAGAAAACACCGTGAGACACACGGAAAGGGCTTGTTTTTCGTCACATTATGCCTGCTTGCGGCTGGAGTGGTCAAGTACAGCAGTTTCCCTGCTGCGGCCGAGTTCCGTGCACGGGCGGCTGAGGCGCTTGCCGGTGCGCCGGGAATGGAGGAAGCACTCGGTGTCTTCGGCGGACGGACGGAAAACGCCGCGGCGGTCAGCGGTGATGCGGGATACGCGGCATCCTCGGGCGGTGCGGACGACATCCTCGGACGTGAGCAGACGCAGTTCCCGGACACGGCGGACGAGACCGTCTATTCGATCGGCTTTCATTATGTTCTCCCGGCGAAGGGCACGCTTACATCGTCTTTCGGTGAGAGGCTGAGTCCGCTCACCGGTGAGCCGGGATTTCACTACGGCGTGGACATAGCGGCCGATGAGGGCACGCCGATCGAGGCGTTTGCCGATGGAACGGTCCGTGAGACCGGAGAGTCGAGCTACGGAAAGTACCTGATCGTCGATCATGCGGACGGATTTTCGACGCTGTATGCGCATTGCAGCAGCATTTCCGTCGAGGTGGGAGAAAAAGTCAGCTGCGGCAGCGAGATTGCCCGTGTCGGTCAGACCGGCAATGCAACCGGTCCCCATCTGCATCTGGAGATCTGGCGAAACGGCGCGGCGCTCGACCCGGCGGATTACCTGACAGAGCTGTAGCATGGGCAGAGTAAACGTGCGCGACGGCTTCTGGGTGCTGCTCGCGGCGCTCTGGTGTGTGGACGAGGACAATCTGCTTCCGCTGTTCCTGACGGCAGCGCTCGTGCATGAGGCCGGGCATGCGGCTGCCCTGTATCTTGCAGGCGGCCGTCTCCGGCAGCTGACGCTGACCGCCTGCGGCGCGGTCATGCAGGCCGCGCTTCCCTGCGGCCGTTTCGCCTGCGCGGCAGTCAGTCTGGCCGGGCCGACGGCTGGTTTTGCGCTGACGATCGCGGCGAGGGCCTGCGGCGGATGGCGTCTTGCCGGTGCAAGCGCGCTGCTCAGCCTGTTCAATCTGCTCCCCCTCCCTCCGCTCGACGGCGGCATGGCGCTCGCGTATCTCTCGGACGGCGGATTTCCGCGCGTTCGGGGTGTCCTTGTCGCGCTCAGCGGTGCGGCGCTGCTGCTCAGCGGACTGCTCTGTCTGCGGAACGATGGCGGATGCTGGGTACTGCTCACAGGCACGGCAATATGTATTTCAGCACTTCGCATGAAAAAATACAGCGAAATATGTGTATTTTAACCGGTTTCTGTGCGGCATTTTGCATAGTTTTTCCGAAAAACGGCGGTTTTGCATGGCATAGCCTTGCATACGGGCGGATTATGTTGTAAAATTACAGATATACAGACCCCGGGTGCGTCTCGGATCGATACAGGCTTTCTGGAACGGAGGATTTATGTTTCACGTCGGTGACAAAGTCGTTCATCCATTGCACGGTGCAGGAGTGATCGAAGGCATGGTCGAAAGGATCATTGATGACACTCCGGCATGGTATTATGTCCTGCGCCCTGCGTTCGGGGACACCGAGCTGTTTCTGCCGGTGGACGGCTGCGGCAGACTCGGAATCCGTCCGGTTTGCAGCCGGGAGCGCGCCGAGAGGTTCCTTGACGGACTGGATGCGATAACGTGCAGCGAAAGCAAAAGCTGGAACCAGCGCTACCGCGAAAACATGCAGCATATCCGTTCGGGCGACCTCTGTGAGGTTGCACAGGTCATCAAGAGCCTGTCTGTGCGGGACCGTGCGCGCGGTCTGTCCACGGGTGAGAAAAAGATGCTCGAACAGGCCATGCAGATACTGGAGTCTGAGCTTGCGTTTGCGCTCGATCGTCCGGCGGAGCGTATCGCAGAAATGCTGCGTGAGCATCTGTGCCGCTGAGCCTGCGGCAAAAAGAAAAGCTTTATCAGGGAAAAGGCTTTGCATGCGCAGAGTCTTTTTTCGATTTCTGCAAGGAGAAATGAATATGTCAACTGAAAATCAGTCTGTCTGTGCGGTCGTTGTTGCGGCCGGCTCGTCGCGGCGCATGGGAGGCGAAAACAAGCTGCTGCTCCCGCTCTGCGGAAAGCCCGTACTCGCGCATACGCTGACGGTGTTTCAGATGTGCGGCGCCGTTCGCGACATCGTACTGGTCTGCCGCGAGCAGGATATGGAGGTCTATCGGACGCTTGCCGCAGAAAACGGCATCACAAAGCTGCGCACGTTGACGCGCGGCGGCGATACCCGTACCGAATCGGTCCTCGCAGGCGTCTCTGCCGCGTCTGAGGCCTGTGCGCTCGTGGCAGTGCATGACGGCGCGCGGCCGCTCGTGTCCGATGAGGTCATCACGCAGGCTGTAGCTGAGGCCGCAAAAACGGGTGCAGCTGCGCCTGTGGTCCCGGTCAAGGACAGCATCAAACGCATCGAGAATGGAAAGATCGCAGCTGATGTGCCGCGCGATACGCTTGCCGCAGTACAGACCCCGCAGGTCTTTCGCAGGGATATGCTGCTGCATGCTCTGCTGGATGCGGCAGCGAACGGCCGCAGCTTTACGGATGACTGCGCCGCGGTGGAGGCGCTTGGTCAGACGGTTTCCGCGACCTCGGGCAGCTACGAAAACATCAAGGTTACAACGCCCGAGGACATTGCTGTCGCGGAGGCGTTCCTGTACAGGAGGGAAAAGAAATGAATATGCGGATCGGACACGGCTACGACGTCCATCGGCTGGTCGAAGGGCGGCGCTGTATCATCGGCGGCGTAGATATTCCGTTCGAGCTTGGCCTGGACGGACATTCTGACGCAGATGTGCTCACGCATGCGGTGATGGATGCGCTTCTGGGCGCGCTCGCGCTCGGAGACATCGGCAGGCATTTTCCTGATACCGATCCGGCCTACAAGGGTGCGGACAGTCTGGCTCTGCTGCGCCATGTCAGTGCGCTTATCCGTGAAAAGGGCTGGCAGGTCGGCAACATCGACGCAACCGTGCTCGCGCAGGCGCCCAAACTCGCGCCGCATATCGTGCAGATGCGCGAGAATCTTGCCGCTGCCATGGAATGCGATGTCGACCGTGTTTCCGTCAAGGCGACGACTGAGGAAAAGCTGGGCTTCACCGGTGCAAAGCAGGGTATCGCCGCTCACTGCGTCTGCCTGCTGGAAAAGCTTTAAGAAGATTACAGCATAACAAGATGCAAACGGCACGCCTTTCGGCGTGCCGTTTTACTATTTCGTTACCTCGCAGCCGCCCCATTCGACAACGGTAAAGCCGTCCCTCTCGAAAGACGGGAACGTCTGCGGTTCGATCGGCTGCGCCCGGTTCAGCGGTTTCCACGCCATGAATACGCGGAGCTCACTGTCCGGTTTCGGGTCGATAGTGAGCTTTGCGCCATCGGTGTAGCGTTCAGACTGGAAGGAGATCAGGTTATAGGGGTTTCCCTGCATCTTCGGAAGCCAGTAAACGATAAATTCATTATACTCCTTCGGTGTCAGACCGATGCCGGAGAGCGTTTCGCGGAGAAAATCTGCGGTGTCTGCACCGGCAACGCAGAAGCCCTTTGAGAAGTCATAGTCGGCATCGTTTTCTCCTTCCCAGAACAGGTAGGAGTATTCGTTTCCGTTTTCGTCATGCAGTGTGCCGTCCGGCTCGGCGGTGACACGCCAGCCGTTTTCATACGCCGGATAGGCCGCGGTGAGCGTTCCGTCATAATCGAGCGAAACCTCGACCTCTGTCTGCTGCTCGGGATAGAGATAGATGACCGGCTTGGCAGAGCACTCTTCCTGCTGCTCGGGATAGAGAGAGATGACCGGCTTGGCATCGCCCTCTTCCTGCTGCTGACCGCAGCCGGTCAGGCCGAGCGCCAGAGCGGCGGCAAGCGTTCCTGCGAGTAATCGTTTCATGTCAGTTCCTCCTTTTTCTGTATGCGTCTCTGTGTATGCTGTCTACCAGATTAGACGAAGGAAAGAAGCAGATGTTCCGTGTTTTCACATTTCTTTTGTGATTTTCCGGAAGCGGATGAGAAACAGAACCGTGGTGGTCGCGGCCGCGAGCACATCTGCAACAGGCTCGGCGAGAAAGACCGCGAACAGCTTGTTCTCGAAGAAGCGGGGCAGAATGAAAATGAACGGTATCAGCAGGAAAACCTTGCGTTCCAGCGCGAGGAACAGCGAGATTTTCGCTTCACCGAGCGCCACGAACGACTGCTGAAACCCAGTCTGAAAGGCGTTCGTAAATCCGAGCGCCATGTAAATGCGCAGCGCCCAGACCGTCATATCGGTCAGCGAGGTATCCGATGTGAACAGATGAACGACCGCATGCGGCGTCAGCTGCACAATGCCCCAGATTGATGCGGCGAACACAACGGCAAGCGCGATGTTGCAGCGCACGACCTGCTTCATGCGGTCGGGGCGGTGTGCGCCGAAGTTGTAGCTTAAAATCGGCTGTGCGCCCTGCGCAAGACCGGTCAGCGGCAGCTGTATCATCTGCGCGACCGAGGTGAGGATGGTCATTGCGCCGACGGCAAGGTCACCGCCGTATTTCTGGAGCGAAACATTGAATGCGACGGTCAGCAGGCTTTCCGTGGACATCATGACGAACGGCGACGCGCCGAGGGCAAGCGCCGGCGTGAGCAGCCTGCGGTCGATCCGAAGCGTTGTGCGCCGCAGCCGGAGAACGGTGCTTTTTCCGGTAAGAAATTTCAGTACCCATGCCGCAGAGACCGCCTGCGAGAGCACGGTGGCGACTGCCGCGCCGCGCACACCCAGTCCGAGCACGAAAATGAACAGCGGATCGAGCAGCACGTTGAGTATCGCGCCGATCACGACGGTCTTCATGGCAACGGACGAACGTCCCTGCGCGGTGATGAAGCCGTTCAGGCCAAGCGCTGTCATGACGAAAACCGTTCCGAGCACATAAATGCTGAGATACTGCATCGCATACGGCAGCGTATCGGCAGACGCGCCGAACAGCCGCAGCAGGTCACGCTGAAACAGCAGGAACAGCACGGTCAGCACGGCGGCAAGGCTCCAGAGCGCGGCGGCACAGGTGCCGAGCGTGCGTTCGGCGCGATCCTTCTCCCCTGCTCCGAGGGCGATCGAGGCGCGCGGTGCGCCGCCCATGCCCACGAGTGCGGAAAACGCGGAGATGAGTGTGATGACCGGAAAAGTAACGCCCATGCCGGTCAGCGCGAGCTTGCCCTCGAGCGGGATGCGCCCGATATAGATGCGGTCGACGATATTGTAGAGAAGATTGACGATCTGCGCGGTGATGGTCGGCAGCGCGAGCCGGACAAGCAGACGGCCGACCGGGTCATTCCCGAGGTCGGCCGTGCGGTTTGATGGTGTGACCTTGCTCATGCCTTTGCGCGATCCTCCCGGATGAGGATGCGGATGGCTTCAACGGCGGCGCGCACGCCGCGTTCAGCTGCATCCGGCGGAATAGCCGGCGCGTCATCGTTGTCTGCATTCCACAGCACGTTCAGCACCGCGCCGCAGCGGACATGGAGCACCTGCGCGACGATCATGAGCGCCGCGGACTCCATCTCGCTCGTGAGCGCGCCCGCAGCCTTCCAGGCCTTCCATTTTGCGGTGAGCTCGTCCGCGATCGGCATCAGCGCCGGGCGGATCTCGCCGTAAAAGCTGTCCTTGGACTGGACCACGCCGACATGGTGCGGATAGCCGAGCTTTTCTGCGGCCTGCTTGAGCGCGAGCACGATGTCGAAGCTGGCGGCCGCCGGAAACTCGATGGGCAGATATTCACGGCTTGTGCCCTCCTGACGGATGGCAGAGGTCGCGATGACAATATCGCCGCCCTTGACCTCGTCTACGATGCCGCCCGAGGTGCCGACACGGATGAACGTGTCCGCACCGCACTCGACAAGCTCCTCCATGGCGATCGCCGCAGAGGGGCCGCCGATGCCGGTCGAGCAGACCGCGACCGGAACGCCGTCCAGACTGCCCGTCCAGAGCGTATACTCGCGGTTCTGGGCGAGCTGCTGCGGCTCATCAAAATAGCGCGCGATCTTCTCGCAGCGTGCCGGGTCTCCCGGCAGGATCACATAGCGGCCGATATCGCCCTTTTTGATCTGAATGTGCATCTGTCTGCCGTCAATCAGCATATCGTTTCACCCTCCCGTTCGATACTGCGTATATTTTTTTCCGCCTTGCTGCGCGGAAGCATGACCTCATGTCCGCAGCCGACGCAGCTGAGCTTGAAATCCATGCCCGTGCGCAGCACCTTCCACTGCTTCGAGCCGCATGGATGCGGTTTTTTCATCGTAAGGATATCGCCGACCTGAACGTCCATCGGTATCACTCCCCCTGCGTTTATTTCTGTTTTTATTATAGCACAGGCAGCGCGAAAAAGCGACTGTATTTCTGCGTTTTCCGTCCCCTGCTCCATTCATATTTTCAACTCCGGTTTTCATATAATGAAAAAGCTCGGAACAATAAAGGAGGCTGTGCATTTATGATGAAAACCGACGATTTCCTGCCTGAGGGCAGCTATGGAACGCTTCCCTCCGTCCGGCAGGCGCTGCATTCGCTCGAGGGACTGCGGCGCGCACAGGATGAAGGGCGGATTCTGGAGGCTCCGGCGCTGCGCTGTACCGCAGCGCACGATCTGCTGTTCGACTTCGGCTTTGCAAGGGGCGTCATGCCGCGCGCGTGCTGTGCGCTCGGCATTGCAGAGGGGCAGGTGCGGGAGATCGCTGTGCTCTCGCGCGTAGGAAAGCCGACCTGCTTCGTCGTGACCGATATTGATGAGGAGAGCGAGCCGCCGACGGTATGGCTGTCGCGGACCGCTGTGCAGCTGCGTGCGCAGGAGGCTCTGCTGTCCTCGCTCTCGCCGGGCGACATTATCCCGGCAGCCGTCACCCATCTGGAACCCTTCGGCGCGTTCGTCGACATCGGCTGCGGTCTGCCCTCTCTCATCGGCATAGAAAACCTGTCGGTCTCGCGCATTTATCATCCCTCTGATCGGCTGACCGTCGGGCAGAGCATCCGTGCGGCTGTGCGGTCGGTGGACGTGGAGAACCGCCGCATCACGCTCACGCATCGCGAGCTGCTCGGCACCTGGGAGGAGAATGCCGCACTGTTTGCCGCGGGTGAGACTGTACGCGGCATCGTCCGCTCGGTCGAACCCTACGGCGTGTTTATCGAGCTGGCGCCCAATCTTTCCGGGCTCGCGGAAAACCGCGAGGGCCTGACGCCCGGCACGCCGGTTTCGGTCTACATCAAATCCATCCTGCCGCAGCGAATGAAGATCAAGCTGAGCGTGATCGATATTCTGCCGCATACAGATACGCCCGAGCCGCCGCGCTATTTTGTTTCCGGCGACCATATCGACCGATGGGTCTATACCCCGGCAGACTGCGACAGGAAATACATCGCGACCGAATTCCTCTGAACGGAAGCAGATAAAAAGAACATTTGTTTTCTCTCTCGGTCTGTGATATACTGATAATGTACAGCCGCCTGCCTGAGCGGCTGCTGATTTTGTATATCTTCATGACGAAACGAGGACATATATGGAACCGACCAAATTTGATATGAAATACGCATCCGTTCGACAGGCGATCATCGAGCAGCGCTTTGAAAAGCTCAACGCCCGGCAGCGCGAAGCGGTTTTTCAGACTGACGGCCCCCTGCTCATCCTTGCGGGCGCGGGCAGCGGCAAAACTACCGTACTCATCAACCGGATCATCAATCTGCTGCGCTTCGGACAGGGCCTTACCGACCCGTTTGCCCCGGAATGGGCAACGGATGACGATCTGCTGTTTCTCGCAGAATACCTCAATGATCCGAAGCCGGAAAACCGGGCGCGGGCCGAGCACCTGTGCGCGGTGCGTCCGGCAAAGCCGTGGGAGGTGATCGCCATCACCTTCACCAATAAAGCCGCCCGCGAGCTGCGCGAGCGACTCGAGCTTGCGCTCGGTGATGAGGAGGCCGCAAGCGCAGTCTGGGCGTATACCTTCCATACCGCATGCCTGCGCATTCTGCGCAGGCATGTCGACCTGCTGGGCTTCGAGAGCGCGTTCACCATCTACGATGAGGACGACAAAAAGCGCGTCATCACGAATGTGATGAAAAAACTGAACCTCGACCCCAAGACGTTCGATCCGCGCACCGTGATGGGCATGATCAGCCGCGCGAAGGATAAGCTCATGACGCCGAAGCAGTTCGCTGCCGATGCGGCCGGCGACTATTTCCGCGAAAAGGTCTCGGATATCTACCGCCAGTACGAAAAGGAAATGAAAAAGGCGTGTGCGCTCGATTTTGATGACATCATCATGAAAACCGTGCTGCTGCTCCAGAACAACCCGGAGGTGCTCGAGTTTTATCAGCACAAGTTCCGCTATGTGCTCGTAGACGAGTATCAGGATACGAACTACGCACAGTATGTACTGACCAGCCTGCTCGCCGGGTACTATGAGAACATCTGCGTCGTCGGCGATGACGATCAGAGTATTTACAAGTTCCGCGGCGCGACCATCACGAATATCCTTGAATTCGAAAAGCAGTTCAAGGATGCGAAAACCATCCGTCTGGAGCAGAACTACCGCTCGACCGGCAACATTCTGAATGCCGCGAACGAGGTCATCCGCAACAACGTCGGACGCAAGGGCAAGGAGCTCTGGACCGACCACGGCGCCGGCGCGAAGATCAAGCTGCACCGCTCGGACAGTCAGGAGGGTGAGGCAGGCTATATCGCGGACACGATCCGCGAGGGTGTCGAGCAGGGCCGCCGCTGGGGCGATTTCGCGGTACTCTACCGCAACAACGTGCTGTCGGACAACATCGCCGCCGCCTTCATCCGAGCGGGCGTGCCGTACCGCGTTTACAAGGGCCGCGACTTCTTCTCCCGTGCTGAGATCAAGGATATGTTCGCCTACCTTTGGATGATCGAGAATCCGGCGGATGAGCTGCGCTTGCGCCGCATTATCAACGTTCCGGCGCGCAAGATCGGCGATAAATCGGTCGAAACGGCGATGCAGGCCGCAGTCGAGAACGGCGTCACGCTCTATGACGTCGTGTGCCATGCCTCGGGGTACCCTGCCCTGTCGCGCGGCGCGGCGGCGATGGAGAAATTCGGTGAGATGATCGAAAATCTGCGCCGCCTGCGTGAGTTCGTTTCGCTCTCCGAGCTGTATGATGAACTGCTCGACAAGAGCGGCTATCTCCGTGCGCTTCAGCTCAAGGGCGGCGCAGAGGAGGAAAGCCGCATCGAGCACATCGAGGAGCTCAAGTCCTATATCGTCGACTACGAGGAAAAGAACGAAAATCCGTCGCTTGGCGACTTCCTCGAAAACATGGCGCTTTACACTGATGCAGACCAGTCGGGCGAGGACGAGGATGCGGTCATCATGATGACGATGCACGCGGCAAAGGGCCTCGAGTTCCCGGTCGTGTTCCTCGCCGGCATGGAGGACGGCCTGTTCCCCGGCTTCCGCGCGATGGAAAAGGAGGAGGACATGGAGGAGGAGCGCCGTCTGTGCTATGTCGCTGTGACGCGCGCGAAGGAGCAGCTGTACCTCACCTGCGCTGAGCGCCGTCTGCTGTACGGCCGCACGCAGTACGCTCATCCCTCCCGCTTCATCGACGAGATGCCGGAGGAGCTGCTCGACAGCAATATTGTCGAGAGCCGCCGCTTCTCTGCCGCGACCGCACCCGACCCGACGCTTGACCGTCCGCAGGTCATGCGTGCACGCTATGTCTCCGCCGGAGCGGCAAAGCCGGGTGCATCGGTCGCACCGGCAAAGCCCGCCGTTCCCCTGCCCGATTATGCAGCCGGAGACCGTGTCCGCCACCGTGCATTCGGAGACGGCATGATCGTTTCCGTCAAGCCGATGGGCGGCGACGCGCTGCTTGAGATCGCCTTCGATCAAAAGGGCACCAAGCGCCTCATGGCGAAGAGCGCAAGCCTGTTCATGCAGGTCATTTAAAATTATACCGCCCCGGAACAGCTTTTATCAGCGTTCCGGGGCGGTTCCTTTATGTGTCGCACAGCCTTTCGCGCAGCGCCGCGAGCGCACGCTTTTCGATGCGGCTGACCTGCACCTGCGACACGCCGATGATGCGGCTGACCTGCTGCTGGGTCATGTCGCGCGCAAAGCGCAGCGCAATGACCTGCCGCTCGCGCTCGGGCAGGCTCTGCAGCGCTCCCTCGAGCGACAGATACAGGCAGGTTCGCTCCTCCATGCCCTCATCCCCCACGAGATCCCCGAGGCGTCCGCCGCCCGAAAGCTCGCGTTCGAGTGAGTCGACCGATACGTCAGCCTGCTCGCAGACAGCGACCTCCTCAGGTGTCAGCGAGCAGGCAGCGGCAAGCTCACTGACGCTCGGGGAACGGCCGAGCCGGCCCTCCAGCTCGCTCTGCACCCGGCGCACACGCACCGCGCGTTCCTTGACCGCACGGCTGACCTTGACCGCGCCGTCATCGCGCAGAAAACGGCGGATCTCCCCGGCAATCTTGGGAACGGCATAAGTCGAAAACTCGTTCCCGCGCGCAGGGTCAAAGCCGCGCACCGCCTTGATGAAGCCGACACAGGCAAGCTGATACAGATCGTCCGGCTCCGCGCCGCGCCCGAAATACCGCCGCGCGATGGTATGGATGAGTCCGCTGTTTTCCGAGACGAGCGCGCTCTCGGCTTCACGGTCGCCTTCGGATGCACGGCGCAGCAGCGCCGTCATGCGCTCGGTCAAGTCTCCCGCTCCCGCAGGACCTTGGTCATGGTCACGACCGTGCCGCGCCCCGGCGCAGAGCGCACACGAAGCCGGTCGGTGAAGCTTTCCATGATGGTAAAGCCCATGCCACTGCGCGAATCATCGCCGGTGGTAAACATCGGCTTTCTTGCCTGCTCGACGTTTTCGATGCCGCAGCCGGTGTCCTTGATCTTGATTTCAAGCGCGCGCCCCTCGAACAGGCGCACGGCGACTGTGATGAAGCCGCTCCTGTCTGCATAGCCATGTACGATTGCGTTGGTGACCGCTTCGGAGACAACGGTCTTTATGTCGCCCAGCTCCTCCATGGTCGGATCGAGCTGCGAAGCAAACGCGCCGACCGCTTGCCGCGCGAACGCCTCGTTGACCGAGCGGCTTTCAAATTTGATGCTCATTTTGTTGCTGACTGTCCGCAACGTTACTCACCCCTTTCGAATACGATGACCTGCGGCAGACCGGCGGCGTCAAAGACGCGCTGTGGCTGCGGCGGCGTGCCGCGCACGCGGAAGTCGCAGCCGCAGCGCGCGCAGGTGCGGTGCAGATGCAGCACGACCGCAAGACCTGAGCTGTCCATGAAGGTCAGACCGGACAGATCGAGCACGAGACTGTCGCAGGGATAGAGCACGAGCAGATCCTCGCTGCGCTCTATGGTCTGACGGGCGGTGTGCTGGTCGAGCTCGCCGGTATAGCGGACGGTCAGTGTCCGGTCGACCTCGGTCTGGGTAATATCAAGCATATTTTTCACCTCGAAACAGAAAAAGCCTGTACCGTTTGCCGGTACAGGCTTATTTTAGCAGGTTATTCGGTTTTAATCTGTCGTTTTCGGTCGGCCGCGCAGGATCTTCTCAGCCTCGCCCGTCAGAAACAGCGAGCCGCAGACGAGAATGCAGTCCGTCGGGGATGCATGGTCGAGCGCAAGCTCGAGCGCGTGCTCGGTGCTGCGGCAGTCGTAGACCTCTCCGCATTCCTGCTCTGCGAGTGAAGCAATGGTCTGCTCACCGAGTGAGCGCTCTGCCGCATTTGTTGTGCAGGCATAAAAGGCATCAGCCTGTCGCGCCATTCTGTGCACGCAGTATTCGTATTCCTTGTCGCAGACCATGCCCATGACAACATGCAGACGGCGCATTTTCAAAAGGTCATGCACCGCACCGCACAGCGCGTCGATGCCTGCGGCGTTGTGCGCACCGTCGAGCAGCACGAGAGGTGCGTCCACCACGCGCTCCAGTCTTCCGGCGATGCGCGCGCGTGCCAGACCGCGCACGGCGGCCTCGACCGGGATATCCCAGCCGCGCAGACGCAGCGCATCCAGAGTGCGGAGCGCCGTAGAGGCGTTCTGAAGCTGATGCCGACCGGGCATGGCGATGGTGTAGCCCTGTCCGTCGCATATAAAGGCAGAACCGTTCAGATCACAGCGAAGCACACGCAGCGTATCCGCGCTCTCGTGCCAGACCGCACCCTGAGACGCAGTGACATGACGCAGTACGGCGAGAGCGTCCTCCTCCTGACCGTTTGCGCAGACGACATCAGCGCCGGACTTGATGATTCCGGCTTTCTCTCCCGCGATCTCAGCGACCGTGTCGCCAAGGACTGCCATATGATCGAGCGAGATCGGTGTGATCACGCACACCTCCGGACTGCGGATGACGTTGGTTGCGTCGCAGCGGCCGCCGAGACCGGTTTCCAGTACGACAATATCACAGCCCTGCTCGACGAAGTACAGGAAGGCGACTGCGGTCGTGAACTCAAACTCACCGATCGTCTCTCCCTCGGGCAGCGTCAGGCTTTCGCAGGCAACCGCGACACGCTCAGAAAGGTGCGCGAGATCGTCGCTCGAGATCATCGAGCCGTCGATACGGATACGTTCGTAGAACTGCACGAGATACGGCGAGGTGTACAGGCCTGTGCGCAGACCGGCTGCCTGAAGCGCGGAGGCGATCATGGTAGCGGTCGAGCCCTTGCCGTTCGTACCGGCGAGGTGAACAAAGCGCAGCCTGTCCTGCGGATCGCCGAGCGCCTTGCACAGCGCACGGATACGGTGCAGACCGGGCCTGCCGGAAAAACGGCCGAGTGAGTGGATATATTCAACAGCTGTTTTAGGGAATTCGGTGTCCATGATGAAACCTTTCCTTTTTCGTTTAGTAATGGCTGTATTATAGCATAGTCTGGGCGAAATTGAAAGCATGACAACGCAAAAAGCGGAAGCCGGAGCTTCCGCTTTTTATCTCAGCTTGATTTTCAGCCCAGAGCTGCGATAGACTCCTCGAGCTTTGCGAGATGCTCGCGCAGCTTGTCCGCCTTTTCGCGCTCGGCTGCAACAACCTTCTCGGGTGCCTTATCGACAAACTTCGGGTTGTTCAGCTTCTTCATAACGAAGTCGATGTCGGCCTCGACCTTGCTCTTCTCCTTGCCGAGACGGGCCCGCTCGGCCTCGAAGTCGATGAGGTCGCCCATCGGCATATAGATCTGTGCGTCGCCGGTGACTACGGATGCCATCTTGGCAGCGTCCGCCGGAACCGCGTCGATCAGCTCGATCTCGGATGCGTATGCGAGCTTCGGGAAGAAGCCTGCGCCCGCGGAGAAGGTGTCCTTCTTCTCGGTCAGAATGAGTACCTTGGCCTTCTTGGAGGGCGGTACGTTCATTTCAGCGCGGCGGTTGCGGATGGCGCGGACAGCGTCCATCAGGCTCTCCATCTGCGCTTCTTCGACGGAGAAGTTCAGCTTCTCGTCGTACTCCGGCCAGCTGGATACCATGACGGACGGGCCTTCGTGCGGCAGTGCCTGCCAGATGGTTTCGGTGATGAACGGCATGAACGGATGCAGCAGCTGCATTGCGCCCGACAGGACGTAGCACAGCACCTTCTGAACATTCTCGTCGCCGGTCTGGAGACGGGTCTTTGCGATCTCGATATACCAGTCGCAGAAGTTCTCCCAGATGAAGTCGTTCAGCTTGGAGGCGGCAAGACCGAGCTCGTACTGGTCGATGTTGCGGGTAACGTCGGCAACCAGCGTGTTGAACTTGGAGACGATCCACTTGTCCTCGAGCGCAAGGTCTGCCGGCAGCTGAACTGCCTTGTCCTTGTCGATGGTGAGGTTCATCTGGATGAAGCGCGATGCGTTCCAAATCTTGTTGCAGAAGTTGCGGGACGCCTGTACGCGCTCGTCCGAGAAACGCATATCGTTTCCGGGGCTGTTGCCGGTCGCGAGGGTGAAGCGCAGCGCATCCGCGCCGTACTGGTCAATGACCTCCAGCGGGTCGATGCCGTTGCCGAGCGACTTGGACATCTTGCGGCCCTGCGCGTCGCGCACCAGACCGTGGATATAGACCGTCTTGAACGGGGTCTCACCCATGTGCTCCACACCGGAGAAGATCATGCGTGCAACCCAGAAGAAGATGATGTCATAGCCGGTGACAAGAGTCGAGGTCGGATAGAAATAATCAAGCTCCGGGGTCTTGTCCGGCCAGCCGAGCGTGGAGAACGGCCACAGTGCGGACGAGAACCAGGTATCGAGAACATCCTCCTCCTGACGGATATGCGTACCGCCGCACTTCGGGCAGGTGTGCACATCGGTCTTGGAAACGGTCATCTCACCGCAGTCCTCACAGTAGAACGCCGGGATACGGTGACCCCACCACAGCTGACGCGAAATACACCAGTCGTGTACGTTCTCCATCCAGCGCAGATAGGTCTTGGAGAAGCGGTCGGGCACAAACTTGGTCTTGCCCTCGTTGACAACGTCCATCGCAGGCTTTGCGAGCGGCGCCATCTTGACGAACCACTGTGCCGAGGTCATCGGCTCAACGGTGGTGCCGCAGCGGTAGCAGGTTCCGACGTTGTGTTCATGGTCCTCGATCTTGACGAGGTATCCGCCTTCCTCGAGGTCCTTTACAACCGCCTTGCGGCACTCGTAGCGGTCCATGCCCTCGTACTTGCCGCCGTTTGCGTTGACGGTTGCGTCCTCGTTGAACACGAGGATCTGCTCGAGGTTGTGGCGCTGACCCATCTCGAAATCGTTCGGGTCGTGGCACGGCGTGACCTTGACACAGCCGGTGCCGAACTCCATATCGACGTACTCGTCGCCGAAGATCGGGATCTCGCGGTTCATGATCGGCAGGATGCAGGTCTTGCCGATGAGATGCTTGTAGCGCTTGTCGTTCGGGTTGACCGCGACGCCGGTATCGCCCATGAAGGTCTCCGGACGGGTGGTCGCAACGACCAGATCGCCCGAGCCGTCTGCGAGCGGATAGCGGATATGCCACAGCTTGCCCGGCTGGGTCTCGTATTCAACCTCGGCGTCGGAAAGCGCGGTCGCGCAGTGCGGACACCAGTTGATGATGCGGTGGCCCTTGTAGATCAGGCCCTTGTTGTACAGGTTTACGAAAACTTCGCGGACCGCCTTGGAGCAGCCCTCGTCCATCGTGAAGCGCTCGCGCTCCCAGTCACAGGACGAGCCGAGCTTTTTCAGCTGGCTGATGATACGGTTGCCGAACTTGTGCTTCCAGTCCCAGACACGCTTCAGAAATTCCTCGCGGCCGAGGTCATAACGGGTCTTGCCCTCCTCCTTGCGGAGGTTCTCCTCGACCTTGATCTGGGTTGCGATGCCGGCGTGGTCGGTGCCCGGCATCCACAGGGCCTCGTAGCCCTGCATACGCTTGGTGCGGATCAGGATGTCCTGAAGCGTTTCATCGAATGCGTGGCCCATGTGCAGCTGGCCGGTTACGTTCGGAGGCGGGATAACGATGGTATAGGGTTTCTTTTTCGGGTTGACTTCGGCATGGAAGAAGCCGGAGTCGTTCCAGAAGCTGTACAGCTTGTCCTCGACCGCTTTCGGGTCGTAGGTCTTAGGCAGTTCGCTCATAGATCTATCTCCTTCAATTTTTTTACAAAAATAAAAACAGCACGCCGTCCAAAACAGGACGAAGCGTGCTCCGTGGTACCACCTGAATTCGCGGCAAAAAGCCGCGCGCTCGTTGGTCCGTAACGTGGACAAGACGGAACAGCTTAACACAAATCAGCTGCCCTGCTCCAAAGCGACCTTCTTTCCTCTCGCAGAGGTGCTTGCACCGACCGCACCTTCTCTGGACAGACGAAGAAGAAATACTCCTCTTTTTCATGGCATTTTCTCAGTATTACCTTGCTATTATAGCCGCAAACACAGCTTTTGTCAAGCAGGACGGACGAAAAATCATACCGTATTGTATTTGTAACTTGTTTTTGTTTCCTCTGTATGTTACGATTAGCATATAAAGGTAAGGAGGGAATAGTTATGAAACGAAAGCGGACATCTGTTTTCTGCGTGCTCGCGCTGCTTGCCGTTCTGCTGCCGGTTCCAGCGCGCGCTGACATGGGGCCAAAGCCGAGCATGACCATCCATGTGGAAAATCCGCCGAGCGGGATCTATTATCTTGATCTGCTCGTGCCGGGTGAAGCGCCGGATGAGCTGTTTGATAATCAGGACTGGAACGATCTTTCCGAAGCACAGATGGATGCCGAGATCATAACGAATCTTCGGACTGCGGCACGCGATGCGGGCGGCGAAGGAACGTGGCATCTGGCCATGCTGGACGGTACGCTCCTGCCGATGTACGGCGAGATACAGAGCACGGATGACACCTTCCGGTATGACTATCATGGCGTCCCGGACGAGTTCCGCATCGTCCTCGCGACAAAGGACGGCGCCCGGCTCTCGTTCGTGCAGCAGCGCTGCCGGCTGTGGCAGGAATTTACCTACGACTACGCCGCGAACACGGTCCTGACTAATAATTCGTGGCGCGATTACGCAAAGCAGTTTCTCTCCTCTCTGCTGCCGACGCTGCTGATCGAAGGGCTGCTGCTCATTCCGTTCGGCTTCTGGGACGAGCGCAACCGCAGAGTGTTCCTCTGCGTGAACATCGCAACGCAGCTCGTGCTGACCGCTGTCACCGGGTGGAGCATGGCACAGGGCATGACGCTTTACCGGTATTTTGTTTTTGTGCCGCTCGAGCTTGCCATCTGGATTGCGGAGGCCGTCATTTACCGCAAAACGCTCAGGAGCGAACGTCCGTCGCCACATCCGGTCTGCTATGCGCTGTGCGCAAACGGCCTGAGCATGGCCGCGACGTTTTTCAGCATTCGCTGGGTATTCCCCTGGGTCTGAGGAGGAGAAGTTATGCCAAAAACAAAGAAAACCGCACTCTGGGCGTGCGTCATCGTTCTGGCGTGCATGCTTTCGTACTGCATCATCAGCAAGGTGCAGCAGTATAATTATATTCATTCCGAATACCGAACCGGCGCGATGTCTGTGCAGAAAGACCCGTCCGAGACCTTCGAGGTGCGCGAGCTCATCTCGGAAAAACAGAGGAATGGCGGTGTGACGCTGTACCGTGCAGCGTATTATCCCGAGGCGGAAACGCTGATGCTCTGGTTCGGCGGTGCCGAACCGGCGCGTGATATCTATATCGACGATCAGCCGGCGAAAAACTGTCTGTCGGTCAGCGAAAAACACGGCGTCGGTCTTGCGGTCCTTGAGGATGTTTCTGCGGACGCGATCCCGGAAACCGTGACGGTCGCAAAGACAGATGTTCAGCATGAGGGCGAGGAACTGGTCACTTTCTCGATGAAAAACGGAAAAAACGCTTAAATTCCTGCAAACCGCTCTTGCATTCTGCGCGGAAATGTGGTTTAATAATTCTGTTATGAATATTCCAATGCGATGAACAGGAAAAGTAGCATTCCCATTTCTCGGTCCAGAGAGCGCGGCCGCAGGCTGTAAGCCACGCCATGAGACAGGATGTGAAGTTCCCCTGCGAGCATCTGTGCTGAACCGCGGCTTTCGGCAGTAGGCACAGACGGGCTGACGCCCCGTTACCGGCGTTTAATGAGTGTCCGAGCATTCGGAAATCAGGGTGGTACCACGGAAGAGTTATGCCTTTCGTCCCTATATCTGCAAAAGCAGAGGGACGGAAGGCTTTTTTGCGCTTCCGTCCCGGCATGAACATCACGTTCCAAAGGAGAATTGATATGAAAGAAAAGCTGCAAGGCATTTTGCAGTCCGCGAAGGAGCAGCTTGCTGCGGCAGCGGATGCACGCGCCCTCGATGAAGCGCGTGTCAAGTTCCTCGGTAAGAAGGGCGAGCTGACCGCTCTGCTCAAGGGTATGAAGGACGTTGCTGCGGAGGAGCGCCCGGTTGTCGGCCAGCTCATCAACGACGTTCGCGCTGAGATCGAGACCATCATCGACAAGCAGAAAAAGCTGCTCGAGCAGGCGGCGCTCGAAAAAAAGCTCGCTGCCGAGACTATTGATGTTACCCTTCCGGGCGACGAGGTCGTGATCGGCAAGAAGCATCCGCTGAACATCGTCCTCGACGAGTTCAAGGAGATTTTCCTCGGTCTTGGCTTCTCTATCGCGGAAGGCCCGGAGGTCGAGCTCGACCACTACAACTTCGAGGCGCTGAACATCCCGAAGGATCATCCGGCGCGCGACACGCAGGACACCTTCTATATCTCGGACAATGTCGTTCTGCGTACCCAGACATCCCCGATGCAGGTCCGCACGATGGAAAAGCGCAAGCCGCCGATCCGCATCATTGCGCCGGGCCGCGTTTACCGCTCGGACGCTGTTGACGCTACCCACTCTCCCCTGTTCCATCAGATCGAGGGTCTGGTCGTTGACAAGGGCATCCGTATGAGCGACCTCAAGGGCATCCTTGAGCTGTTCGCAAAGAAGCTGTACGGCGAGGACACGGTCGTCCGTTTCCGTCCGCACCACTTCCCGTTCACCGAGCCGAGCGCAGAGATGGATATTCAGTGCTATCGCTGCCACGGCGCAGGCTGCCCGCTCTGCAAGGGCGAGGGCTGGATCGAGATCCTCGGCTGCGGCATGGTTCACCCTAAGGTGCTCGAGATGAGCGGCATCGATCCGGACGAATACTCCGGCTATGCCTTTGGCATCGGTCTTGAGCGTATGGTCATGGGCCGTTTTAAGATCGACGATATCCGCCTGTTCTATGAGAACGACGTTCGATTCCTGCACCAGTTCTAAGCGCTGACGCGCTTATAGGGGACTTCAGAAGTCCCCTATATACGAAGACAGCAACGCTGTTTTCTATTTCATGCGCGCCTGATGGCGCGATACCATCAAGGAGGAAATATATCCAATGAAACTGCCATTATCCTGGCTTTCGGATTATACCGATATGACCGGCATCACCCCGAAGGAGTATGATGCCAAGCTGACCATGTCCGGCTCCAAGGTCGAGGAGGTCTACTACCTCGGCGCAGAGATCGAAAACGTTGTGACCGGCAAGATTCTGTCCGTTGTCGACCATCCGGACTCCGACCATCTCAAGATCTGCCAGCTCGACCTCGGCGACGGCGAGCCCGTTCAGATCGTTACCGGCGCGCCCAACGTTACTCCCGAGTCCGTTGGCGAGATCTGCCCGGTAGCAAAGCATAAGTCCACCCTGCCCGGCGGCGTAAAGATCACCAAGGGCAAGCTGCGTGGCGTGCCGTCCAACGGCATGATGTGCTCGTTCCAGGAACTCGGCCTGTCCCACGGCTGCGTGCCGTATGCGTGCGAGAACGGCATCCTGTTCCTGCCCGCCGGCACCCCGGTTGGCGAGGACATCAAAAAGGTACTCGGTCTGGATGACTGGGTCTCCGATTTCGAGATCACGTCCAACCGCCCGGACTGCCTGAGCGTGATCGGCCTTGCCCGCGAGACTGCGGCTACCTTCGACCGTCCGTTCAGCGTCAAGACCCCGGAGGTCAAGGGCGTGGGCGACGACATCAACAAGTATATGTCCGTCGAGGTCAAGGACACCGATCTGTGCCCGCGCTACACCGCCCGCATTGTCAAGAATATCAAGATCGAGCCGTCCCCGGCGTGGATGCGCGAGCGTCTGCACGCCTGCGGCGTCCGTCCAATCAATAACATCGTTGATATTACCAACTACGTTATGCTCGAGTACGGTCAGCCGATGCACGCTTTCGACTACAAGTGCCTGTCCGACGGCCGCATCGTTGTCCGCCGCGCCCGCAACGGTGAGTCCATCCAGACCCTTGACGGCGTAGATCATGACCTGAGCGACAAGATGCTCGCCATCTGCGACAACGACAAGCCGGTCGCTGTTGCAGGCGTTATGGGCGGCGCAAACTCCGAGATTATGGACGACACCAAGACTGTCGTTTTCGAATCCGCGAACTTCCATGGCGCGACCGTCCGCATCACCGCAAAGGCGCTCGGTATGCGTACCGAGGCTTCCGGCCGCTTTGAAAAGGGCCTTGACCCGCGCATGACCCTCGATGCGGTCAACCGCGCGTGTGAGCTGGTCGAAATGCTCGGCGCAGGCGAGGTCATCGACGGCATCATCGACGTTGACAACTCCGACCCGAACCACAAGCGTCTGCCGTTCGAGCCGGACAAGATGAACGCCCTGCTCGGTCTGGAACTGTCCGCTGAGGAGCAGGTAAAGCTGCTCGAGAAGCTGGACTTCAAGATCGAGAACAACGAGGTCGTTGTGCCGTTCTTCCGCACCGACATCAACCGCATGTGCGACGTGGCCGAGGAAGTGGCCCGCATGTACGGCTACGACAAGATCCCGACCACGCTGTACGCCGGTGAGATGGTACAGGGCGAGTTCACGCCGTCTCAGCAGGCGGAGCGCACTGCCGCTCTGGTTTGCCGCGAGGCAGGCTTTGACGAGTCCATGAGCCACTCGTTCATCTCCCCGAAGTTCTACGACATGATCGGCTGGGACGAGAACGACCCGCGCCGTATCTCTACCACCATCCTCAACCCGCTTGGTGAGGATTTCAGCGTGATGCGTACCACCGTGCTGCCGTCCATGCTGGATAATCTGGCGCACAACCACGCACACCGCAACCCGACCGCTTCGCTGTACGAGCTGGGCACCATCTACACCCCGACCGTCAAGGACGGCAAGGCTGACCCGGACGTTCTGCCGCACGAGGAGAAGATCCTAACTCTCGGCAGCTACGGCCGCCTGTCGTTCTTCCAGTTCAAGGGCGCGATCGAGGCGCTGCTGCGTGAGCTGAACATCAAGGGCGCAACCTTCGCACCTGAAAAGGCCAATCCGTCCTATCACCCGGGCCGCTGCGCCAAGGTGCTGATCGATGGCAAGGAGATCGGTGTATTCGGCACCATTCACCCGACCGTTGCAGCCCGCTACGGCCTGTCCGGCGAGATTCTGGCTGCCGAGCTCAGGATGGACGCACTTCTGGCCGCCATCGACCCGGAGAAGCTGTACCACCCGCTGCCCAAGTTCCCGGCTTCCACCCGTGATATTGCGGTTCTGGTCGACGATGCAGTCCCGGCGGCTTCTATGCAGGCTGCTGTCGAGAAGGCGGCAGGCAAGCTGCTCGAGTCCGTCAAGCTGTTCGACGTTTACAAGGGCAAGGGCATCCCGGACGGCAAGAAGTCTGTTGCATACTCGCTCTCTATGCGTGCGCCCGACCGCACCCTTACCGACGAGGAGTGCGACAAGGCGATGCGTGCCGCCATCTCGGCACTCGAAACCGAGTTCGGCGCTCAGCTGCGCGGTTAATTTCAAAACACAGGAAGGGAGACTGCAACCGGTCTCCCTTCTGTATTTCTGGTGCAGGCACCTGTTTGTGCCGGGGATGGAAAAAGATTTTGCTCGAGTTTTCCGCGGAATAGGCTTTACTTTTTCCGCAATTTGTATTATGCTGTTTATATAGAATTATACCCGACAGGTAGGAACGGAAAGGAGACCAAGTATGCTTGACGGAACGAGAAAATTCAGTCTGGTAGACGAGTCCAACAAGGAGATGAAGCGCACGCTTACCGCTGTGTACGACGCGCTCAAGGAGAAAGGCTACAACCCGATCAACCAGATCGTCGGTTATCTGCTTTCTGAGGACCCGACCTACATAACCAATCACAACAATGCCCGCAGCCTGATCTGCAAGATCGACCGTGATGAGCTGATGCAGGAACTGGTACAGTTCTATCTGGATAACTGATACGATTGATATGCAGCAGTTTTTCGCTGTAATGATATGAGCTGTCAGAAAAATAACCGCCCTTCGAGCAAGGCCTGCGGTTATTTTTTTATGGTCGATATACAGAGAACAAAATACTGCGGTACGGCCGCAAAGGAGCAAAAATGAACGGATTTCTTCCTATTTCAAAACAGGATATGACCGAGCGCGGATGGTATTACTGCGACTTCCTGATCGTGACGGGTGACGCCTATGTCGACCACCCCTCATTCGGTACGGCGATCATTTCCCGTGTACTCGAGGACGCAGGCTATAAGGTCGCGATCCTTAGTCAGCCGGATTTCCGCGATGAGCATGATTTCCTCGCGATGGGACGGCCACGCTATGCGGTGCTCATCAACGGCGGCAATATTGACTCGATGGTCGCGCACTATACCTCTGCGAAAAAACGCCGCTCGGACGATGCCTATACCCCCGGCGGCAAGGGCGGCAAACGTCCCGACCGCGCCGTCACCGTCTATTCCATGCTCGCACGCCGTGCCTTCCCCGATACGCCGGTCTATCTCGGCGGCATCGAGGCGAGCCTGCGCCGCTTTGCGCACTACGACTACTGGGCTGACCGCGTTATGCCATCCATTCTGGAGTCTACCGGCGCGGACGGTGTGATGTACGGCATGAGCGAACATTCGGTGGTTGAGCTTGCGAACAATCTCCAGCACGGCAGAAAAGGCGCAGATGCCTGCGTCGGCGTGCGCGGCACAGCCTACATGGCGCACGACGCAGAGGGGCTCGCGTGGGATGCGGTCGAGTGCCCGTCCTACGAGGATGTCTGCGCGAGCAAGCCGGACTATGCCCGTTCGGTCAAGCTCCAGTATGACGAGCAGGATGCCGTGCGCGGCAGGGCGCTGCTTCAGCGCCACGGCCGGCGCGTACTCATCCAGAATCCGCCCGCGAAGCCGCTGACCACCGAGGAGATGGATCACGTTTATGCGCTGCCCTATATGCGCACCTACCACCCGTCCTACGAGGCACTCGGCGGTGTTCCGGCCATTCAGGAGGTTCAGTTTTCTATCATTCACAACCGAGGCTGCTTCGGTGCGTGCAATTTCTGCGCACTTGCGTTCCATCAGGGACGCTACATTCAGGTGCGCAGCCACGAGAGCGTCATCGAGGAAGCGAAAAAAATCACCCAGATGCCCGGCTTCAAGGGCTATATCCATGATGTCGGCGGTCCGACGGCGAATTTCCGCTTCCCTGCCTGCAAAAAGCAGGACACGCACGGATGCTGCAAGGACAAGCGCTGCCTGTTCCCATCTGCGTGCAGCAACATTGAGGCCGACCACACGGATTACCTCAACCTGCTGCGCGAGCTGCGCCGGATCGAGGGTATCAAGAAGGTTTTCGTCCGCTCGGGTCTGCGCTACGACTATATGATGGCGGACAGGAACGATGCCTTCTTCAAGGAACTGGTCGAGCATCACATTTCGGGCCAGCTCAAGGTCGCGCCTGAGCACATGAGCGACAATGCACTCTATTATATGGGCAAGCCGTCGTTTAACGTCTACGAGCAGTTCCGTGAGCGCTATGCACGCATCAACCAGAAGCTCGGCCGCAAGCAGTATCTTGTGCCGTATCTGATGAGCTCGCACCCCGGCGCGACGCTCGACGACGCGATCATGCTCGCGCAGTACCTCAACCGCATCGGCTATATGCCCGAGCAGGTGCAGGACTTCTACCCCACCCCCGGCACGCTGTCCACCGCGATGTATTATACCGGCATCGACCCTCGCACGATGAAGCCGGTATATGTTGCGAAAACACCGGAGGAAAAAGCGATGCAGCGTGCGCTGCTGCAATGGCGCCGTCCGGACAAGCGTCCGATCATCCTTGCGGCACTTAAAAAGGCAGGCCGCGAAGATCTGATCGGCTACGGAAAGGAATGCCTCATCCGCCCAAACCGCAGCGGCGAGCAGAACGTCGCTCCCAGAAGCAGCAAACCGGCGCACCGCCACGGCGTTTCGGCGGCGCGGCCGGAAAACCCACGCCGCAGCGGCAAACCGGCAGCAAAGCCGGCATCCCGTGCGCCGCAGCCGAAAAAAGGCTGGGCAAAGCCGAAGAAGAAAAAGTAACCGGGAACATTCCGGGAACCCGTCCGTCTAACCGGACAGAAAGGCGGTGGATACCATGAAGAAACGTATGGTTACACTAATACTTGCGCTGCTGCTTGCGCTTTCACTGACCGGCTGCGGCAGCAGAGATACGGCAAAAGACAGCGAAAATGCAGGCATAGGCACACAGAGCACGGATGACGCTTCGACGCTCCCCGATACCGCGCAGGACCGTCCGGTGACGGACGCGCCGATGATGGTGATGGTGGATAACACGCTGTACCAGTCTGCGGGAGAGGTCAGCACGGTCGAGGGCCGCTGCGGCAACATGGACGGCGAGATCACCTCGCAGACAGCCAGTGGCACGGACGCACCGACCGAGAACGACCAGTCCAACTTCGGCACGGGCTACGGCTATCAGCGCATGGGCGATACGCTTGAGGTGCTGATCGACGGCCAGTGGATCGTTTTCCGTCCGATCACGGACTCGGATGTCTGATCTCGCGGGCGAAAAAACAGTTTTTCGTGTGTAGTGCACAAAAACAGCAGAGCGCAGCGGTTCATAATTATATGCAGGACACAGTATTTTGTTTGACATATGCGGCATAATGCTTTATAATGTAAATGAACAAAGGAGTTCACTTCGCACGCGCGAGGTGGATTCCTTTTTGTTTTGCAACATTCTCAAAGATAAGGAGGGCTACCGCCCTATGGATGAAATCGACCTGAAACTGCTGCGCCTGCTGCAAAAAAACTCCCGCACTCCGATCAAGACCCTTGCAGGCGAGGTACGGCTGTCCTCTCCGGCTGTCTCCGCGCGCATCGAGCGGCTGGAGAAGCAGGGCGTTATCCGAGCGTATACGCTCGACCTCGATCCGCTTCAGCTTGGCCACCACATTCTTGCCTATGTGCATCTGGATATGCAGCCGGCACAGAAAGCAGAGTTCTATCCGTTTATCGCGGCGATTCCCAACGTTCTGGAATGCAACTGCGTGACCGGCAACTATTCCATGCTCATCAAGGTCTCCTTCCCTTCGACGCAGGATCTTGACGGCTTTATCGGGAAGCTCCAACAGTTCGGCAAAACCGAAACGCAGATCGTGTTTTCTTCGCCGGTGCCGCCGCGCGCCATCGTCATCTGACCCCCTAACCTGTTCTCGGGAATTTCTGTTCTCTCCCCACCCATGGGACTGTCTCGCTGTCGGGATAGTCCCTTTTTAGCGTTTTTTGACAAAACGCATGGCAGAGCGCTCCTTGCGATTTTCGTTGCACTGGACGCAGTTTGGTGTTAAAATAGAAACTGATACATTATGTAATTACATACCCGGAATTAAGGAAGGTATTTTATGTGGATCGCAGATAACTGGAAAGACTACGCCGTGCTCGACTGCGGCGGCGGAGAAAAAATCGAACGATGGGGCAGCCAGATTTTGCAGCGTCCCGACCCGCAGGCCATTTGGGCACGCGACAAGGACTGCAAGGCATGGAATCGTCCGAACGCCATCTATCACCGCTCGAATGCAGGCGGCGGCAAGTGGGAAATCCGCAGGCTGCCCGAGCAGTGGGCCATTCATTACGGAGACCTTACGTTCCAGCTCAAGCCCATGAGCTTCAAGCACACGGGCCTGTTTCCTGAGCAGGCGGCAAACTGGGACTTTATTGACAGGATGATTCGCGGCGCAGGACGCCCGATCAGCGTGCTCAACCTGTTCGCCTATACGGGCGGCGCAACGCTCGCAGCGGCAAACGCCGGTGCATCGGTCTGCCATGTCGATGCATCCAAGGGCATGGTGCAGTGGGCACGCGAAAACGCGGCATCTTCCGGTCTGGCTGACCGTCCGATCCGCTGGATCGTGGATGACTGCAAAAAGTTCGTGCAGCGAGAGATCCGGCGCGGCCGCAAATATGATGCTATCATTATGGATCCGCCGAGCTATGGCCGCGGTCCGTCCGGCGAGACATGGAAGATCGAGGAGGACGTTGCGGATTTCGTTGATCTTACCATGGGCGTGCTGAGCGACAAGCCGCTGTTCGTGCTCATTTCGAGCTATTCGACCGGTCTCGCTCCGTCGGTCATGAGCTATCTGCTGGGTATTACGGCAGGAAAGCGGGTCGCCGGTAAAATCGAGGCACAGGAGCTCGGCCTGCCGGTCGAGTCTACCGGTCTGGTGCTCCCCTGCGGTTCGTCGGCCCGTTTTATTGCGGAAGAGTAACAAAAAAGGATGAAAACTACTGAAATGGCTGAAATAATCAAAACCGAAGATCTTCGCTATGCCTATCCGGCGGAAGAGGGTCAGGAGCCGGTGCAGGTGCTGAAGGGCGTGAACCTCAGTATCCAGCGCGGCGAGTTCGTGGCGGTGCTGGGTCACAACGGCTCGGGCAAAAGCACGCTCGCCGGCTGCTTCAATGCGATCCGTCTGCCTACCGGCGGCGTGTGCTACGTCGACATGATGGACACGCGCGATGAAAACAACACCTATGAGGTGCGCAAAACGGTCTCCATGGTGTTTCAGAACCCGGATAACCAGATCGTTGCAACGGTCGTTGAAGAAGATGTCGCGTTCGCGCTCGAAAACATGGGCATCCCGCCTGCCGAAATCCGAAAGCGCGTAGATGACGCGCTCAAGGCCGTCGGCATGTATGAGTACCGCGCGCAGGCGCCGCACCGCCTGTCGGGCGGTCAGAAGCAGCGCGTCGCCATCGCAGGCGTGATCGCCATGATGCCGCGCTGTGTCGTGCTCGACGAACCGACTGCCATGCTCGACCCTCAGGGCCGCCGCGAGGTCATGAGCGTCGTGCGCGAGCTCAACCGTAAATACGGCATTACGGTCATCCTCATCACCCACCATATGGATGAAGCCGTACAGGCGCAGCGCGTCGTCGTCATGCACGAGGGAAACGTGCTGATGGACGGCAGACCGCGCGAGATCTTCACACAGGTGGACAAGCTGCGCGCCGCCTCGCTCACCGTACCGCAGACGATTGAGGTTCTGTATGACCTCAACAGACAGGACGACGAGAGCCTGCCGATCGACGCGCTGAGCGTCAATGAATGCGCGGATATTCTGGAAACCTATTTGGCATAACTGCAATATAAGGAGAAATTCCATTGTCAACCATACTTGAAACACGGGGCCTGACGCATGTTTACGGCGCAGGCACCCCTTTTGAGCGTGTCGCGCTCGACCATGTCGATATTCAGATCAACAAGGGAGAGATCCTCGGCGTGATCGGTCACACCGGTTCGGGCAAGTCCACGCTTATTCAGCATTTGAACGGTCTGCTCCAGCCTTCCGAGGGAGAAGTCCTGCTCGACGGCAAATCTATCTGGGATGCAAAGGGCAAATGTGCGCGCGAGACGCGATTTCGCGTCGGTCTGGTATTTCAGTATCCGGAGTATCAGCTGTTCGAGGAGACGATTGCGAAGGACATCGCCTACGGCCCGACGAATATGAGCCTGCCGCAGGCAGAGATCGACGCGCGCGTGCGCGAGTCAATGGAGGCGGTAGGCCTCGCCCCTGAGCTTGCCGACCAGTCTCCGTTCGCGCTCTCCGGCGGTCAGAAGCGCCGCGTTGCCATCGCGGGCGTGATCGCCATGCGTCCGGATGTGCTCGTTCTCGACGAGCCGACCGCCGGCCTCGATCCGGCAGGCCGCGATGAGATCTTCGAGCTTGTCCGCAATTACCACGCGCAGTCCGGCGCGACCATCCTCATCGTCTCGCACTCCATGGAGGATATTTCGCAGATCGCTGATCGCCTGCTCGTCATGGATCACGCAAGGGTTCTGTTCTGCGATACGCCGCGCGAGGTGTTCTCTCACGCCGACGAAATCGTTGCGGCAGGTCTCGATATCCCGATGATCACCAAGGTCATGATAGAGCTGAAAAAGCGCGGACATGATGTTGATACCTCGGTTTATACCGTTGCGCAGGCGATGGACGCGCTGCGCGCCTGCAGGAAGAAAGGGGGCGCTCACTGATGCTCAAGGACATTACCATCGGCCAGTTCTTTCCCGGAAACAGCGCCGTTCACCGGCTTGACCCGCGCGTCAAGATCGTGCTGACGGTTGCACTTATTGTGCTGCTGTTTCTTGCGCAGGGACCGGTCTCTTACGGCCTTATCATCCTGTTTCTCGCCCTCGTTATCGGAATTTCGCGTATTTCACCCAAAATGGTCGTGCGCGGACTCAAGCCCATTCTGCTCATCGTCATGTTCACGGCGGTGCTCAATCTGTTCTATACGCCGGGCGATTATGTCTGGCAGTGGAAATTCCTGCACATCAGCGTAGAGGGCATCCGCATGGCGGTATTCATGGTGCTGCGACTGATGCTGCTCATCATCGCGACCTCCATGCTCACCTACACCACCTCGCCCATCCAGCTGACCGACGGTCTCGAGCGACTGCTCGCCCCGCTCAAAAAGCTGCATGTGCCGGTGCATGAGCTTTCCATGATGATGTCGATCGCTCTGCGTTTTATTCCGACCTTGATTGAGGAGACCGAGAAGATCATCTCGGCGCAGAAGGCGCGCGGCGCGGACTTCGATTCCGGCAACCTCATTCAGCGCGCCAAGGCCATGATCCCCATTCTCGTGCCGCTGTTCATCTCGGCGTTCCGCCGCGCAGATGAGCTTGCGACCGCCATGGAGTGCCGCCTTTACCGCGGAGACGTCGGCCGTACCCGCATGCGTCAGCTGAAGATTGCGCGTGTGGACATCTGCTCCATGCTGCTCGTTGCCGTGCTGTTTGCGGCTGTGATCGCGCTGCGCAGACTGGGTCTGTAAATCACTTGTCAGGTATTTGATTGTATGAAAAACATTGCTCTGGTGCTGTCCTATGACGGCACAAACTACAACGGCTGGCAGATACAGAAAAACGGGCCGTCCATTCAGGAAAGCATGGAGACCGCGCTCTTCCGCCTGCTCGGCGAGAAGGTGCATGTCTCCGGTGTCGGCCGCACCGACTCGGGTGTTCACGCAAGACGTTATGTCGCGAGCTTCAAGACCGAGCGCTGCACCATTCCGACAGACCGGCTTCCCTTTGCGCTCAACAGCTTTCTGCCGCTCGATATTGCGGTCTCAGGCGCAGCCGAAGTCCCGGAGGACTTTGACGCGCGTTTTGACTGCACCCGAAAGGAATACGCCTATTATATCTTTCCGTCCACGCTGCGCGATCCTTTTCATGCGCGATACGCGTACCGCTACAATTATCCGCTCGATGCAGAGCGGATGCACGAGGGCGCACAGCGCTTTGTCGGCACGCACGATTTTGCATCTGTGCGCAGTCAGGGTACGCCGGTCAAAAGCACGGTCCGCACGATCTTCTGGTGTGACGTGGACAAGGTTGATGATCTCATCCGTATCCGCGTATGCGGCGACGGCTTTCTGTACAACATGGTTCGCGCCATTTCGGGCACCCTTGTCTATGTCGGCGGCGGCAAGCTGCGGCCTGACGACGTTGCCGATGTGCTTGCGTCCTGCGACCGCGAACAGGCCGGTCCGACGCTGCCTGCCTGCGGTCTGTTCATGAACCGGCTGTGGTATGACCACACGGGTGAACTCGACCGTTTTCGGCTTGGGGATTGAAAAATTTATTGACTATTCATATTTTACGCCTCGAAAAGCGATATAATGAGGAGGTGAACCTTGATGGGTGACACACCAAACGAAAAAATGTCCAGAGTAAGAAATCTCATCCGCTTTCCGGCAACGGGCAGAGACCGCCGTATCCGCTTGGAAGAGAGCCGCGATCCGCGCATTCGCTTTGTCACGAAGCTGCGTTTTGTCTGCGGCTGGCTGCTGGCAGTCGGCGCATTCTGCTTTGTACTGACCCATTATGGTCTGTTCGCGCCGTCAGCCATTCAGCGCACGGTGCAGTACGCGCTCGCCGGTGCGCGCCAGCATGAGGGCGACATCACGAACATAGAATTCGAAAACGGTATTTTCAGCGATGGCGCGCTGTTCGAGTCCGGTCTCGCCTACGCAGACAGTGACGCGCTTTATCTTTCCCGCCCGGGCAGCATGACGACTTTTCAAGTGACGATCGGCTATTCCAATCCGGTCGTGGAGTCCTGCCAGACCAATGTTCTGGTCTATGACCGCGGCGGCAAGAATGCGGTTTTAACAGATGCGTCCTCGGTCAAGGCGGAGGTCGCGCTGAATTCCGCCATTCTGACCGGCAGCATCGGACGGACAGGTGATTTTCTGCTCATCACTGACGAGCAGGGCTACCGCACCGCCGCTGCTGTTTATTCCACCAAGGGCGAGGAACTGTTCAAATTCAGCTCGTCCGAGCTGTATATCGTCTCGGGCGGCCTCTCCCCCGACGGGAAAACGGTCGCCGTGCTCGCCTTCGAGCAGCGGGATGCATCGC
The DNA here is from genome assembly GCF_014288055.1 of Agathobaculum hominis. Taxonomy (NCBI): domain Bacteria; kingdom Bacillati; phylum Bacillota; class Clostridia; order Eubacteriales; family Butyricicoccaceae; genus Agathobaculum; species Agathobaculum hominis. The sequence continues at coordinate 252,204 of NZ_JACOPK010000004.1, forward strand.
TTATCAGCCATGTCCGCTTTTATGATGTATCGAGCGGCAAGCAGATCTCGGATACCGAGCTGGAGAACGCGCTCGGCATAGAGCTGTGCTATCTCGATAACGGGTCGGCAGCCGTGCTGTGCGACGACGGCCTGTATCTGGTCACGCGCCGCGGTAGCAGCGAGCACGCGCTGACCGTCGGCACGAGCGACCTGATCTCGGTCGCGACGCGCGACAACGCGATGGTGCTTGCGATCCGTTCGTACTCGGGCGGCGCGCGCAGCGATCTATATACGGTGCGCGGCGGTTCGGTCTACGGCCCGGAGCCGCTCGACGAGGAGCCGAGCGCGCTGGCGGTCTCCGCCGCCGGTGAGGCGGTGCTGACAAGCACCGGCGTCACGGTGTACGACACGCAGTTCCATGCGCTCTGGCACAACGATGAGGCCATCGGTGCACGCCGCATACTGCTCACCGATGACGGTACAGTATTCGTTCTTTACAACAGCAACGCCCGCATATTCACTGCCCGCTCCGCGCAGTCCAGGGAGGTAACAGCCGATGCAGCCGCAGCAGATTCCTGATGTGCTTCTCAGCCTGCTTAACGTGCCCGATCTCGTGATCCTCGCGGTCGTGCTCGTCAATCTGATCCTTGGTCTCCGACGCGGCGCACTCGCCTCGCTCGCAGGTCTTGTGGGCCGTTGCATCGCAATGGCCGGATCGTACTTTCTCGCCCGTCAGCTGGCGCCATCTGCTGCGAAATGGCTTGCAGAGCCGATTGTGCGCAGTGTTTTTGAGCATAAGCTCAAGCAGTCGGGCGTGCCGGACGCGCTGGCGGACAGCGTACAGACGGCGCTCCGCGCTGCGGTGCAGAGCATGGCTGAGAGTATTTCCTATCTTGTGCTGATCGCAGTGTTTTCCGTCCTGCTCAGTATTCTGATATCGCTTGCGGTCAGGGCGCTCCGTTTGCTCAGCCGAGTCACCCCTCTCGGCATGCTCGATGCACTGGCCGGCGGCGCGATCGGGCTTGCGACCGGTCTGCTGCTCGTCGTGCTCGTACTGCTCGGTGCACACTGGTTCTATCCGGTGACCTTTACCGAGCTGGGATATCTTTCACCCGAACGTATCGAAAATACGTTCCTGTTAGCTAAAATTATCGCGTTTCTGCCGTTTACTGCGGCATGAATCGTCAGAATCTGTAATTCCATTGCAGAATGAAGGAGTTTAACCAATTATGAACATGCCAATGTGCTCGCGGTGCAAGAAAAACATCGCAGTGGTGTTCATCACCAAAATCGAAGGCCCGGATAAGACCACGCAGGAGGGCCTGTGCCTCAAGTGCGCGCGCGAGCTGGGCGTCAAGCCGCTTGACAACATCATGGAACAGATGGGCATTACGGAGGACGATCTCGAGGCCCTGTCCGGTGAGATCGGCTCGCTGTCCGATCTGAATGAGCTTGTGACCGCAGGGTCGGACGGCTCGGATGACGAAGCGCCGCACGAGACCGACCCTATGACCACATCCTCCTCCCCTGCCCGTCCGGCGCAGGAGAGCACGCAGAACAGCGACAAGCGCGGACGCAGCCGCGACGACAAAAAGCGCAAGTATCTTAACAATTACTGCGAAAATCTGACCCAGAAGGCCGCTGAGGGCCGCATTGACCATATCGTCGGACGCGACCGCGAGACCGACCGCGTCATTCAGATCCTCAACCGCCGCCAGAAGAACAATCCCTGCCTGATCGGTGAGCCGGGCGTCGGCAAGACCGCTGTCGCGGAGGGACTTGCCGTGCGCATCAACGAGGGTCGCATTCCTTTTAAGATGCGCAACAAGGAGGTCCATCTGCTCGACCTGACCGCACTGGTTGCGGGTACACAGTTCCGCGGCCAGTTCGAGAGCCGCATGAAGGGTCTGATCGACGAGGTCAAAAAGATCGGCAACATCATTCTCGTCATCGACGAGGTGCACAATATTGTTGGTGCTGGTGACTCCGAAGGCTCTATGAATGCTGCAAATATCCTCAAACCGGCTCTCGCGCGCGGCGATATTCAGGTCATCGGCGCGACCACGCTCAAGGAATACCGCAAATACATCGAAAAGGATGCCGCTCTGGAACGCCGCTTTCAGCCGGTGTACATCGGGGAACCGTCTGTTTCCGAGACCACAGAAATTCTCAAGGGCATCCGTTCCTATTACGAAACCTTCCACGGTGTTACCGTGTCGGACGAGATGTGCCGCCGCGCCGCCGAGATGAGTGAGCGCTATATCACCGACCGCTTTCTGCCAGACAAGGCTATCGATCTGATCGACGAGGCCTGCTCGCGCCTCAATCTGGACTCTCCGCAGCTTTCCGAGATCCCTGAGCTTCAGAACGAGCTGGAGCGTCTTCAGGCGCAGCTTGACGAGCTTACGCAGTCCTCTGCGCGCAGCGAAGAGGAAGAAACCTATGCGAAGATCGCATCCTGCCGCTCGCGTATTCTCCAGGTCGAAGCACAGCTGCATGATCTGCTCTGCAAGCCTGCGCCTGCTGTTGACGAGCAGCTGCTGGCCGAGGTCATTGAGATCTGGACCGGCATTCCGGCCTCTAAGGTGGCGGCGCAGGAGTCCGCACGCCTGCGCGATATGGAAAATCGTCTCAAGTCTCACGTGATCGGCCAGGACGAAGCTGTTGATGCAGTCTGCGCGTCCATTCGCCGCAGCCGTGCGGGTATCAGCCCCAAGCGCAAGCCGGCATCCTTCCTGTTTGTCGGCCCGACCGGCGTCGGCAAGACCGAGCTGGTTAAGCAGCTCGCACTCGATCTGTTCGACTCTCCGGACGCGCTCGTGCGTCTTGATATGTCCGAGTATATGGAGAAGCATACGGTTTCTCGTCTGATCGGCTCTCCTCCGGGATATGTCGGCTACGATGAAGCAGGCCAGCTGACCGAAAAGATCCGCCGCCGCCCGTACTCGGTCGTTCTGTTCGATGAGATCGAGAAAGCACATCCGGATGTTCTTAATTCGCTGCTCCAGATCCTCGACGACGGCCGTCTGTCCGATGCACAGGGCCGCGTTGTCAGCTTCGAGAACACGGTCATTGTCATGACCTCGAATGCAGGTTCTCAGTCGAGCAGCACGCCTGCCGGCTTTGGACGCACGGTCTCTCAGATGAGCAGGGACCGCGTGATGAAGGCGCTCGAGGAGATCATGCGCCCCGAGTTTCTCAACCGCATCGACGAGATCATTGCGTTCAACCAGCTCACCGAGGACAATTTCCGCCTTATTGCTGAGATCATGCTGAACGAGCTCAAGGGCACCCTCGCAGACAAGGAAATCCGTCTGACATGGGATGACAGCCTGCTCGCGCTGCTCGTAGAAAAGTCCTATTCGGTCAAGTACGGCGCACGCAATCTGCGTCGGCTGATCGAAAAGGAAATCGAAAATCCGCTTGCAAACGCTATCGTTACGGGTGATAAGCCGCTGATGGGCGCTCACCTGTCCGCTGAGGACGGCAGAGTAAAGCTGGATACGATTTAAGCTGGAACTGTTGAAACGCGATACTGTTCGACATCAAAAGCCGCCCACAGGGCGGCTTTTGCTTTTGCGCAGATTATGCAAATTTGAACCAGAATTTCGGACCGGCATCTGTGTTTTCTGCGCCGCAGGTGTATCCGTGCAGATCGAACACGGTTTTTGCAATCGAGAGACCGAGACCGTCGCCCTTTGTGCTGCGCGAGGGGTCAGCCTGATAATATGCCTCCCACAGCCGGGGCAAGGCATGATCCGGGATGGCGTCGCCGGTGTTGGCTACAGAAAGCATACCGTTCGCGATGCGGACCGTGATGCAGCCTCCCTCGGGCGTGTGCTGCACGGCGTTTTCGAGCAGCGCGTCCAGTGCCCGTGCAAGCAGCGCGCGGTCTGCATTGACCGTGTATTCGTTGTCGGATGCAAATTCTGTGTGCAGTCTGCCGTCTGCCGGGAGCGCGGCGGTAAGCCTTTCCTGTGCGAGGGCAGCAAGCGGGAATTCTTCTCGACGCAGCGCTTGCACGCCGGTCTCAAGCCGCGACAGCTCAAGCATTTTGCGTACACTGCCGTCCATGCGCTGCGCCTGCGTCTGGATGACATCAAGATAATGCGCCTGCTTTTCCGGAGCAAGGTTGTCCCCTAACAGCTCTGCCGCCGCCGAGAGCACGGAGAGCGGCGTTTTCAGCTCGTGGGCGAGCGCCGCAGTCGTCTCGCGGCGAACCTGCTCCACGCGCTCCTGTCGGCGCCAGACGCGCAGCAAGGCGAAGGAGAGAATGACTGCACAGAGCATCGCCAGAGTAAAGCTCATCGCGCCGGCGGGCACCAGAATCGGCAGGCACGCTTTCAGCGGGTAGCCTTCCGCGGCAAACGACATTATGACATTGCCGCCATCGGCATAGTCGCAGTATTTCATTGTCCGCTGATACTGGCGCACCAGCCACGGACGCACGATCTCTTCGCTGCTGTTCGCGCCGCTTGGGTTCTCTGCCCATTCGCGCAGCGCTAGCCGGACCGGAGAAGTCAGGGAGGCCGCCAACTGCTTTGCAGTCAAATCGCTCGGTCCCGGGCAGCGGAGACTCGCCCACCTCATCGTTTTCAGCGGGAGATTTTTTACCTTGCTTTCGTCATACACACACTCGACCGTGTTGACCTCGCCCGTCGGTTCCCACGAGCCGTTGACCTCCTTTGTCGGGCACACAGTAACAGACTTTAGATATGCCTGGTCTCCGTCCACCCATGCCTCAAAGGTCATTTCCGGAAAAGGAGCACTTCTTAATTCCTTAGTCATCGCAGATCCAACCAGAACCGCTTCGCACACCTTCTGCGGCTGATCTCCCATATCCACATCATAATCTGTATCCCCATCTCGCACTGTCAGCCACCAGCGATTGCTTTGCAGTACGTCACCATTTTTATCGGTAATCGCGGTTTCCACGATCTGTACATTGGGGGGATCTTTGCTGTCAATTCGGAAACTCTGCCAGCGCAGCGCCCTGCGGAGCTGTGCGGTATCATCGGTACCGAGCTCCTTGGAATCCAGCAGATATTTTCCGAAATTTCCATCGAAAAAATCCGCCCTGTTTTCCATCTCCGACAGCATCAGCTGTGCGCGCTGCTGTCCCAGCAGCAGGGTAAATGCTCCCATCAGCACAAGCCAGAATGCGAGAAAACTCGTTCCGACCCGCACAAAGAAGCTGCCAAAGTTTCTACGTTTTGTTTTCATCTCTGTCCACCTCCAGTTTATAGCCGCGCTTTACCACGGTCTTGATGCAGTCCGCATGCTTCCCCAGCGCCCGACGCAGCTTTTTGATGTGCCCGTCGATCACCCGGTCCGTGCCGTCATAGTCCCAGCCCCACGCAAGGTCCAGCAGCTCGTCCCTCGTCAGCACGCGGTTTTTTCGCTCCATCAACGCCCGGAGCAAAGCAAATTCCTTGGGCGGCAGGTCGATGCGCTGACCGTCCGCCGTTACCGTTCCCCTCGCCGGGTTGAGCTCGAGCTCACCGGCCCTCAGCACCTCTGCCGCTGTCATGCCGCGTGAGCGGCGCAGGAGTGCCTGTGCCTTGGCATACAGCACAGCAAGAGAAAACGGTTTGACAACGTAGTCATCCGCCCCTTGACCATAGCCATACAGCTTGTCCTGCTCGTCTTCCCGTGCGGTGACGAACAGGACAGGCGCGTCTCCCTGCTCCCGCGCCGCGCGGCACAGCGCGAAACCGTCTGTGCCCGGCAGCATGATGTCGAGCAGAAGCAGATCGAAGGGCTGTGTCTCGATCAGGTGAAGCGCCGTATTGCCGTCCGGTGCGGAAATCATAGTCAGCTCACCGCCGCTCTTCGCCGTGAAATAATCGCACAGCACCTCGCGCATATCCCGTTCGTCCTCCGCCAGTAAAATAGTTGCTTTCATACGCTCTCCCCTCCTTTGATTACAGTATAGCACAGCCGTATGCCCTTTTGATGTCCTGCTGAAAATGCTGCGAAAAAACTTTCTTAAAAAATTTGAAAAAATATGTTGACATACGTTCTGTGAATTGATATAATAAACAAGCGTCAGAGAGAGACCCGCGGGTGTAGTTCAATGGTAGAATGTCAGCCTTCCAAGCTGAACACGTGGGTTCGATTCCCATCACCCGCTCCACTTTTTGATGTGCCGGGTTGCCGGAATTGACATGCGCCAGTAGCTCAGCCGGATAGAGCAACTGCCTTCTAAGCAGTAGGCCGGGGGTTCGAATCCCTCCTGGCGTGCCAATCCTTTCGAGGTTTATCCGGTGGCTGATTTTTAATATGGTGGGTATAGCTCAGTTGGTTAGAGCATCGGATTGTGGTTCCGAGGGTCGAGGGTTCGAGTCCCTTTACCCACCCCATATTGTTCCGTGACGCGCTGCATCTGCAAGGTCGCAGCGCGTTATTTACGGACTATCTCCTCTTTCGCACCGCGAATACGGGGGCGTCGCCAAGCGGTAAGGCATCGGCCTTTGACGCCGACATTCGCTGGTTCGAATCCAGCCGTCCCTGCCATTCGGCTCGGACAACAAATACTGCTATTGCAGTCATAACATGAATATGGTGGGTATAGCTCAGTTGGTTAGAGCATCGGATTGTGGTTCCGAGGGTCGAGGGTTCGAGTCCCTTTACCCACCCCATATTTTTTGATCCAGTAGCTCAGTCGGCAGAGCACCTGCCTTTTAAGCAGGGTGTCCGGGGTTCGAATCCCCGCTGGATCACCAGAATTAACGCCGTTAAAACTTTGAGTTTTGCGGCGTTTTTTCTGTTTCCGCATAACTATTTTGTCGGAAAAGTTAATTTCGTATTTTTCGTTCATATCAAGCGAATACCGGTTTTTACGGTTTTTTGCGGACGTAGAAAGTGGCACCTGCTGTGTCACCTGTATACAATAAAAGAGAGACCTTGCGACTCCAGCGGTACACTGAACATATGCAATCATTCCGTTCAGGAGGGGTTATTATGATGATAGCTGAAACAGCTAAAAATATGACATTTCTGCAGATACACTGCGCTATTACGAGCGCATCGCGCAGATGCAGCAGACCCTCGAGCGTCTCGACAGGAAGATCGCGCACTGCGAAAAATGTGCAGCCTTCGAACATACTCTTCGCGACGGCGAGACGTCCCGGAAATAAAAGACTCCCCTCCCCCGTGAAACTTGTAATTCTGTAAAAAGCAGGTGGACGAATTTACATGAAAAACAAACGTTTTATGCGCATTATGCACAGTTTACAAGCATCTGTTTCGTCTATTCTGCGTATAAACTTCAATTCCTTTGGTCAAAACGACGTATTATCCGGCGTTTCTGATAAATTTCTTGTTGCATTCCGTTAAATTTGACAGTTGACGCATGCTAATCCGTGTGGTATATTGTTAGAAGGAACAAAACTTAACAAGAAAGTGTGCAAAACGCACTCGAAAATAGACCATCCGCGGCCGCTGCATGGTACGGATGGCATAGTGCTGTTCTGCCGCCTCTGTGCGGCCAAAAATCGGCGGAACGTCGGCCTTACCGGCCGGCATCGGCAATAAATATCCAAACAAGAAGGAGACTTGAACATGGATTTCCATCTGACCCGTGAACAGGAACTGGTTCGCCAGATGATGCATGACTTCACCGAGAACGAAGTCAAGCCCATCGCAGCGGAAACCGACAAAACCTCTACTTACCCGCGCGAGAACATCGAGAAGCTGTTCGACCTTGGCGTAATGGGCATGATCGTGCCCGAAGAGTTCGGCGGCGCAGGCGCTGACGACCTTTCCTCTGCAATCGCTATCGAGGAGCTGTCCAAGCAGTGCGCTTCCACCGGCGATATTCTCGCTACCCACAATGGTCTGTGCTGCGGCCCGATCATCGCAAACGGCACCCCCGAGCAGAAGGAGAAGTACCTCCGCATGCTGACCGAGGGCCACAAGGTCGGCGCTTTCGCTCTGACCGAGCCGGACGCTGGTTCTGACGCTGCAAAGGGCACCTGTGTTGCTGAGCTGCAGGGTGACCACTACGTTCTGAACGGCTCTAAGATCTTCATCACCAACGGCTATGTTGCTGACGTATTCGTTGTATTTGCCATGACCGACAAGTCCAAGGGCACCAGGGGCATTTCTGCATTCATCGTAGAGAGCTCTTTCCCGGGCTTCTCTGTTGGCAAGCACGAGGAGAAGCTTGGCCTGCACGGCTCCCCGACGGCTGAGATCGTATTCACCGACTGCATCGTTCCGAAGGAGAACCTCCTCGGCGCAGAAGGCAAGGGCTTCAAGATCGCTATGCAGACCCTGGACGGCGGCCGTATCGGCATCGCTGCACAGGCTCTGGGCATCGCAGAGGGCGCTATGGAAGAGTCCATCAACTTTGCTAAGACCCGTGAGCAGTTCGGCCGTCCGATCGCAAAGTTCCAGAACACTCAGTTCCTCTTTGCTGATATGCACGTTGCAATCGAGGCTGCTCGCCTGCTGACCTACAAGGCTGCTGTTGCCAAGTCTGAGGGCGGCCGCTTCACTGTGGACGCTGCAACCGCTAAGCTGTTCGCTTCCGAGGCTGCTATGAAGATCACCACCAAGGCAGTTCAGGTACACGGCGGCTACGGCTACACCAAGGATTACCCGGTTGAGCGCATGATGCGTGATGCCAAGATCACCGAGATCTATGAGGGCACCAGCGAGATCCAGCGCGTTGTTATCTCCGGTAACATTCTCGGTAAGTAAGAATAGGAGGAAAACTGAACTATGAAGGCAATTGTTTGTGTAAAGCAGGTTCCGGATACCTCCGGTAAGGTTGCTGTTAATCCCGATGGCACTCTGAACCGCGCATCCATGGCTACCATCATCAACCCGGACGACAAGAATGCTGTTGAGGCTGCTCTGCGTCTGAAGGATGCTACCGGCTGCAAGGTCGTTGTTATCACCATGGGTCCTCCCCCGGCTCAGGGCATGCTGCGTGAGCTGATGGCTATGGGCGCTGATGAGGGCATTCTGGTTTCCGCACGTGAGTTCGGCGGTTCCGATACCTTCGCTACCTCCCAGATCCTCGCTGCTGCAATCAAGAAGTACGGCGTTGACGCTGACGACGTTGTATTCTGCGGCCGTCAGGCAATCGACGGTGATACCGCTCAGGTAGGCTCTCAGATCGCTGAGAAGCTGAACATCCCGCAGGTCTCCTACGCTGCTGACGTAAAGATCGAGGGCACCACCGTAACCGTTAAGCGCGCACTCGAGGATGGCTACATGACCATCGAGACCCAGACTCCGTGCCTGCTGACCTGCATCAAGGAGCTCAACGAGCCCCGCTATATGTCCATCAAGGGCATCATGGGCTGCTACGACAAGCCGATTGCAGTTTATGACTACAACACCCTGAAGGACGATCCGCTGATCGACCCGACCACCATTGGTCTGAAGGGTTCTCCGACCAACATCTTCAAGTCTTTCACTCCCCCGCAGAAGGGTCAGGGCAAGATGCTTGAGGGTGCTGACAAGGCTACCTGCGAAGAGCTGGTTGGCGAGCTTCAGAAGAAGCACATCATTTAATCGGAAGGAGAAAACTGAACAATGGCTGATTTCAATAACACCAACCTCGCCGATTTTTCCGGCGTATGGGTATTCTGTGAGCAGCGTCAGGGCAAGCTGCAGCCGACCGTACTCGAGCTGATCTCCGAGGCACGCAA
>NZ_JACOPK010000005.1:0-260192 GCF_014288055.1 Agathobaculum hominis
CGACCGTTGTATGGCGTGACGATGCTTACACCAACGTAACTCTGCTTGGCGACGACAACAAGACCGTTGGCGAGAAGTTCATGAACCTCAAGAAGACCACCGCTGTTCTGGAGGACGTTACCAAGACCTCCGGCAAGGAGACCTTCGAGCTGACTCTCGACAAGAACGAGAAGACCTACGACGCCAACAAGACCACCGACGACTTCAACAAGGCTCTGTTCAACTTCACCGACGTGAAGAAGGACTACTCCAACCTGAAGTACCAGATGGTTACCGTTCTGTACAAGAACAACGACAAGTCCAAGGTTTACGGCGTTTACGCTACCAAGGACAACACCCAGCAGACCGGCATCCTGAAGAACCTCAAGATGGACGGCGAGAAGGCTAAGCTGGACGGCACCAAGTACGACCTGGCTAAGACCACTTCCGTATACGTAAACGGCTACAAGATCAACGATGACATCAAGACCTTTATTGCTAATTACGGCGATGGCGCTGATGGCAAGTACACCAACTCCAAGTACTTCCAGCCGACCGAGGTTAAGCTGCTCGCTACCGACGGCTCTACCAACTACTCCATCCTGAACGTTAAGACCTTTGCAGTAGGCAAGGTTACCGCTGTAGGTTCTGACTATGTCAATGTTTCCTACAAGGCTGGCGATAAGGATATCGTTACCAAGACCAAGCTCGAGTCTGATGACTGGGATTGGTACGACGGCATCAAGAAGGACGACTACGTTGTTCTGACTGCTGCTGGCAACTATGGCACCAACCACGGCCTCATTGAGAAGGCTACCGTTGTTACCGGCAAGGTAAACGGTACCCGTTCTGACGATGGCGTTTCCATCAACGACGAGTGGTACAAGATGGCTGGTAAGGGCAACAAGATGGTTGAGCGTCCGAACACCGGCGCTAACGTTGAGATGGTAGTTGTAAACGGCTACGTTTACTACACCGACACCACCGCTGGCTCCATCGACGACATCGCACTTCTGGTTGAGGCTGCTCCTAAGGGCGGCGTAAACTCCAAGTGGGAAGGCCGCCTGATCTTCGCGGACGGCACCGACAAGGTTGTCGAGATCGAGAAGAAGTGGGACGACAAGGACGACGGCGCAACTATCGTTGAGTTCCACGAGGGCAATGCCACCAACCCGAACTATGGCACCATTAAGAGCAAGAAGTTTGTCGACAGCTCTGATAAGGAAGTCGTAGGCTCCGCAAACACCAAGGCACAGCCGATGCTCGTTTCCTACGAGGTATCCAAGGACGTTTACACCCTGACCCGTCTGGGCGCTAAGAACACCGATGTTGATGTTACTAATGATAAGATTGAGACCAACGGCTATGACTCTTACGTAACCGTAACTGGCTCTGTCAAGACCGATGGTTCCATCAAGACTGGCTCCTTCACCTCTTCTGACAAGGCTTCCATCTCCCGCCTGTACTACGAAGCAACCGGCGTTGTATTCGTTAAGTCCAAGGCTGATGCTAACGGCGACGACGGCGACTACAAGGTAGTAACCGGCAAGACCGCTTCCGGCTATGACCGCACCCTGCGTGCAGTTGCAGCAGTTGCTAACAAGTCTGGCAACGGCTACTACGCACAGGCTGCATTCATCGACCTTGGCAAGGACTCCACCGGCGGCTCTTCCGACAACTACGCAGTTGTTCTGAAGAACGTTGAGAAGAAGACCGGCACCGCTAACGGCACTGTTTACATCATCACCGCTTGGAATGGCACTGAGCAGATCACCGTTACCACCGATGATTCCAAGGCTGCTGACATGAGCAAGGGCGACATCTTCTCTTACTCTGCAACTGGCGACACTCTGGCTGACATCGAGTATAACGAGAACAAGCAGTCCGATGCATTCGTAACTGCTTACGATGAGAACTCCGGCGACATCTCCCTGTACGTCCTGAACCAGGATACCAAGACCAAGGCATTCAAGTCCTGGAGCGCAGCAGGCAACAAGAACCTGGGCGCTAAGGACGCGAAGGGCAACGATGCAAACCTGTCCACCAATGATGCTTACACCGTAGTTGACAGCAAGAACACCGTAATGCTGTTCGTTGACTCCGACGCAGGCAAGGGCGAGACCGGCTACACCATGGCTGACATCGACCTGGCTCGCGTATTTGATTCCGACTTCTGGAGCGAGGGCAAGCTGCCGACTATCGACCAGATCAAGATCAATGGCACCAAGGCTGAGAAGGTTGGCGACAACTCCTTCAACGAGGACGATGCAGTACCGAACGTTCGCGTATTCGTTGACAACTCTGGCGACGACCAGATCACTGTTATCGTAGTTGACGTTCAGCACGACATCACTGCTTGGTAATCTTAACGGTTCTCCGTTAAGCCTGCCATAAGGCAAAGCAAGACCCCCGAGGGAAACCTCGGGGGTTTTCTTATGCCCTCTACCGACCCAAAGCAAAACCCCCGGCTTACTTGCCGAGGGTTTCGTTATTGCTGAACTTGAATACCGTCATAAACAGGATTTTGATGTCAAACAGCAGCGTCCAGTTCTCGATATAGTAAATATCGTGCTCGATGCGTCCCTGTATGGACGTGTCGCCGCGGAAGCCGTTGACCTGCGCCCAGCCGGTGATGCCCGGGCGGACTTGATGCTTGACCATGTACAGGGGGATGCTCTCTTTGAACCGGTTGACGAAAAAGGGGAGCTCGGGGCGCGGCCCGACGAGACTCATGTCGCCCTTGAGGACGTTGAAGAACTGCGGCAGCTCGTCGATGGAGAATTTGCGGATGAACGAGCCGAATTTCGTCTTGCGCGGGTCGGAGTTGGTGCTCCAGCCGGTCGTCTGCCGGTCGTTTACGCGCATGGAGCGGAATTTGTACATGTAAAACGGCTTTTTGTTCAGTCCGACGCGCTCCTGCTTGAACAGGATGGGGCCGGGCGAGGAGAGCTTGACGCCGACCGCCGCGAACAGCATGAGCGGCGAGGTGCAGATGATCAGTATCAGCGACCCGATGATGTCCATGGCGCGCTTGAGGAAGGCGTTGCCGATGTTGTCGAGCGGGATGTGGCGCAGATTGACGAGCGAAACGCCGCCGATCTCGTCGATCGCCGGGCGCGAGGGCATGAATTTGTTGTAGAACGGGATGAGGGATACCTTGACGCCGTTTTTCTCGCTGCTCGCGATGATGCCCTGTAAGTAGGTGTATTCGTTCGCCTCGAGCGCGATGACGACTTCGTCGGGGTTCTGCCGGTCGAGAACGTTCGCGATCGCGTCGTAGGTGCCGAGGTAGGATATGCCCGGCAGGCAGTCGCGCGGCGCGAGATAGTGGTCGATGCAGAAGCCGAGCGTGCGGTCGGCCTGTACCGCGCGGCAGTACGCCTGCGCCTGCTCGCCGCAGCCGACGAGAAGAACGTGCTTGAGGTTGTAGCCGTGCTCGCGGAACCGGCGCAGCACGCGCCGCAGCATCCACCGCTTGACCGCGACGGAAACGGTCGCGAGGAGGAAAAAGATGAACAGCGTCCACCGGGACAGGTGAAACTGCTTGCAGACGAACAGGAACGCCAGCAGCACGCCGAACAGGATGACGTTGCTGCGCAGCAGCAGACTGAACTCGCGCAGGAAATTCTTCGAGCGGAACGAGTCGTAAAGCCCCATCAGTCCGTACATCAGCCAGAACAGCGGCGCCATGCACAATATAGTCGTCATGTAGTACGACAGCCCGACGTGCCCGGGGATCCCGTGGAACAGATCGAAGCGGATAAAATAGGCAAACGCCATGCAGGGGAAAAGTATAAGCGCGTCCGTCAGACCGTTGATCTGGTTGAGCGCGCGCTGATTTTCCTTAATCAAACTTGCAGCCTCCTGAAATACTTAAATTTATAATTTATTCTACCATAAATGGCAGGAAAATTCCATCATCTCCTTGACAAGAACTATGCTCTGGGGTAAAATTTTTAGAGTAATATGGAAAAGTTTCGCAGACCGCGGCTGGCGGACAGACTGCGGAAAACGACGTTGTTTTTTGGCCGCAGGTGCAGTTACCTGCGCTTTTTTATTGATGGTGGTGAGATAGAGTTTGAAAAACAGCAGAAAGGTGCTGTATGTTGCCTCGACATTCGGACATCTGGCATCTTTTCACAAGCCATATCTGGCGTGGCTGGCGCAGCAGGGCGCAGCGGTGCACGCGGCGGCAGGCGGCAGTACGGCCGAGCTGCCGGGCGTTTCGCGGTATATCCCGGTCTCGTTCGAGAAGAGCATGTTCTCGCCGCGCAATTTCGCCGCAGTGATACAGCTGCGCCGCGTTCTGCGCGAGGAGAAGTACGACATGATCAGCGTGCATACCTCGCTCGCGGCGTTTTTCACCCGGCTTGCGGTGATGACCTGCGGAAAGCAGAGGCCAATCGTGATGAATACCGCGCACGGCTACCTGTTCGACCGCGATACGCCGCCGCTGAAGCGCGAGATTCTGCTTGCGGCGGAGCGCATGACCGCGCCAGTGACCGACTGGCTGCTGACCATGAACCGCCAGGATGAGCGTATCGCGCGGCAGTATCGCCTGGGACGGCATATCGTGCCGACGGACGGCATGGGCATCGATCTTGCGCGGTTCAGCCGCCCGTCCGCGCCCGAGCGCACCTGGCTGCGCCGTCAGCTTTCGCTGAGGGACGATCAGCTCGTGCTCGTCTACGCGGCGGAGTTTTCCGGCCGCAAGCATCAGTCCATGCTCATCGAGGCGATGGCGGAGCTGCCCGAGCGCGTTGTGCTGCTGCTGCCCGGACGGGGCGCGGCGCTCGACAAATGCAAGGCGCTGGCAGACCGGCTTGGAGTGCGCGAGCGCGTGCGGTTTCCCGGCTTCGTGTCGAATATCGAGGACTACTACCGCGCGTCCGATGTCTGTGTCTCGTCGAGCCGAAGCGAGGGCCTGCCGTTCAACGTTATGGAGGCGATGGCGTGCGGCCTTCCGGCGGTGCTGACGAACGTCAAGGGGCATGAGGATCTGGTTCGCCCCGGCGAGAACGGCGAGCTGTATCCCTATGACGACCGGCAGGCGTTCTGCCGCGCGGTTCGGGTCGCAAGTGAGCCGGCGGTACGCCGCATGATGAGCGAAAAAGCGGAAAAAAGCGTGCAGAAATACGGTCTGGATACCGTGTTTCCCGCGCTGACCACATTATATTATGATGCGCTGACCGGAAAAACGGGACGCGCGGCATCTGAGGAGGAAAACTGATGAAACAAAAACCGGCTCAGTCCAAAAACGGACAGGCGAAGGGAGGCGTTCAGGCAAAGCCCGCCGCGCCGAGCAGCGCCCGTTGGGGACTGTACACCATGGCGGCGATCGCGCTGTGGATCATCACCTGCTTCGACAATAACGGCAGCTATTTCACGCAGAAGGTGGTCGGCGTGCTCTGCACGGTCGGTACGCTGTTCATGATGCTGTTTGCAGGCAAGGACAAGGTAAAGCGTCTGCTGACGCCGCCGGCGTTTGCGCTGTTTGCGTACATGCTGCTGTCGGGCGTATCCACGCTGTATGCGCGCTCGCGCAAGTTCGCGATCGCAGAATTTGCGGTCTTTCTTGCGGCTTTTGCGGTCTATCTGTGCATCGTTCTGTTTTCGAATGACGGCAGGACCGCCTTCCGCCGAGCCGCGGCCACGATCGCTGCCGCGGCGGCTCCGGTCGGTCTGCTGTCCATCGACGCAGCCTCCTGCAATCTGCTGATGCGCCCGGTGCGCGTCATTATGGAGGCGATCGGCGCAGGCTACGGCAACACCGGAGGCTACTTTTACTCCCGTCTGAACACCATTTTCGGCAACCCGAATACCTACGCCGGCCTGATGTCGATCGCGTGCCTGTTGTCTATCTGGCTCGTCATCACGGCGGCGAGCCGCAGCCAGAAGATCCTGTGCACCATCCTGCTGATGGTCAACGCAGTCTCCTATCTGCTCGCGTTCTCGATGGGTTCGCTCGGCGTGTTTGTCGTGGCGTGCCTTGCGATGCTGGTACTGAGTCCGGCAGAAAAGCGCATGGATCTGTTCCTGCTGCTCGTTCAGACGGCAGTCGTTGCGCTGATCGTCGGCGCAGTTTCGGTCAAGGGCTTCGGTGATGATGTGACCGGCTCGTTCCTGCCGATGATCATGCTGATCGTCGGCTGCGCCGCGGCGTGCGTGCTGGAGATTTTTGTGCGCGAGAAGCTTGTCGCGCGCCTTGCCGACAAGGGAAAACTGCTCATCGGTCTGGTCGCGGCGGTTGCTGTGATCGCTGTTGTCTACCTGGTTGCGGCGCTGAATGTCACCGGCTCGTACACCTTTGGCACGGAGGGTGAGTTCCGCCGTGCGATTTCCCTGCCGGCAGGAGACTATTCGCTCTCCATGCAGGCGGACGGCTCGACCTCGGTGCGTGTCACCTATAAAAACACCAATAATCTGGTTCAGAACAACGAAACCGACCTTGCCAGCGGCTCGGCAGATGCTCCGGTGACCTTCACCGTGCCTGAGGACAGCAAGCTCGTGTTCTTCTACTTCGGCGGCGAACAGGGCGCGACGCTGAACGAGGCGGCTTACACCGGCGCGAAGGACGGCAGCGTAAAGCTTGGCTACAAGCTGCTGCCCGCTTTCATCGCGGACCGTATTCAGGACCTCACCGCAAACGGCAACGTCGTACAGCGCGGCGTTTACCGTCAGGACGCTATCAAGCTCTGGAAGACCTCGCCGGTCATCGGCCGCGGTCTCGGCGGCTTTGAAAACGGTGTCGTTTCGGTGCAGGATTACTATTACGAGACTAAATACGCCCATAACCACTATGTTGAGTCGCTGTGCGACCTCGGTATTCTCGGTCTGGCGGCCTTCCTTGCGATGCTCGGCACCTCGATCTGGGTGCTCGTCAAGAGCCGCAAGGAGAAGCCGCTTATCGTCATGCTGCTCGGCGCGTGCGTGCTTCAGATGTTCGGTCAGGCTGTCAGCGACGTTACATGGTCGGTCGGCTGCTGCGTACCGACGTTCTTCGCGGTGCTCGCACTTGTGACGCTGCACTGCGGCGACAGCCTGCGGCTGAATGTGCCGAACAAGAGCAAGGGCGGCGCGGTCCGCTGGCCGATCACGGCGGTTTCCGCTGTCTTTATCGTGCTCATCGGCCTCAATCTGATCGCGCAGAGCAAGTTCTCGAGCGACGAGCTGACGCTCGATGATCTCAAGCAGTGCGCGTCCATCGACCTGTTCGAGACTAACGACTACAAGCTGTCGTATCTGATCTCGGGCGGCAATGAGGAGGGCGTAGCCGACCGCTATGCGGCCGATCTGTCCCGCGTGGACTCCAACGCCATCGCCATTCCGCTTGCGCAGTATTACGCCGGTGTGGGCGACTACACCAAGGCGCTCGATGCGCTCGACCGCGGCGCGAAATACACGCGTGCAAACGCTGAGGTATGGCAGAAGATGTTCAGCCTGTACGAGCAGATGATCGATCCGGTCGGCGGCAGCATCGGCGCGGCGCAGTGGCTCCAGGATGATACCTATCTGAACCGCATGGTCAAGGGCTACGAGACGCTGTGCCAGGTCAATGCGGACCAGCTTGATGATGTGCTGTTGACGGCGGAGAACAATGCGTTCCTTAACAAGCTGCTTGCGGCAGACGCGCTCGACCCGTATGATTTCGTTGACGCGCTCACCATTTTCTCCTCGCTCGGTCTGGATACGGCCTATCTGCCGGATGCAGACGGAAACGGCGTGCCGGACTGCGCGGAGGTGCAGGAAGGCAGCGTAACGTGGAACGGCGGTGCATTCACTGCGGACTCGGACAGCACAGTCGTGTTCTCGACCGTGCTCAAGAACGAAGGCAGCTATGAGCTCGCTGTCGAGAGCAGCGACCTTGGCGGCGTTGCGGAGGCAGACGTAGACGGCGCGGCAGTGACGCTGGATGCTTCCGGCAAGGCTGTCATCGAGGCGGACCGCCTCGGCGACAGTGATGAGCCGGTAACGATCGCGCTGCATGTCAGGGCCGGCACGACGGTCTCCCATGTAACGTGGAACAAACAGTAAAAAGAAAGGTCATCCTTGAAAAAGGATGACCTTTTTACGCTTCAGCGCGCACAGAAATGAAGTTTTTTTCGACAGCTTTAAAATCCCATCGGATGGCTGCGGTGCCAGTTCCATGCGGTTTGCAGGATGGTGCTGAGTGCGCTGTAGCGCGGCCGCCAGCCGAGTGTGCTCTGCGCCTTCTCCGAGGACGCAACGAGCCGCGCCGGGTCGCCGCTGCGGCGCGCCTTTTCCACGGCAGGGATTGCATGACCGGTAACGCGGCGCGCCTCCTCGATCACCTCGCGTACGGAAAAACCCTGTCCGCTGCCGAGGTTGAAGGCGGTGCTTTCGCCGCCGCGCAGCAGGTATTCGAGCGCAAGAATATGCGCCTGCGCCAGATCGCACACATGGACGTAGTCGCGGATACAGGTGCCGTCGGGCGTTGGGTAGTCCGAGCCGAACACCGAGATCTCGCTGCGCTGTCCGTTTGCGACCTGCAGGACCAGCGGAATGAGGTGGGTTTCGGGGAAATGCGCTTCGCCGAGCGAACCGTCCGGATGCGCGCCGCAGGCATTGAAATACCGCAGCGCGGCGTACCGCAGGCCGGTCGCGGCCGCCGTCCAGCACATCATGCGCTCCATGACGCGCTTGGTCTCGCCGTAGCAGTTAGTCGGATCGAGAGCGGCAGTTTCCTCAATGGGAATCTGTTCGGGTTCGCCGTAGACCGCTGCGGAGGAGGAAAAAACGATCGTTCCGACGTCATGTGCAGTCATCTGCTCGAGCAGTACGCGCGTGCCGCTGACGTTGTTGTCATAGTAGCGCAGCGGCAGTTTGCCGCTCTCGCCGACCTGCGAGAACGCTGCAAAATGAATTACGCCGTCGATGTTCTCCTGTTCGAACAGGCGGGCGAGAAAGGCTGCATCGCGAATGTCGCCCTCATAAAATCGGCAGGCCGCCGGTACGGCTGCGCGGAAGCCGGTGCTGAGGTTGTCGGCCACGACCACCTGATAGCCGGCCTCGAGCATTGCTCGCACTGTGTGCGAGCCGACATAGCCTGCGCCGCCGGTCACTAATATCGTCATAAGTACACATCCTTGATTTTACTCATATAATTTTATAGTAGTGGCAGACCGTCGGTTTGTCAATAGAAATGGTAAAAAGTGCAGGGACAGGAATTACTTCCTGCCCCTGCTGTGCCCGGTAAAACGATACTTGCAGAATAAAAGATATGATTCGCGGTTTACCGAATGCCTGTTGTTAAATTTACTTTTCGAGCAGCGTCCAGTCGCGTGCGTCGCGGATCTTGGTCCACTTTTCGTACTTGTCGGCGTCGCTCTTGTCCGAGTAATCGTGGCTGTTGGTAGCCTCCTGCACGGCGAGATAGTACCAGACGGACGCATCCGCATTATCCGGCCACTTGATCATGTCATCGAGCAGATCCTCGCTCTTTTCGGGCAGGCGGTTGAGTACGCGGTTGACGAGCGTCATCGCCTCGGCGCGGGTGATATACTGATCGGGGCGGAAGGTGCTGTCGGGATAGCCGTTGATCCAGCCCTTGTTTGCGGCAACGCCGATCTCGTCCTTCGCCCAGTGAGAAGCGATATCCGAGAAATTCGAGGTGGTGTTCGTATTCTTGTCGTCGAAACGAGCTGCAATGGCTGCGAATTCCGCACGGGTGATCGGTGCATCCGGGTCGAAGGTGCCGTCGGGGTTGCCCTTTACGATGCCCATCGACGAGAGCGTGGAGATCGCGTGGTTGAACCACTGACCGCGCGAAACGTCGGACAGGCTGTTGGACTGGGTGGAGTTTGCGGTGCGGACATCCTCGGTCAGCAGACGGAAGAAGATGGTCGCGACCTCAGCGCGGGTGATGTTGCCGCCCGGCTTTACGTTGCCGTCCGGGTAGCCGACGATATACGCAAAGTGATCGTCGCCGTTCAGACCGGTCGGTACGTCATCCGGGATGTCGACAGTCGGCTTGCGGCCGCCGCCACCGCCGGAGCCGCCGCCGCTGGAGCGGTAGGACCATACGCCGACGAGATTGACGTTCTGCTGGAGGTTCTCAAGCGAGGTTACAATGTCTCCGGTGCCGTCTGCGCGCCAGCCGATGAAGGTGTAGCGGCTCTGCGAGGTGGTCTGTGCGGGCGCGACCGTGTAGCTGCCGCCCATCTTGACCTTGGCAGAAGCCGGGGGATCGCCTGCGTCGGACGGGATATCGCCCGTTACTTCATAGGTGACATTGCAGAATTTGCCGTGCGCGGCCTTGAGCGCGAGCGCATCGGAAACGGCCGCTTCACCGACCGTGTATTCATCAGCATAGTAGCTGTCGTCCGTCGCGTCACCGTTCCAGCGCTTGTAGGTATTGTCCGTCAGCTTTTCCTTGCCGTCGTGATACCAGCCGACGATCGGATCGTTGCAGTCGTCCAGTACCCAGTTTTCGCCGACAGGGGAAAGGGTGAGGGAGGGCTCGTAGCTGACATTTTTCTTGGTGGTATAAGTACAGTTATAGATGTCGTCACCGGCAGTATCGGCATGGTTGTTGCAGATTGCAGCCTTGCCGCTGATTTTGGCATCGCCGCCGCGATTATAAAGGCCGCCGCCATAGCTGCTGCTGTGGTTGTTGGTTACGATGCCATCCTGCATATCCAGAACGCCGCCTCCGAGAATTTCGATGCCATGTTCATTGCCGGAAGCAGTAAAGTCTGCGCCTTCTTCGATCGTTACATTACCGTACCAGTAGTCCGAACCGGTGTAAACACGCAGACCGGAACCCATATTCTTGTTCAGAGTTACCGTTGCGCCGGAAGAGATATTGCTCTTGGCAGCGAGTACGGCACCGTGACCGGTGTTGCCGCAGGCGCTGAGCGAGGAAGTGGAGTCAATAGACATGCCGTTGGCGAAAACGCCCCAGCCGCTGCCTCTGTTATCGTTGGTGATGAGGGACGAATGGTCGGAAATTGTTACGCCGCCGTAGTAGCAGCCAAGACCGCCGCCATATTTTACGTTGCCGCAGTCGGAAATATCAATCTTCGAATAGCCATCAATCAGAATATCGATTGGATTGATAGTCATACCGTGCCAGTCGCAATCAGCGATCGTGATAGAGGAGCGACCGGTAACCTGAATATTACGGTTCGGCATATCCTCGTATTCGGAGTTATCCGCGTAAATGCCGCTTGCGCGATTGCCGTTGAAACCGGAAATTTCAACCTTCGAACCGTTCGTTACATAAAGATTGCTCTTTTTATAGAGGTACATACCGCTGCCGCCTGTATGATTGGCAGGGCCGTTGAGCGTGAGCGAAGCGTTATCAAGGGTGAAATCCGAACCGTTGATAAGGTTAGCCGTACCGCCGGTATGCTCAGGAGACGCATTGGTGATTGCGTTTACAACGATTTCAATGTCCTGGAATGTCACATTGGTATTTTCAAGATACATACCAAAATCATTCAGCGTGATAGTTGGATTGACGTTTTCAGCGCCCTTGATCGTCAGCTCGCTAACACCTGCGAAAGCCAGGCCGTTATCGAGGGTAATATCCTTACCAATCTCAATCGTAGCGCCGTCCTGTGCAGCGTTGATTGCTGCATCAAGCGTCTCATACTCCGTATCGCCGATTTTCGCGGTAAACGTCGGGGCAGGCGTGTTGTTCTCGCCGCCTGCACCGCCCTGTTCGCCGCCGGTTTCGCTTTCCGCAGCGGAGTCGCTGCCGGTTTCCGAATTGCTTTCGCCTTCATTGCCAGAACCGCCGGGCTGTACATCATTGCCGCCGACAGATGTGCCGGTTTCGCCGCCGCCGTCATTACCGGCGGTTGGGTTTGCGTCGCCCGTGTCGTTAGCGTCTGCATTTGCGCCGGTATCCTGGCTGTCTCCGGTATCATTTACTACATTTTCAATGCCGTTATCCGACGCTCCGGGAACGGGTGTACCGTCCGTCGTTGTCAGCGTCGTGGTGTTGTTTGCATCGCCTTCCTCACCCTCGGCCGCGAGCGCGGTCACGGGCAGCATGGTGAGCATCATCAGACCGGCGAGAGTGCCGGCGAGGAAACGGTTATTTCTCCTTTTCATGCAAAAACCTCCTCTGCGTGCATACAGACGCAAAGGAGGTGATTTTCTGCTGTTCGGCAACCGGCTGTCGTGCGGAAAAGTCCGTTTAGACCCTGTGGCTTTGCGGCACCGGCTTTCGCCGGCTGTGCCTTTTTCTGTACAGACACGCCCTCGGCGCATGATGCACAGATCAAGTTGTCTGAGCTGAGCGAACCGGTCATTCCGGGCACATGGAAGTTTGTGGGTTCGCCCGCGCAACAGTAAATCCTGTTACTCCCTAATTATACCATAGATGTAAGGAAAAATTTCATATTATTTTCTCGAACGATGCACAAAATTCACATGGAACTTTTGTATCTTATACACAAAAATATTAAAAAATGACAGAAAAAACCTCCCGGCACAGGAGCGGGCACGCGATATTTGCACGCCGCTGCCGTTTTTTTCGTCTGCAAAAAAATGAATTTTCAAGCGCATGGAAAGATGATATAATAAGGAATATAAGCGGTGCGCCGAGGCGCCCGATCACTTGCAAGGAGAGAAAAACATGCCTAAAAAGTTTCTGGAGGCCGGTAAGATCGTCGGCACGCACGGCATTCGCGGCGATTTGAAGGTGCAGAGCTGGTGCGATACACCCGAGGTTCTGTGCGATTTTGATACACTGTATCTGGACGAAAAGACCCCGGTCGAGGTCAAGAGCGCACAGGTGCACAAAAACGTCGTTCTGATGCACCTCAAGGGCGTTGATACGGTAGAGGCGGCGGAAAAGCTGCGCGGAAAGATCCTGCATCTCGACCGCGATGATGTCGATCTGCCCGAGGATCTCGTGTTTATTCAGGATATTCTCACGTTCAAGGTATATGATCTGCGCGTTGACCGCGTGATCGGCCATATCCGCGACGTTCTGACCTCCAATCCGGCGCACGATATGTACGAGATCGCCGGCGAGGACGGCCGCCTCATCTATATCCCGGCCATCAAGCCCTTCCTCAAGGAGATCGACATGGACGCCGGCATCGTCTATGTGGAAAGCATCGAGGGTCTGATCGAATGAAAATCGACATTATGACGCTGTTTCCCGAGATGATCAACGCAGTCATGCGCGAAAGCATCATCGGGCGCGCACAGGACAAGGGTCTTGTCGAGGTCAAGGCGACGAATATCCGCGATTATGCGCTCGACAAGCACCATAAGGCGGACGATGCGCCCTACGGCGGCGGCCGCGGTCAGGTCATGCTCGCGGAGCCGCTTTACCTGTGCCATGAGGCGCTGAGTGGCGGCGAACATGTTCACACGGTGTTTCTCTCCGCACAGGGCGCGCCGTTCAATCAGGAAAAAGCGCGTGAGCTGCTCGCGAAGGAGCATTTTATTCTGGTCTGCGGTCATTATGAGGGAATCGACCAGCGGTTTATCGACGAATGCGTGGATGAGGAGATCTCCATCGGTGATTTCGTGCTGACCGGCGGCGAGATCCCGGCCATGGCGGTCGCGGATGCGGTCTGCCGCATGGTGCCGGGCGTGCTGCCCGACGAGGAGGCCTTCACGGCGGAAAGCCACTGGGACGGTCTGCTGGAGCACCCGCAGTACACCCGCCCGGAAAACTGGCGCGGCCGCGAGGTCCCCGAGGTGCTGCTCTCCGGCCATCATGCCAATATCGAGGCATGGCGGCGCGAAATGAGCCTGCGCCGCACGAAAAAGGACCGCCCCGACCTGTTCGCGAAATTCGAGCCGCAGGACAAGCGCGACCGGAAGATCCTCGAAAAGATCCGTCAGGACGGCTGAAAACTGCATCAGAGCACAGAAAACCCCCGCGCCATCGGCGCGGGGGTTAATCTTTCGATAAAATCCGGTTTTACGACAAATAGCACTCGCGCGGCAGCGCGCATTCAAAAGCGTTTGCTTTGCAAACGCAGCCCGTAGGCCTCTATCCTTAAAATATTTAATGAGAGCAAAAACCGAGGACATGCGCCTCGGTTTTTTTACTCTTAGAGGGAGAAAGTTTCCGAATGGGAACTTTCGGACGACTTGTGTTCTGCGAAGTCAGAACACAGATTGTCGGCGAAACGAAGTTTCGCGACAGCTCTTTTACGGCTCCAGACGGTTCATATCGCGCGGGAACATGGATGCCTCGCGGATGTTGTTCAGGCCGAGCAGCTGCATGGTCAGACGCTCGAGGCCGATGCCCAGACCGCCGTGCGGCGGCATGCCGTACTTGTGCAGCATGGTGAAGGACTCGAACAGCTCGGCGTTCATCTTGCGTGCTGCGAGCTTGTCCATCTGCTCCTGATAATCGTGGATACGCTGGCCGCCGGTGGTGATCTCCAGACCGCGGAACAGCAGGTCGAAGGACAGCGCGAGCTTGGGATCGTCGCGGTCGTCCATCGCGTAGAACGGACGCTTTGCGGACGGGAAGTGGGTTACGAATACGAATTCAGAGCCGTACTCCTCCTTCGCCCACTGGCACAGCAGAACCTCCTCGTCCGGGTTGAGGTCGTAACGGTTCTTGGACTTATGGCCGTACTTCTCCTCCATGATCTTCTTCGCCTCGTGGAAGCGGATGGTCGGGATCTCCTTGATCTCCGGGACGTCAGCCTTGAGCAGGGCGAGCTCCTCGGGGCAGTGCTCCTTGACGTAGTTCATGACGCTCTTGAGCATGCCGGTCTCCATGGCCATGACGTCGTACATCGAGTCGATGTAGGCCATCTCGAAGTCCAGACCCATGTACTCGTTCAGGTGGCGGGAGGTATTGTGACGCTCGGCGCGGTAGACCGAGCCGATCTCGTATACGCGGCCGAATGCGCCGGCGAGGTACTGCTTGTGGAACTGCGGAGACTGTGCAAGGTAGGCCGGATGACCGAAGTAGTCCAGCTTGAACAGGTTCGCGCCGCCCTCAGCGCCTGCAACGACGATCTTCGGGGTGTGGATGTGGGTAAAGCCCTGGCTCTGCATGTACTGTGCGAAGCCGTCAGCGATCGCGCCCTGTACGCGGAAGATCGCCTGCTTGCGCGGATGACGCAGCGTGATCGGGCGGAGCGGGAGGTCGACGTCGAGCGACAGACCCATATACTTCTTGCCGATCGGCACCGGCAGCTGGTCATACGGCTTGCCGAGGACCTTGACCGCGCTCAGGACAACCTCTACGCCGTGCTCAGCGCGCGGCTCCTCGCGGACTGCGCCGGTCACCTCGAGGACCATGGCATCGCGCACGTCGGAGCGCTTGATGTCGCCGATCGCATCACCCTGGAAGGTGCACTGGATCAGGCCGCGCTCTACGCGCATGACAACGAAGGAGAAGTCCGACATGTCGCGGACACGGTGTACCGTGCCGCGGAAGGTGACCTCGCCGCCGACTGCGTCGCAGACGCGCTTTACGGTGTCAACATACTGACCCGCTTCATGTATCATTTCCATATTTTCAACGCCTCTCTAATTGAGCAATCTCAGATGTGTTATATTGTAGCATGTTTTTGCCGTTATGGCAAGGTTTTTGCACCAGAGACAGCAGAAAAACAGCTTTTTTTCGCGGTACGGCGGCGGGGCGGATGATTATGCGCGTTTCTCGATAAATATCCATGAAAATAGTTCTTTGCAGGGCGGCTTTTCTTTGCTATAATAGTATAAAGTGCTTTTACGCTTTATCAGATACAAGAGTAAAAGGACGGTAAAAATTTAATTTTGGGGGAATTAAAGTGGAATTCTTCTCTAACCTGCTCGCCTCGCTTCCGGGCGCGGTGGCACAGGGTCTCATCTGGGGCCTCATGGCAATCGGCGTGTACATCACCTTCAAGGTGCTCGACCTTGCCGATCTGACCGTTGACGGCACCATGGCAACGGGCGGCGCAGTCTGCCTCGTGCTGATGACGCACGGCGTCAATCTCTGGGTCGCGCTGCTGTGCGCGTTCCTCGCCGGCATGCTCGCGGGTCTCGTCACCGGCGTCCTGCATACCTTTATGGGTATTCCGGCCATTCTCGCCGGTATCCTGACGCAGCTCGCGCTGTTCTCCGTCAACCTGCGCATCATGGGCAGCAAGGCGAACGTCGCGATCAATCCGGATAACTACACGCTGCTCGTTTCGCTGCGAAATGTCAAGAAACTCGTTCCGCAGAACCCGATCCTTGTCGTTGCGGTGTTTACCGTGGTGGTTATCGCGCTGCTGTACTGGTTCTTCGGCACCGAGCTCGGCAGCTCCATCCGTGCGACCGGCGCGAACGCCAACATGAGCCGCGCGCAGGGCATCAACGTCGATTTCAACAAGGTGCTCGGTCTGATGATCTCGAACGGTCTGGTCGCGCTCGCGAGCGCGCTGTACTGCCAGTATCAGGGCTTCGCAGACGTCAACGCCGGCCGCGGCGCGATCGTCATCGGTCTGGCAGCGGTCATCATCGGCGAAGTCGTGTTCAGCCGCATTTTCCGCAATTTCGCGCTCAAGCTGCTGAGCGTTGCGCTCGGCGCGGTCATCTACTACATCGTTATTCAGTTTGTCCTCACCGCAGGTCTTAATACCAACGATCTCAAACTGATCACCGCACTTGTCGTTGCGATCTTCCTTGCTATCCCGTACTGGAAGGGCAAGTATTTCCGCGCGGCAGTCAAGACCAAGAAGGAGGGCCGCTGACATGCTCGAACTCAAGGGTATTTACAAGACGTTCAACGCCGGAACGGTCAATGAGAAGCGTGCGATTGACAACCTCAATCTGACGCTGGAAAACGGCGATTTTGTCACGATCATCGGCGGCAACGGCGCCGGCAAGTCCACCACGCTTAACCTGATCGCGGGCGTTTTCCCGGTGGATGCTGGCACGATCAACCTCAACGGCTTCAACCTGACGCATCTGCCCGAGCACAAGCGAGCGAAATATCTCGGCCGTGTGTTCCAGGACCCGATGATGGGTACGGCCGCGACCATGGGCATCGAGGAGAACCTCGCGCTCGCGTACCGCCGTGGTCAGCGGCGCGGTCTGCATGCCGGCATTACGAACGAGGAGCGCAAGCTCTACCGTGAGAAGCTCGCGACGCTCGGTCTGGGTCTGGAGGACCGCATGACGAGCAAGGTCGGCCTGCTCTCCGGCGGTCAGCGTCAGGCGCTGACGCTGCTGATGGCGACGCTGCGCAAGCCGGATCTGCTGCTGCTCGACGAGCACACTGCGGCGCTCGATCCGAAGACCGCAGACAAGGTGCTTCAGATCACCGAGGAGATCGTTGCGCGCGACAACCTCACCACCATGATGGTCACGCACAACATGAAGCACGCCATCCAGTACGGCAACCGTCTGATCATGATGGATTCGGGCCGCGTCGTCGTCGACATCAGGGGCGAGGAGAAAAAGCACCTCACCGTGCGCGATCTGCTCGAAAAGTTCAATATCGAGAACGACAGAATGCTGCTAAGCGAGTAAAACTTCCAGGGGGGACGCTGTCCCCCCTGGATACGTTTCCGGTTCCGGAGAAACCGGAAACGATACCCCCCTCTCGTCCGCACAAGGTGAATTGCCCTGAAAGGGCAAGAGAAGGTGCCCTGGGGTGCGGCGGACGAGGCCGCGCCGCCGCGGCGCGGGCAGAGGGGTAAAAGTCCGGCGGAGCTGGACTTTTACGGGGAATTTTATGCGGCGCTCTGCGGAGCGCCTGTCCTGCCTGTTTTGCCGAAGGCAAAATGCGGCAGGAGACTGCGCCCGAAGGGCGCGAAAAAGGCACGCCCTCGGCGTGCCTTTTCTGTTTTGCTTCCTTTATAACACCTGCGACATGATGATGGCGCAGAGCATGATGGGGATATTGAACGCGATGAAGGTCGGAATGCAGGTATCGCGGATATGATCGTGCTGGCCGTCGGCGTTCAGGCCGGAGGTCGGGCCGAGCGTGGTATCCGAAGCCGGAGAGCCTGCATCACCGAGCGCGGCGGCCGCCGAGATGAGCAGAATGGTCGCCGGGGTGGAAAAGCCGAGCGAGGCGCACATGGGCACGAACAGCACCGCAAGCACGGGAACCGTGCCGAACGAGGTGCCGATGCCCATCGTGACGAGCAGACCGATGAGCGTGATGACGACGGCTGCGACCGGCCTGCTGCCGCCGATGGCGGAAATGCCGGCGTTCACGAGGGCGTCAATGCCGCCGGTCGCCTTGATGACCGAAGCGTAGCCGCCTGCGACGAGCATGATGATGGCGATCTGACCCATCAGACGGATGCCGCCCTCGACCTGCGCGTCGATTTCATTCCATTTGATCGCGCGGAACACGACGATCACGACCAGACCGCACAGTGCGGACAGTGCGAGATCCTGACTGATGACCTGCACGACCGCGACGACGATGGCCGCGCCGAGCATGACATAGTGGCGGTATTCGAGCTTTTCTGAGATTTCCTCAGAGGCCGAGGTGTCGGCTTCCAGATCACAATATTCGCGCGGCCTGCGGTAGAGTACGAACACTGCGATGAGCAGACCGAGCAGCATGGCGATGCCGATGCTCCAGTTCGCGGCGGTGACGTCGCGTACCGTGACGGAAAGGCCGTTTTCCGTGAGGTTATCCGCGATCACGCGCTGAAAGATCAGGCCGAAACCGAACGGAATCGTGATATAGGGGACCTTGTGGCCGAAGGCGAGTGCGCACGCGACCGCGCGTCGGTCGAGCCTCATGCGGTTCATCATGCCGAGCAGCGGCGGCACGAGAATGGGAATGTAGGCGATGTGCACGGGGATGAGGTTCTGCGACAGGCAGGCGACGAGCGTCAGCACGCCGATGAGGGCGAGTCTGTGACCGCCGAGCAGGCGCGAGAGCTTTTTCGACAGGATTTCGGCAAGGCCGGTCGTGGAGATGCAGGTCGCGAACGTGCCGAGCAGGATGTAGGCGAGCGCGGTCGTAGCATTGCTTGCGAAGCCGCCCGTCAGCAGCTGCATGACGGTCTGCGTGCCCTCCGGCGCGGAGAGCAGGGGAATGCCGCCCGCGACGCCGCCGATGATGCAGGCGATGAGCATGGAAAGCAGTACGTTGAGGCCGGTGAGGCACAGCGCGCACAGAACGAGCACGGAAACCGTGACCGGATTGATGAGTATGCTGAAAATCGTGGCCATATCTTGTGGAAATTCCTCCTTCAGACAGAAAACTGGAAATAAAAACCGTATGCAAGGCGCGCTTGAATACGGTAAAGTGCTGAAATCTTTCCTATTTTATCAGAAAAACGCGGACAGGTCAAGACGATGACCCGAAAAACAGCAAAAAGAGCCGGTTTTTCGATAAAGTTTGTTTTTGCGATGTTGATGTTATCGCGCGTTAGCGCGCATGAAATAGCGTTTGCTGTGCAAACGCAAAAAAACCGAGGACATGCGCCTCGGTTTTTTTACTCTTAGAGGGAGAAAGTTTCCGAATGGGAACTTTCGGACAACTCGTGTTCTGCGAAGTCAGAACACACCTTGTCGGGGAAAACGAAGTTTTTCCGACAGGCATTTTACTGCTCGCGGAAGATGACCTCGCCGGTCTCCGGGTCCATGCCGTCCACGATGGCGAGAGACTCGAGATGGTAGCCGAGGTTGCGGATGGTGCGGCCGCCGTACTGGAAGCCCTTCTCGATGGCGATGCCGATGCCCTCGACCGTGCCGCCGGCCTGCTGAACGATGGAGATCAGACCCTGAAGCGCGTAGCCGTTGGCCAGAAAATCGTCGATGAGCAGCACGTGATCGTCTGCACTCAGGAATTTCTTGGAGACGATGACCTGATTCTTGCACTTGTGCGTAAAGGACTCGACCTCTGCGATGTAAACGTCGCCATCGATGTTGATGCTCTGCGATTTCTTCGCAAAAACGACCGGTACGCCGAAATGGCGTGCGACGATGCAGGCAATGCCGATGCCGGAGGCCTCGATCGTCACGATCTTGTTGATGTTTTCATTCGCAAAGCGGCGCTTGAACTCCTCGCCCATCTTGTCGAACAGCTCGATATCCATCTGATGATTGAGAAAGCTGTCAACCTTGAGCACGTTGCCCTTCTTGACCACGCCGTCTTTTACGATGCGTTCCTCTAAAAAATTCATGGCGAACCCTTCCTTTTGTGTCCTGTGTTGTTAACAACAGTATAACAAAAATTTCGGGAAAATCCTACATTTTTCGCAAAGAATTTTCCGGCGGCGGAAAGCGGGCCTGCGGATTGCACGGAGCGGTCAGACCGTGGTATAATGAAAGTATCTATCGAGAAGGGAACAGGGAGCGGCGGGAACGCATCTCTGATGAGGATTTCTGTTATGGAACTGATGAAAAACAAGGTATACCGCTGCCGGATCAGCGATTATACAGCGGACGGCACGGGATTTGCAAAGATCGAGGGGCGGGCGGTGTTCGTGCCGCGCACGGCGGTCGGGGACTGCTGCGATGTGCGCATCGTCAAGGTCACGAAAAACGTGGCGTTCGGCCGCGTGGAGAAGCTCGTGACGCCCTCGAGCGCGCGCATCACGCCTGCTTGCCCGGCCTCGGACAAGTGCGGCGGCTGCTGCTATCAGCACATCACCTACGAGGAAGAGCTGCGCGCAAAGGAGAAGAAGGTGCGCGACGCGCTGACCCGTATCGGA
Organism: Agathobaculum hominis; assembly: GCF_014288055.1. Classification (NCBI taxonomy): domain Bacteria; kingdom Bacillati; phylum Bacillota; class Clostridia; order Eubacteriales; family Butyricicoccaceae; genus Agathobaculum; species Agathobaculum hominis. Next base: position 20,592 of record NZ_JACOPK010000005.1, read on the forward strand.
AAGCAGGACGGCGAAAAGCTGCTCGGCATCACGGGCGCGGAAACGACCGAGCACTACCGCAACAAGGCGCAGTATCCGGTGGGCCGCGACAGAGAGGGCAATATTGTGACCGGCTTTTACCGTCCGCGCAGTCATGACATCGTGCCGGTCGAGCGCTGTCTGATCCAGTCGGAGAAGGCTGACCGCCTCGCGGGCATCGTGCGCGAGTGGATGACCGAATTCGCGGTCCCGCCCTATGATTACGAGACAAAACGCGGCACGATCCGCCATATTTATGTCCGTACGGGCGAAAAAAGCGGTGAATGCCAGCTGACGCTGATCTCCGCGACGCGCAAGCTGCCCGAGCTGGATAGGCTCATCGAGCGTCTGCGTGCAGCGGAGCCGTCGCTGACGGGCATCCTGATCAACCACAACCAGCGCGGCGACAACGTCATTCTGGGCGACCGCACGGATGTGCTGTGGGGCGAGCCGATGCTGGAGGACAGGCTGTGCGGCAACACGTTCCTGCTCTCGCCTCATGCGTTCTATCAGGTCAATCACGCGCAGGCTGAGCGCCTGTATGCGTGTGCGGTGGACTATGCCGGACTGACCGGCGGGGAGACCGTGCTCGACCTGTACTGCGGCGCAGGCACTATCACGCTCGCGCTTGCGGCGCACGCAAAGCACGCGGTCGGCGTAGAGATCGTGCCCGAGGCCATCGAGAACGCGAAGAACAATGCCAGACGCAACGGGGCGGAGAACGTGGAGTTTTACTGTGCGGATGCCGGACAGGCGGCCGGACGGTTCAGCGGCATTGATGTGCTCGTGGTGGACCCGCCGCGCAAGGGTCTGGACGAGACCGCCCGCGACGCGATCCTGAAGATGCAGCCGCCGCGCGTGGTCTATGTTTCCTGCGACCCGGCAACGCTCGCGCGCGATGTCGCCGAGCTGTGCGGCGCAGGCTATACCCTTGAAAAGGCGCAGGCCTATGACCTCTTCCCGAGAACGTTTCATGTGGAGACGGTGGTCCTCTTGTCACGGGAAACAAATCCACTGACGGTTGAGGTCAGAATGGAAGTGGAAACCGGCGAGGTCAAGGAGCATCCGACCTATAAACGCATTCAGGAGTATGTGCAGGAAAAGTACGGCTTCAAAGTCCATACGGCATATATTGCAGAGGTCAAGCGCATGGTCGGGCTGGATATGCACAAAGCACCGAATGCTGTTGAACAGAGAAAACATGAGTATCATCCCTGCCCGCCTGAAAAGGTCGAGGCAATCAAGGATGCGCTGCGGCACTTTGGCCTAATCTCAGAGTGAGTTTACGGCTAAAAACCCAGCATCACGTCAATGGCGTGGTGCTGGGCTTATTTTTTGTCGTGCTTGGGGGCTTTTTTTGAGGATAAAACCGCCTGTGTGCCGTTTGCTTTTCTTTGCCATATTGACACGCTGTCCTCTGTTCGTCGTGGCAACTGTGCGTTTTCGGGATAGAAAATGGACACTTATCTTTGTATAGGGAGAAAGCCAGAGAGGAAAAAGAGGGTGAGCGCAGGCTGTGGGAACGGTGCGTAAACCGCTTGCGGTTTTCCACGGTTTCCATAGCAGCAGCGAGGGAGAAAAGGGAGAGGTGGCTTTCTCGCTCAGGCGGCTTGCCACTGCTCTTTGGCTCTCCCTTTTCTCCCTGAAAATCAGGGATTATTCCGCATCATTGCTCGGCGTAACAGGACGAAAGTCCTCCTGAACGCCCTCATTGAGGTCAAAGCACATGGTTTTTGCATCGGCAACCCAGAACCCGCGCACCCTGTAACGCTTGCCGGGAATCCAGTCCTCGCCGGTGACAGCGCGAAGCGGGTCAAGCAGATTCTTGTTGGAGATCGTAACAACACCTTTCTGTTCGCCTCTCGGCTTGGAGAACTTGAAGCCCTTCGGTTCGTTGCTCTTGCAGGAACGGATCGCAAATACCCTCGCTTTCGCATCCAGCAGACACAAAACGAAGGCAGGATAGCCCAGGTCCTCAAGCACCTTCTTGGTGAAAGTCACGCCATTCTGATTCAGGAACATATCCGGATAGGCGTTGATGTTGGAGTCGATGGTTTCAAAGTTTAAAGCGGAAAAATCGAAGTTCATAGTAAAAATCCTTTCATTTCATAGTGTTTTGCGCCTCATCCACGATTTTCATAAACTCCTGACGTTCCATAAAAGACCAGCGGGAATCCATGATCAGATAGCCCTTGAAAAGACCATCCTTTACGCGGTATGCGACGAAGTGATTGCTCAAACGGCGCAATGTAGCTCGTTTTGCTGTGCTATGCCGCTCTGACAGCAGCTTTTGTACCTTGATCCAATCCTCTTTTTTGATAATCGCTGTGTGGTGATTTTCCTTGAAATACATATTCAAATCTGTATTTTTGACGGATTTATGGGTGCGAAAATCCTTGGTATAGGTTTTCTGCATCAAAGCATCACCGCAGTATTTCTCATTTCGGAGGATGCTGCGGACAGTACCAGCAGACCAGAGATCGTTCCCCATTGGAGATTTGATACCCTGTTCTGTCAGCGCAGCGGCGATTTCTGCCGGGGTGGCGCCCTCCAAGCAGCTTTCATAGATGTACTCAACAATTCTTGCCTCGGTCGGCTCAATGACAAGCCGCCCAAAATGATCACGATAGAAGCCAAGCGTGTTCTGAACGGAGAACTTGTAGATGCCCTCCGCCATGCGCCAGCGGATACCAGCCTTAATTGCCTCGCTCTTTTGCTGGGACTCCATTTCAGCCAGAGCTGCCAGCAATGAGATCAGCAGATTATTCCGCCCATCGCCGGTATAGGTGATTCCTTCTGTCTCAAACTCAACGGAAACGGGCGGGTTCAGCGCAGAAAGCGTTCGCAGATTGTCCAGAATATCCACGATATTTCTACCAAAACGGCTGATGCTTTTCGTGAGGATCAGGTCAATCTTCCCGTCAACTGCGTCGGCAATCATTTTCTGAAAGCCAAGCCGCTTTTCAACGGTAGTTGCGCTGATGCCCTCGTCTTGATAAATCTCAACCAGTTCCCATTGCGGATTTGCCTCAATCCTCTTGGTAAAATGGTGGATCTGTATATCAAAGCTGCCGACCTGCTGTTCCTCCTGTGTGCTGACGCGGCAGTACGCCGCAACACGGAGTTTGGGCAGCTCCTCTGCAAGTTCCCGCCGTTTCTGCGGCGGGATGATAATAACACCATTTCCACGCTGGTTATAAGAAATCTCGTCCTGCATCTGGCGGCGTTTTTGCTCTCTGCGTTCAGCTCGACTGCTGGTTTGCCGCTCTGCTTCTATCGCTTTGGGGTCAAGCGGTTTTGCCATATTCCGCCTCCTGCATCAGAATCCGTCTGTGTTTTCTGCTTTGCATCGGCACACCACCTCCTTTGACCGATTTCCAATTTCATTACTACCACGCTCCTTTTTGAAAATTATGACAATCCACATACGCGAGGTAAGCGGAACAGTCACCCAAAGAAAAAGGCAGCAGAATTGCTCCTGCTGCCTGAATCTGTATGAACTTGTAAGGAGATCAAAATGTTTCTCCGTCGTAATCACGGCGTCGAGACAGGGGCTTATTTCACACCATAGGTGATGAAAAATCAGGGGGTAGATATTATCGACCTCCACGGCAGAATAAACCCCAATTACCACTCTAAAAACCGCCGCATAAATCAATGCTTGTGAAAGCCGAAAAGTAATTTCCCGATTTGCATACTCATTACACGGAATCGCGCTCTACGGTACAGCGTTCCCGGTGTTCGGAACGGGAAAGGTTTTTGCGGATTGGCGCAATCCCGTCCGGTTCCGCGAAACCGCATAGGGGCTGTTATGAACAGTGCGTCATTGCCGCCTGTCAGAATCGCCCAGAAACGGGATTCACAGCGCCGCGACAATCTCAACAAACTTGCTCATGCTGACTGCTCCTTTTGGCAGGTCGGCATCCTTTTCAAACACCATGAAATACCGATACTGGTTTCCTGCATGACCGCTCCACATTGCGCCGAGGTCGATTTTCTCCCGGCTGTCATCATTTTTCAGGTGTTCGCCCTTGGTTTCCGCAAAGATGATCTTGCCCTTTTCCGTCAAAATCAGAATATCAGGATAGTGATTGATATAGCCGTTGATACAGAAGCCCTGACGGGAAATGTTTCTGTGCCACCAGCGCACATTCGGCAAGGCGGTCAATTCCATAATCAGCTTTTGTTCCAGCTTGTTCATATCGCCGTCCTCTGCCTGGTACAGCGATTTCGCGTAGATGTCCGTATGCGCAGCGGGATGAATTGCGTCTGGCAGACGATAATACGGCAAGCATACAATGCGTTCGGTGGAGAGCCAGTCGGAGAAGTTCTCCCGGCAATGCTGCTCCAACAGGGCTTGCACCTTGTCCTTGATTTTCTTTGCATAGCCAAGCGGCGCTTTCTCCATTGCTGCAAGCTGGTCCTTGCTCATGTTGCCGACAATGCGCTCTATGTAGGCTTTCAGTTCGGCAGCGTCCACGCCATTCAGCTTGTTAAGCTGACGGAGCATAATTTCCTTGCACTGGCGTACCCGGCTTTCCGGGGGCAGACTGTTGAAGTATTCCTTGAAATACTGCTGCTCCGGGCTGGACATTTTGAACACACGGGGCAAGCCGTTTTCCTTGTTCTCAATATCCACCTTAACGATTCCATCATCCGCTGCGGCAAAATCAATGTCGCAGTCCTTGTTTTTCAGCGTGAAGCCCTCGGAAAGCTGCGCTTCATCCAGCAGCACATGAGAACCATCCGTAAACAGCGTATTCGGAATAACTGCAAAGAACTGCGGGATGACAAGGCGCTCAATATCTTCCCGGAATTCCGACTTGACAGCGAATGTAGGCATCTGTTCCCGCACCTCCCACGGCGTTTTTTGCAGATAGGGGTCATTGCCCGACTGCTGGATCGCGGCATTGTAGGCTTGTCCCGCGCTTTCTGCTTCGGATAGCATACTGTCGGCTTTCGGGGTGGTTTCAGGTGATTTCTCCGCTTCTCTGCGCCGCTGGTATTCTTCATTGACTAACGTCCAGTCCACACCGGAAACGTCCTCTTCGGGCGATTCCAAAGGGGTTTCCTTTTTGGAACACCCATTATCAATCGTGATTTGCACTGGGTCAGGGGCTTTCGGCGTAGGCGGCTCGGAAACGCGATAATCCTTATCGCTGAAACCTGCGTCATTCAAGCCCTGAATGATGCCTTTTACGGTTTCGTTGAAATCATTGGAAGATGTCAGCACATAGGACATATTCAGGGATGACTGCCTGTGCTGGGTGGTGTGGGGCAGACGCAGGATACGTCCCAAAATCTGCTCCACCTGAACCTGACTTGTCTTGTTGGCAATAGACGCAAGAATATAGGCAAAGGGGCAGTCCCATCCCTCGCTCAATGCGTTGACCGTGATAATATAGCGAATCGGGCAGTCTGCGGACATGAGTTCGGTGTTTTTTAGCTCGTTCACGTCCGCTGTGCGGATGGCGATTTGCTCTGCGGGTATGTCATAGGCAATCAGCTTTTCGCGGATTTTCTCAAAGGTAGTGGCTTCTTCCTTGCCTTTCGGCTCTGCCTGAAACAGCACAATGGGGCGAATATATTTTTTGCTCACGGCATATTCGGCTGCGGCGAGTTCTTCCAGCTTGTTTCTCAGGTCGATTGCGTCCAGAATGACCTCTGCCTGACTGTCGCGGTTGTAGACGATGACGGGCAGCTTTACCATGTGTTCGGTCTTTAGCTGTACCGCGTCCACATGGGAGATAATATTGCTGTCCTTGCGCGGCGTGGCGGTCAGGTCCAGCACAAAGCACGGATTGAAATTCGCCAGCATTTCCCGGCTCAAATCCGAACGGGCATGGTGGCTCTCGTCCACGATGACAAGCGGGTTAAGCTGGTTGATAATCTGGAACAGGGCGGTTTCGTCCGCGCCCTCAATGGGGCTGTCAGGTTTTCCTAGTACCTTGGGGAACTCCGCGAGGTTGCTGTTTTCCTGAAACGCCTTACGCCCGTCCTTTCTGCTGGTGCGGAACGAATCGTAGGACAGCACCATAATAGAAAGCTGCTCTGTGACCGCCGTGGGATTGAAGTTCTGCCCGTTCAGAAGCTCCTGCTTGGTGTAGACCTCCACGCGCCCGCCAAAATCCACGTCGATTTTCTGACGGTAGGGGTGGGACGTATCTTTCAGGGCTTTCGCCGTCTGCGTCAGAATGGCTTCTGACGGGACAAGCCAGACAACCGCTTTCGTCTTGGTGACGGGGAGTGCGTCAAACACCGGGCGAATGGCGTTGCAGGCGATAAAGGTCTTACCGCCGCCTGTCGGCACCTTGATGCACAGGTTCGGAACCCCGGCTATAACGTTTCGGTATAGCCCTAATCCCGGTGCGCTCTTTTCCCGCCAGAACTGCTCAAACGCTGTCATATAGTTCTGCGTTTCGTTCAACAGTTCCAGATAATGCGTCAAATCCGATATGACCGCTTTCTGATACCCTTTCATTTCCATACATTGTCACCCCCCTTACAGTCTGCTGATGTCCCGTGGGATTTTCTTGAATACAATGCCCATCTGCGCCAGCTTGTCCTCCGTGATTGAGGAGCGGTCGGCGTAAATGATCGTGCCGCTGGTCTTTTCCGTGATGGTGGCAAGGAACGTATAATCCAGCACCGTCACGCGCTGCGGCTCGTAGTAGAAGTAATAGCCAGTGTTGTTGTGCTGACCGAGGTAATACGGGTTGCCGCCGCTGGGCGGGGCGTAGGGCTGCTTGGTTTCCATGAACCAGATGTATTCGCGGATTTTCTCTGGGGCAACGGCTTCGTTCAGGCAATCGCCCACCAGCAGTGGTTCGCCTAGGTCATAGAAGCTGAAATTGCCGCCCGTACCCTCCACGGCGTTCTTGCCTTCGCCATAGCCACGGATCACACGCTTCACGCGCTCGGCGGTGATGCTGTCGGCGTAGTCACCCATTTCAACAAGAATGAACTTTCTATTTCCTCCATCCCTATTGAGGTCTAATACAGCATGAGCAGTCGTTCCCGAACCTCCAAAGGAATCCAAATATATCCCGTCTTTATCATCCTTTCCATCAAACACAAATGAAAGTAAGTACTTTATCAATTCTTTCGGTTTGGGGTTGTTGAAGACCTTTTTGCCAAAAATCGTTTCAATTTCTTTCGTTCCATCTTGGTTATAGGGTCCTGTTAAAATGGATATTGGTTTTCCCAAACGCATAACACCATTCTCGTCTTTTAAGTACTGCTTGAATCGAACGCTCCATTTTCCACTGTTTTCGCTAAATACAACTTCATCATTTTCAATAGCTTGATACAAGCGAGATTTCTCCCATATCCACTGTTTATCGGGGTATATTTCCACTCCATTGTGATAGACCGGGTATACCAAATTAGGGCGATCATCTTTGCTTCGTGTTGCAAGCGGCTGCGTGATGAAGCCACCACGCACCTCAAACTTATCGTCCTTCATTTTGTATTTCTTGATTTCTTCCTCGGACAGCGGCGCAGCAACAGAAAGTAGAGGTTGCTTCGAATAGCAGACAATATACTCGTGAACGTTTCCTACACCACGGGTAAATGCTCCCGGACCGTATTTATTCTTCCAAATAATTTCATGGACAAAGCAGTTAGCGCCAAATATCTCATCTAAAATCAGACGCAAATACTTTATTTCATTATCATCAATGCTGATGAAAATAACACCATCGTCCGCCAGCAGCTTTTGCAACAGCTTCAGCCGCGGGTACATCATGCACAGCCACTTGTCGTGGCGGGTCAAATCCTCGCCCTCTTTGCCGACAACCTCGCCCAGCCATCTTTTGATCTTCGGGTCGTTGACATTATCGTTGTAAACCCAGCCCTCGTTGCCAGTGTTGTAGGGTGGATCAATGTAAATGCACTTGACGCGCCCCTCATACCGGGGCAGCAGCGCTTTCAGGGCTTCCAGATTATCGCCCCGAATGATCATGTTTTCGCTGCCGTTGTCCTCGTTGTGCTGTCCGTTTTCATCAAAGCTATACTTGCGCTCCAACACCCGAAACGGCACGTCCTGATGGTGATTGATCACCTTGCTTTTTCCAATCCATTCAAGTGTTGGCATGGGTATCCTCCTTATTGCTGCCAAGAGCTTCTTCTATGGTTTCAGCGCGAGAAAGAACTGTTTCCGGCTCTTTGTGAAGCACGCCAAGTAAATCAGTTTTCAGTGAACATCCGGCTAAAATGTTTAATTCGTCAAATGGCGCAACTTGCCGACCGTCCAGATAATTTGCAGTCCGAACAGATGCCCTCGCTATGCTTTTGAGGGAATCCTCCATTTGTCTTGTATCAAGGTTTATATCCGCTGAAATTTTCTCCGTATAAGCACTGAGATAAGTTACCGTTCTTTTGTAGGCAGTACTCTTTTTTGCTCCATCAACTCGGTAAGACACAGAAACCTCCACCTGCGGAAATACAGATTGCGCTATATTCCTACCGCATATTGCGACTTTGCCTTGTACGACTTCTTCTGGATAAAGCTCAAATGTTCCTTTAAAAAGATCGTCAAGATAGAGATTATTGGAGTTGCCGTTGTTTTTGATTCCTGTTATTCTGATCTCTATATTTTTTGCGGCGGTTTGCCCTGAATTTTTTATGCGCAAGTATAAAATGGAGTTGAACTCAACAAGACTCATGCTGAGTTGTGGCTGAATACTGTCTTTATACTGCTTTTTGTTTTGATGATTTGCCATAAATGCAGCTATTGCAGTAATTGCCGCAATAAGAGCGGATATTGCCGCCACCAACAGAGAAAACTCCTGTATGTGGTCGCAAATAAACTCAAAGAGTGCCGTGCGTTCCATGTCTAACTCCTTCTTGAACATCCTGTAAAGGACCTGTTGTGTATCGGAAGGACTAAATCTTTGTCCAACGCTGTCATCGTTTGTCGAATCGACGATTTGGGTAGAGTCGTAACCAAGGGATCAGTGCGCCCATTCGCACCCGCGAGGTGGAATAGACCCCATTATTTCGAGTTAGAGTCGCTGATATAATCTGCGGCTCATTTTTCATTTTCGACGGGCTTCTTGATATACTTGCCGTTCTTGATTCTCGCGTCCGCTGGCTTCTCTGCGTCCTCTGGAATCCCCCAGACCGAGCCAATGCGGATAGCACCGGGGACGCGCCCCTCGCCGCACAAAATCTGAATACGGCGGGTGGAGATACCCCAGCGTTCGGCGGTTTGCGCGATAGATAAATACTTCATGGGCGATACTCCTGTTGCAGTTCAGTTCTGTATCTGCTTATAAAATCACAGTATAATTATAATCGTCAAAGCGAATAAAAACAAGGGCTTTCTGAAAAGTTCAGGAAGTATTTTCAATTCAGACATGAAAGGGGTGTGGGGATTCCCCAAAAATCAAAATGGGCGTATCGGCTACAAGGCTGAAACGCTCATTTTTTCGGTGTGTACGGACACCGGATGTGCTTGCTACTCTCTCAAATCTCATATCCGCAGATACAACGCGCTCCCGCTTTCGCAAAAGCAGGGGCGCATATTTTTTGAAAATTTCTCATTTCGATACCTGCGTTTTGACTAAAAATTGTCCGTTGTAAAGTGAAAAGAAAAAATTTTGCCGCCATACTCAACAAACGGCAAAAAGGTGTCCGTTGTAAAGTGAAAGGAGTTCTTTGATATGCCAGACCGCACACGACCCATCCGCAAAGAAATCTGCCTGAATGAGCAGGAATTGAGCATGGTTCGCCACAAGATGAACCAGCTTGGCACCCGCAACTTCGGCGCGTATGCCCGAAAAATGCTGATTGACGGGTACATCATCAAGGTCGATTACACCGAGCAGAAAAAGTTAGCTGCCGCTGTCAACAGGATTGCCACAAACATCAACCACGTCTGCCGCCGCATCAACAGCACCGGTCACGTTTACGAGGATGACGTTGCCGAACTGAAAGAGCGAATGGCTGACGTATGGGAGCTGCTGAAAGTACAGCAGAGAAACGAATTGTAATTCGGGAAAGGAGTACAGATATGCCGCGCATGAGTAAATCAAAAAAGCTGGAATGGTCGTTCTTCCTGAATGACCGGGGACGCAAGGCGTACAACACGCTCTGCCGCCGCTGCGTCCACGATTGCAAGCAGAGTTTCCGGACGGTTGTCGTTATTTGCCCGCATTATCAGTCAAAGAGGGCAAAAAAGGGTGGTACATCTGCGTACTCCCCTCGCGGACCTGACAGAAAACCGCCATAGCAGCCGTATCACACCAGACCAGAGAGGATGTGATGAAAAATCTATTTCAAACTGAACACCGCGTTGCCGCCGTTCATTCCCTTGCCGCGCTTCATACTGGCGGGCGAATACTCCATCAACGCAAAGCTGCTTTACGGACTGCTTCTCAACCGCACCATGCTTTCCCAAAAAAGCGGCTGGGTGTCCGAGGATGGGAATGTGTATGTGATCTATACGATCAAGCAGATGGCGGATGACCTAGACCGGAGTGAGCGGACGGTCAAGACCGCCCTGCGGGAGCTGGAAAATGCCGGGCTGATCACCCGCGTCCGTCAGGGCTGGAATCAGGCGAACCGCATCTTTCTGCAAATCCCAGACAGGGTGCAGGTTTCTTCCCGTCCAGAGGGCAATATCTGCCCAATGGATGTGCAGAATTCTTCCCCTTGCATGGGGCAGAAATTGCCCACAAGTAATACTGATGCAGAGTATAAAGAACATAGTAAGACCGAAAGAGTAGAGAGTACGCGCCGCCGATATGGAGAGTTTCAAAATGTTTTCCTGTCAGGCGAGGAATGTTCCCGGCTGGAAATGGCTTATCCCGGCAAAGCTGCCGAATACATTGAGAGGCTGTCCCGGTACATGGCTTCCAATGACAGGCACTATGCCAATCATTACGCCACCATCAAGAAGTGGTTGGACGAGGACAGCAAGGGCATGAGCGCGAAAAACTACACCTACGACGATAACGAGGGAGAGTGTCTATGAATCCAATTTTTACGAAAATGGTTGATACCGTTGAAGCTGCTAATGCCGCACCTGACGATTACATCAATCCTGCCGATGAGCTGAAATACTGCGGCAAGTGCCACACGCCGAAAGAAGCCTTTTATCCCGCAGACCTTCAGGCACAGGGTTTTACCAAGCACCCGGTTATGTGCAAGTGTGCTGCCGAGCGCCGAGAACGGGAAGAAGCCGAACGCCGGGAATATGAGCGAATGTCCTACATGACGATGCTCCGCAGCGAGGCGTTCCGCGATATGCCCGCCTCTGGCTGGCGGTTTGAGTCAGCCGCAGTTACAACGCCCCAGCTTGCAAAGTTGAGGGGTTACGCGCAGAACTGGGACGAGTTCAAAAAAGCGGGAATCGGGCTGCTCCTGTTCGGGAATGTCGGCACGGGAAAATCCTATGCCGCTGGCTGCATTGCCAACGCTCTAATTGACCGTTTGGAGTCTGTCCTCTTTGTGGGAATGTCCGACGTGGTCAACCGTATGCAGGGCAATTTCGGCACAAACCGCGACCATTATATGAAATCGCTTATGCGCCCTGACCTCCTCATTCTGGATGATTTGGGTGCAGAGCGTAACACCAGCTTCGGCAAGGAGCGCGTATTCGATGTGGTTGACAAGCGGCTGCTGACAGGCAAGCCCATGATCGTCACGACCAATATTCCGCTTTCCGTTATGAAGCAGGCTGCCGATCTGGATGACCGCCGAATTTATGACCGCATCTTGGAGGTCTGCGTCCCGATCCGCTTCGACGGGGAGAACTTCCGTAAAGGCAATGCCAGCGCGAATATCAAAAAAGCCGCAGAAATGCTGAATGGGTAAGCTGTTGCAGCAGCTTACCCACCCATGAGACAGGAATATTATTCAACCGGCTTTCCTGTTTCTTCTGAAATAAAACGACCTTCAAACCGACAGCCGATAGCCGCCGCTATTTCCTGCAACTCGCTTTCCCTGAAATTGTCACGGCGCATTTTGCCGCTGATATTTTGGGTTGTGCAGCCAAGCTGCCTTGAAAGCTGACTGACAGTTACGCCTTGCTTCTTCATAGCAGCCCGGATAACCTGAGCCATACTCATTGACTTCACCTCCGGGGATTTTCAAAGTAATTATACATGAGAGCAAGCAGAAATGTCAATTCAGGAGTTACCGGAGAATCGCTCCGGAGCTATTGACCCATGATTGGAAATAGCATATAATAGTAACTGCTGAGTTACCATTGAAAGAGCGGCACTTCATTCGGCTGACGAACATAACGTCAAATGGAGTGATTACATGGTAGAAAACGAAAACTACAAGAGCTACACTGCAAACAATGGAACTGAGCTTCGCTTTCCCAAGGAGAGCGTGATTCAGATGACAGCAGAGCAGAGAGACTGCTACCAGAACTTTATCAATGTTCTGGCACAAATCCTGATTAAATATGCTGCCGCAGAAAAGGAAAATCAGAAAATCTGAGCAGAGTATTCCGGGCGGTCGATGACCGCCCGGTCCTGCAATAGGAGGAAATCTATGTATAATACGAAAGAGGGCAAATCGTGTGTTATCTATATCCGCGTCAGCAGTGAGCGTCAGGTAAAGGGGTATAGTCTGGACGGGCAGAAACACTATCTGGCTGAATGCGCCGAGCGTCGGGGTATGACCGTTCTTGATACCTACGTTGAAGAAGGCAAAAGTGGCAAGAGTATCGAGGGGCGGACGGAATTCCAGCGGATGCTGGATGACATTCAGAGCGGAAAAGTCCATACGGACTATGTGCTGGTTTTCAAATTATCGCGGTTTGGCAGAAATGCGCGGGATGTGTTGAACTCCCTTGAGTTCATTATGAAATACGGCGTTCACCTGATGTGCGTAGAAGATGGGCTTGATTCCTCAACCTCTATGGGAAAAATGATGATTACCATTCTCGGTGCGGTAGCTGAGTTGGAGCGCGAGAACATCATTGCACAGAGCCTTTTGGGGCGCGAGGAAAAAGCAAAGTCCGGCGGCTGGAACGGCGGCTTTGCACCCTATGGGTATCGTCTGGTAAAGGGCGATGACAAGAGTAAAGGGAAATTGGAGACCGTCCCGGAAGAAAAGACTGTCGTGCAACTGGTTTTTGATATGTTCCTGAATCGCAACATGGGCTACACGGCAATTTCGGGCTATCTCAATCGAAACGGTTATACTCGCCCACCGGCAAAGAATGCCATCCGCCCCAGCTATGGAGAGTGGAGTTCTGACCACATCAAGAGAATGCTTAGCAATCCGGTTTATACGGGGCGCGTGGCATGGGGAAAGCGACGGACAGAGAAAGTTCCCGGCAAAGATAACGAATATCGACTTGTGAAGCAGGACGAGTATATTTTGAGTGAGGTTATTTCCCATGAGGCGTTTGTTTCCAAAGAGGATTTTGACAAGGTTCAGGAGATCAAAGCCATTCGCGGGAAAAAGGGTAATCATAACATCGGTCAGTATAATGCACATTTGCTTTCCGGTATCGTAAAATGTCCGCAATGCGGCGCACCTATGTACATCGGCATGACCAAGTGGACAAATCAGGACGGCACGGAGCGCCGCACAGAATCATATGTCTGCTCCTATGCGACAAAACACAGGGGGACTTCGGTCTGCCGCAGGAATGGTGTGGTTGCCAGTCAGGTTGAGGACGAGGTGATGGAGTACACCCGGAAGATTGTCCGCAATCCGCAGTTTATCAAGGATTTGCAGGAAAAGGTAATGACCGCCGTGGACATGACCGAGGTCGAGAATGACATTACCGCCTATAAAAACCAGCTATCTGCATTACAGCGCAGCCGCGACAGCTTGGAGCGGGATATTGACCGCATTGCCCCGGATGACAAGTATGCAGAGCGCCGCCGCGCAGATATGACGCGCCGCCTGAATGACCTCTATGACCAGATTTATAAGGCGGAGGATCTGCTGCAAGAGAGCCTGATGAAAAAGGCAACTCTGGAAAGCGAGCAGATGTCTGTACAATCGATGATCGGAATCCTCTCGTCTTTTGACGCAATCTATGATAGAATGAATGCGGCAGAGCGGCGCGACCTTGTGAAATACCTGATTTCCGAGGTTGAGTTGTTTCCGCGTGAGGAACAAAAGACGCAGAAACGCTTTGTAAAGGCGATTGCGTACAAGTTTCCCATTGAGCAAAAGGTGCTCACGCAATTTGATGAATGCGGGGCATCTGTCGAGACCGTCGCGCTTTTGACCAGAACGACCCGATAAGGTGAAAAAATCAAGCCTTCCCGGCAAAAAACGGGAAGGCTTTTTTCGTGCATATTCAGAACACAGCCTGTCGGCGAAACGCTGGTTTTGCGACAGACTGAGGACGGGCTCTGCGGCCCGTCCTCAGCGAGTGATATAGATGAAAAGGAATAGAAGGAGTCGTTATTCGGGACGGATGAGGGTATATTTACCCGAACGGATGAGGTCGGCGTAGCCGAAGCTGTCCTCGGGGAGGGTTTCGGCAAGGATGCCGGTCGTGCCCTCGTCGCCGGGGCGATGGCAGTCCGAACCGGCGGTCATGAGCAGATGATGCTCCTCGGCGTAAGCGAGCGCAAGGTCATTGTGGCTGTCGTGGCGCGGATTGAGATTGAGGACCTCGACGCCGTCGAGCAGCTCGGCGGGCGCCGGAGTGCACTTGTTGCGGAAGGGATGCGCCTGAATGAGCAGCGCGCCGTCTGCGCGGTACTTGGGCGCGAACGCCTCCAGACCCTCGCTCATGACGCGCTCCGGGTCGGCCAGCAGCTCGTCATGGAAGCCGTACAGCAGGTAGTCGTTCTGAGAGCCGTCAAAGCGAAGCTCAGCGCCCGCATAGACGCGGATGCCGTACTTTTCGCCCTCGCGCTTGAGACGGTGGTAGCCGAGCAGGAAGTCGCGGGTCTTGCTGCCCGGGGTGGACAGGTCCATTTCGATGTAGTCGAAGGTATCACGGTTGTAGTGGTCGGTCACGCAGATGGCGTCGTAGCCGGCGGCGGAATACGCCTTCATGATGGCCTGTGCGCCGAGCCAGCCGCAGTGGGAAATATAGGTCGTGTGGAGGTGCGTTTCGATTTTGTACATGATTATCTCTCCTTTTCCGGGAGTGAACAGCGCTTTTGCGGCAAAACAAAGGCTGCCGCAGGAACGGCAGCTTGTGTTCTTTTGAACCGTTGCCGGTCGGGGCGAGCTGTTCAAAAAGTTGGTATGGTTCAGAAAAAGCGGTTGCAGGGGCACACGGCAGCATATGGTGTGTGAAGTGAGTGTGTGAGAAAGAGACGAGTGTGTGAAGTTCGTCCTGTGCCGTGCGAGTCTGCTCTCGCTCAGTCGACGATGGATGCGCATGAAGAGCGGCGGATGAGCGCCGGGCGGATCATGCGGTGGGTGAACTCATCCCGTTCATCGGACTCGATGATCTGGGTGAGGATATCGACCGCAGCCTCTGCGAGCAGAGACTTTCTCTGGTCGATGGTGGACAGGGTGATCTTGGGCAGGGACGAATAGATGATATTGTCGAAGCCAAGAAGCGAAAGGTCGTCCGGGATGGAAATGCCGAACTCGTCGGCCGCCTGCATGGCGCCGAGGGCGAGTGAGTCGGTTGCGGCGAAAATGGCGGTATGGGGGCAGCCCTCGTTGAACAGCTTGCGGCTCAGCTCATAGCCGGCGCCGATGGAAGAGGAGTCTGCGGTGTTCTCGATGACGGTAGGCGTAAGGCCTTCCTTCCCGAGCACCTCCATAAAGCCGCGCAGTCGCAGCTGATGGGTCAGGCTGCCGGAACGGTGGCCGAGATAGGCGATGCTCCGGTGGCCGAGCGACAGCAGGTATTCCGCCGCAAGGCGGCCGCCTGCCAGATTGTCGACGCAGACCGAGTTGACCTCGTCGCCGCTCAGAGAGGCGGGTGTGCCGAGGAGCACGGTCGGAAGATGCGGCGCGAACTGCTGGATCCAGCGGGGCGCGTCGCTGTGGGAATTGGCGAGAATAATGCCGTCCACCTGGTGGCTGGTGAGAAAGCCGAACAGCTCCTCAGTGGTCTTGGTGTCCTGCTGGCTGTTGCACAGCATGACATTATAGCCCAGCTGGCGGGCGTGCGTTTCGATGCCGAGCGAAACCTCGGCATAAAAAGGATTGGTCACCTCGGGAACGATGAGACCGATTACGTTGGTACGGCTGCGGATGAGACTGCGCGCGAGCGCGTTGACGCGATAGCCCTGTTCGTTGCAGATCTTTACGATCCGCTCGCGCGTTGCCTCGCTCAGCTCCTTGGAGCCGCTGAGGGCGCGGGATACGGTCGAAGTGGAGACGCCGGCAATACGGGCGATATCTTTAATGGTTACGTGGCGCATATGGCTTGCAGCTTCCTTCCTTGATCTTACGGATCGTTCCATACCCGTTGCCTCCGTCTCTTCGGCAGTATCAGGGTACTGCCATAATGATAGCGTATTTGCAGGTGAAAGACAAGGGATTAAGCCGTTCACGCTGGGATTTCAGTGATTTTTGTGAAAAATGATGGTCGAATTCATATGAAATCAGGCATAGAATTCGTCGATATACTTCTGGATGTCGGCCTCGGATGCAGAGAGCGGGCCGGGTGCTTCCATCTTCAGGGAAACCGCTGCGGTAGCGAAGAGCAGAGCCTCCGCGATCGGGCTGCCGGTCATGCGCTTTGCAAGGTAGGCGCCGAAGGTGGTGTCGCCGCGTCCGGTGCGGCCGGAGAGGTTGCGCGCCTTGACCGGGCAGGTGAAGAAGTCCTTGCCGTCATAGACGAGCATTTCGCTGTTGTGGGAGATGAGGATTTCCTTTGCGCCCCACGCATACAGCTGCTTTGCAGCCTCGCGGCGGTCGGTCAGGCCGGTGAGGATCTCAGCCTCTGCGGCGTCGGTCTTGAGAAAATCGAAGTATTTCAGATATTCGAGCTTGTCCGACCAGTCGTGGAAGTTCATCAGGCCGCCCTCGTTATGACGGAGGAAGCCCTGAATATCCGCAGAGACCTTGCCGCGCTTTTTCAGCTCGACGATCAGCTCGTTCGGGAAATCGCCGTACAGCAGACCTGCCAGATGATACAGGCCGCAGTCGACCTCGGGGATCTGATCCGGCGTGATGGGGCCGGACTGGGCGAGGCATTCCGCCTTGCGGCGTTCGCGGTCAGCGGTGAAGTAGGTGTTCTGCATGAGCGTGGTGGTTTCGCTCGGCAGGATGGCGACGTGGTCGCTGTCCAGCTTGAACGCATCGATGATATCGGTGTCGTCCGGGTGGATCTTAACCGAAGCGAAAAGGTTTGCGCCAGCCGCCTTGGCTGCTGCGGAGCAGAAGAAAACGGCGCCGCCGATTTCGTGGACTTCCTTGCCGGTATAGTCAATATTAACGTCCCTTGTTGCGGGTCCAATCAACATAAGATCGTATTTCATAGCAATCACTCTTTTCGAATTACTACGGAAACGTTTGCGTTGATTACAGTATAGCGTATGAAAAACAAAAATACAACTGTGCAATAATCACAAAATACTGGGGGAGGTTTTCATGAAAAATGGAAAAGATGAAGGATTTCTATTGACAACGGGGCGAGATGGTGGTAGGGTATGGACATGGAACGAAAACGTTTGCGTAAAAATTTTCGTAAAAGAGTAAAAGCACAGACCGAAAGAGTATGAAAGAAAAGAGTATAAAAGAAAAAGGGGAGCTGTTATGATTAAAGCGGTTTTCTTCGACATCGGCGGCACGGTACACACACAGGACGCCACGCCGGAAAGTGACCGGGACTACAAGGAGCGCCTCTGGAGGTATCTGGAGGAGCACGGCATCCGCACAGCGGACACCCCCGACGAGCTGCTGGAGCACATTAATAAAGGTGCAAAGGCGTACAAGGCATATACGGAAGAAGAGCTGATCGAGATACCGGCCGACCGGATCTGGCAGGAGTTCTTCCTGGCCGACTTCCACATCCCCGCAGAAAAGCTCGCCGGACTCGGCGAAGACCTTTGCTACATGTTCGACCGCTGGCGCAAGCACATCGTAAAGCGCGAGGGCCTGGAGGAGACATTAAAAGGTCTGAAGGACGCAGGATACCGTCTCGGTGTCATCTCCAACATCATGAGCACCACGTTTGTACCGCGCATCCTTGAGGAGCACGGCGTCAGACAGTATTTCGAAACACTGACAATGAGCAGCGTATGCGGAATCCGAAAGCCGAGAGCTGACATTTTCGACATTGCGCTGAAGGAAATGGGCATCCCGAAGGAGGAGGCCGCGTATGTGGGAGACACGATCTCGCGCGACGTTCGCGGCATCAGCAATGCCGGATGGCCTCTGATGATCCAGATCGATAACCCCCGCATCTATCACAAAGACGAAAAATACCGCGGCATGGGATACAAGGCCGACGTCGAGATCAAGACGCTCGCCGAGATCCTCCCGGCTGTGGAAGAATTTAATCGTAAGCTGAAGGAGGGAACTTGATAGAATGAAACCAAAGGATCAGAACTATTCCAAGTCCAGACGTCTGAAAAACCAGATTAAGGCGGTTGTTACCAACCCCTACAACGTGATCGTGCTGATCGCGATTGTGCTGCTGACTTACCTGATCGTGCTCCCGCTGCTGGACATGATCTCCACCTCGTTCACCCTCGCTCAGAAGGATGCCCGCCTCGCAGGCGGCGCCGCTGGCGACTTTACATTGTACTACTGGCAGCGACTGCTCGGCAGCTCGCTGACCAAGCAGATGCTGCTCCAGCCGCTGCTCAACTCGCTGCTGATCGGCGTTTGCGTATCGTTCTTCGCTATCATGATCGGCTCGGTCCTCGCGTGGCTGATGGTTCGTACCGATCTTCCGTTCAAGCCGTTCTTCTCGCTGGCTGTTATCATCCCGTACATGATCCCCAGCTGGTGTAAGTCTCAGGCATGGCTGACCATGTTCAAGACCGAGCGTATCGGCGGTGCCCCGGGCTTCCTGATGAGCATGGGCATCAACGTTCCCGACTGGCTGGCTTACGGCCCGGTCGCGATCATCGCGGTGCTCTCGCTCCACTATTACGCATATGCGTACCTGCTCGTATCCGCAGCGCTCAACTCGATCAACTCCGAGCTTGAGGAAATGGGCGAGATTCAGGGCGCCGGCAAGGCGACCATCCTGCGCAAGATCACCCTTCCGCTCGTACTTCCGTCCATGCTGTCGGCGATCATCCTGACCTTCTCCAAGGCCATCGGCACCTTCGGCGTTATCAACTACTTAGGCTCCAAGGTAAACTTCGTTACCCTGTCCAGCCAGCTGTACATGAACAGCAAGTCCCAGAACACCCAGACCGCGTTCGCAATGGCGCTCATCATGATCTGCATCGCGTCGATTTCGGTCTTCGTCAACCAGAAGCTCATCGGTTCGCGCAAGTCCTACGCCACCATCGGCGGCAAGGGCGGCCGTTCCACTCCGCTTCGCCTCGGCAAGCACAAGCCGCTCATCACCGCGATCCTGATCGTGTTCTTCATCTTCGGTATCATCATGCCGATCGCGCTGCTCATCCTCGAGTCCTTCATGCTCCGTGAGGGCGACTACTCTCTGTCCAACCTCACGCTGCATTACTGGATCGGCGATCCGATCGCGAACATCATGGAAGGCCAGCCGGGTATCTTCAAGAACGAGAACTTCATCAACTCTCTGATCAACTCGCTCAAGCTGACCTTCGTCAACGGCGTATTCGGCACCATCTTCGGCCAGATCATCGGTTATATCTGCGCGAAGGGCCGCGGCAAGCTGCACGGCAAGGTTGTTGAGCAGCTGGTATTCATCCCGTATCTGATCCCGTCCATCGCATTCGGCGGCATCTTCCTCTCCATGTTCTCCACCCCGCAGCAGATCGGCGGCGTTACCCTGGTTCCGTCCCTGTACGGCACCTTCGCACTGCTGACCATCACCTCTGTTGTCAAGCATCTGCCGTTTGCATCCCGTGCAGGTACTGCAAACATGCTGCAGATCGGCGGCGAGCTCGAGGAGGCAGCTGAAATCGCAGGCGCAGGCTTCTTCAAGCGCTTCGTCCGCATCGTATTCCCGCTTTCCAAGGGCGGCTTTGTCTCCGGCTTCATGCTGATCTTCGTTTCCATCATGAAGGAACTCGACCTGATCATCCTCCTGATGACCCCGAAGACCTCCACTCTGCCGTACCTGGCATTCCAGTACCAGAACAGTAACTCTCCGCAGGCTTCTGACTGCGTAGCGATCGTCATGTTCTCCATCGTATTCCTGGTTTACGCTCTGGCCAACATCTTCGGCGACGCAGACCTCGCCAAGAGCATGGGCGGCTGATACCGCATCGGAACAAGAGAACCCCCCCGGATGAAATGAAAAAGGAGTTTGGGTAATGAGCAAGATTGAATTAAAGCATATTGATAAATACTACGGCAAAAACCACATCCTGAAGGACGTTAACCTCACCATCGAGGACGGCGACTTCATGACGCTGCTCGGTCCTTCCGGCTGCGGCAAAACCACCACGCTGCGCGTTGTATCCGGTCTGGAGAAGCCGCAGAACGGCACCATCCTCATGAACGGCAAGGAGATCGTAAACGCTGCCGAGGCTCACTTCGCTCCCCCGAGCGAGCGCGACCTCAACCTGGTTTTCCAGTCCTACGCTCTGTGGCCGCACATGACCGTGCGCGAGAACATCGCCTTCGGCCTGAACATTCAGAAGCTGCCCAAGGACGAGGTCGACCGCCGCATCGAGGACGCACTTGCCCGCATGCAGATCGGTCAGTATGTCGACCGCTATCCGTCCGAGCTGTCCGGCGGCCAGCAGCAGCGCGTTGCAATCGCTCGTGCGATCGCTTCCGAGCCGCATCTGCTGCTGATGGACGAGCCGCTTTCCAACCTCGACGCAAAGCTCCGCGTAGACATGCGCTCCGAGCTGAAGCGCCTGCATATCGAGACCGGTACGACCATGATCTATGTAACCCATGACCAGGTCGAGGCGCTGACCATGTCCACCAAGATCGCCATCTTCAAGGAAGGCGTCATCGTTCAGGTCGACCATCCGCTCGAGCTGTACAACAACCCGGTCAACCTGTATGTCGCAGACTTCATCGGCAACCCGTCCATCAACTTCGCAGACGGCAAGGCTGAGGTCGGCCCGGACGGCATGACCGTTACCAGCCCGCTCGGCAAGATGGTATTCCCGAAGAAGGACCTCACCGACATGCTGCCGAAGGAAAAGAGCTTCGACGCAGTCCTCGGCATCCGTCCCGAGCAGCTCTCCATCAACACCACCCGTCAGTCTCCCTCGGACATCGAGGCGCACATCTACACCTCCATGCCGGCAGGCTCCGAGACCCTCGTCACCGTCAAGGTCGGCGGCGTATCCCTCGTCATCAAGGCTCTCGGCATCACGCACTACAATCCGGACCAGGTCGTTTATCTGTCCATCGACCTGAACAAGATCAACGTATTCGACAAGAAGTCCACGAACCTCATTAAGTATTCGGTATAAGCGGAAAAGAGACGCTTATCGGATAAAAAGGGGGCGGAAAACTCTGATCCGCCCCCCAAAAGAGTAAAGAAGGAATAAAGAGGAGGAAAACACTATGTTAAAGCACAAGCGCACACTGGCAGGTATTCTGGCTGCAACGATGATGCTTTCGATGGCAGCATGCGGAGGCGGCGGTTCTTCGAGCGGCGGCGGCAGCAATGCAGATGAGGGCCCGCAGGACCCGAACGCAGCGGCAGCAGCAGGCACCCTGGAGCTGACCGACTGGGAGCAGTCCTCCGGCATCTTCAACACCGACGAGACCGACGAAGAGCTGTACGAGAAGGCAAAGGAAGAGGGCAAGGTAACGGTTTACTCGATCTCTTCCCGTATCACCAAGGTAGCCAAGGCCTTCGCTGAGAAGTACCCCGGCGTCGAGGTTGAGCCGTTCGACATCTCCACCAACGAGCTGCTCGAGAAGGTCACCCGTGAGTACGACGCAGGCCAGCACGTTGCCGACGTTGTTCATATCAAGGACCAGGACGGTACGCTCTACAACGAGTATGTCACCGCCCGCAAGTTCTACAACTATAAGCCGGCTGACATCCTGTCCCATATCGACGAGAAGTACACCTCGACCCAGACCCCGCTCTACATCGAGCTGACCCAGCTGTTCTACAATGCTGACGCATATCCGGACGGCTCCCCGGTCACCAACATCTGGCAGCTGACCGAGCCCGAGTGGAAGGGCCGCGTGATGATGCAGAACCCGCTGGACAACCTGGCATGGGGCTCCTGGATCACCGGCTTCTGCGTAGGCGATGTTCCGGATCAGCTGGCAGCTTCCTACAAGGAGCTGTACGGCAAGGATCTTGAGCTGTCCGACGGCTGCGAGAACGCAGGCTATGAGTTCCTCAAGCGCCTGCACGACAACGAGCCGATCTTCACCTCCTCCTCTGACGAAATCGCTGAATCCGTCGGCACCAAGGGTCAGACCAACCCGCCGGTAGGCTTCTGCGCATCCTCCAAGCTCCGCAAGAACGAGGACAACGGCTGGTGCCTGGCTCCGGTAAACCTCGAGCCGACCACCGGTATCCCGGCAATCAACACCCTGTATGTAGTAGGCGAGTGCGAGCATCCGAACGCAGCCAAGCTGTTCATCCGCTTCATGATGGGCGGCGTTGACGGCGACCTGTCCGGCTACAAGTACTTCAACACGCTCGGCGGCTGGCCGGTACGCGACGACATCGAGCCGGCAGAGGGTTCCACCCCGTACTCCGAGCTGCACGTATCCGACTTTAACGTTACCGATATTTACGAAAACATCAACCCTGTCCGTGATTTCTGGACTCTTCTGGGCTGATAAACGCATCTGAAATTTTTCATCGCATGTTTTGATCTCTGACGCGGCGGGGCTTAAAAACCCCGCCGCAACGAGATAAGAGGGGAGAATACCTGTTATGTCGCTGTTTCTGACGAAGGAAGGAAAACGCAAAAGCCCGATGGCAGTGACTGTTTTCTTTGTTGACCTGCTGTTCTGTCTCGTGTTCGGCGGCGCATATGCGCTTCTGACCGAGCCGCTTCACAGCCTGCTTCCGCTTGGCGGCGGAATGCCGGAGACCGTGCTGCACTGCCTGATCATCGCAGTCATCGGCACCGCAGTCTGCTGCGTGCTGTTCCTGCTGCCCGATAAGCGCATCGTGCCGTACAGCTTCGCAGGCCTGCCGGTCATCACGATCATGTGCCTGATCGCATCGACGCAGCTCGAGGCGGATCTCCGCGGCATGATGGTCTATGTCACCCTTCTTTATACGCTGCTGCCGATCCTCATCGGCAATCTCGCAGCATGGACGATCTACTTCAAGCTGCGCAGCAAAGACGGCCTGCGCCGCTGATGGTGCGGGAGGAATTGAATGATTAAACTGGAAAAAGAACAGACGGCCCGTTTTGCGGCCCGTCTGGAGCAGGAAACGCAGGAGAGCGTCATGCGCGATATCGCGCAGTTCTCCGAGGCCGACATCGTCGATACCTGGGCTTCGGAACCGCCCGCGTGTGCAGAGGTGCACGCGATGGTGTTCAACATGGAGCGCGGCGTGCATATCGACGAGGCGATCGAGTTTCTGAAAGATAATCCGTCGCTTCAGCCCTTTGACCTCATTCTCGCCAACGAGCTTGATTTCGGCACTGCACGGTCCGGCGAAAAGAATACCGCAGAGGAAGTCGCGAAGGCACTTGGTCTGAGCTATGTGTTCGGGCTGGAGTTCATCGAGCTCAAAGATGCCGCGCTCGGCTTCCATGGAAACGCCGTGTTCTCGCGCTGGCCCGTCAAGTGGGCGGAGGTGCTCCGCCTGCCCGAGCAGTACAACTGGTACAATGACCGCCAGAAACGCATCGGCGGCCGCTGCGCCATCCTTGCTAAGCTCGATGTGCACGGCAGAGAGGTCGGCGTCGCATCCATCCATCTGGAGAACCGGACGGACGGCGAGGGACGCAGGGTGCAGATGCAGGCGGTGCTGGACGAGGTACAGCGGGTGTTTGCCGGTCTGCCGGTCATTCTGGGCGGCGACCTGAATACCAACACATTCGACGGACGAGACAAAGACTATATCCGTCATCTGGCGGATCATCCGGCAGAGCTTGCCGACAATATTGTAAAAATCGATTCTTTTGAGCCGCTCCTGACGGCCTGCGGCGACGCAGGCTACGCATGGAGGACGGCCTCCGGCGACGGCCGCCTGACGCGCCGCAAGCCGGTCGGCGAGGGGAATTTCCTCGCGATGCGTCTGGACTGGATCATTCCGCGCGGCTTTACCGCAAAGGACAGCCGTGTGATCTCGACCGTAACGGCGGACATCGATTTCGCGAAGGAGGGCGGCGCGCTGGCACGTTTCGCCGAGCCCGAG
The DNA here is from genome assembly GCF_014288055.1 of Agathobaculum hominis. Taxonomy (NCBI): domain Bacteria; kingdom Bacillati; phylum Bacillota; class Clostridia; order Eubacteriales; family Butyricicoccaceae; genus Agathobaculum; species Agathobaculum hominis. Next base: position 44,932 of record NZ_JACOPK010000005.1, read on the forward strand.
CTGAGCGACCATAATGTTGTATGGGCATCTCTGCAATTACACAAATAAGGAGGAGCTGCTTTGATTAACACCGTATTATTTGATATGGGAGGCACTCTCGAGGATATCTGGTACAATGACCAGACCATTCAGGACGTAACACGCAAGCTGCTGACCTTCCTGCAGGAGCACGACATGGTCACCGGCAGCAACGAAATCTGCTTCTGGAACAAGATCAACAACGGTATCCGCAGGTATAAACAGTGGAGCGAGGGCAACGCGCTCGAGCTCAAGCCTGAGGAGATCTGGCCGCAGTATTACCTGTCCGAGTTCGATCTGGACAAGGAAAAAGTCGCACGCTACGCCGAGGATATGGCTGGCCTGTGGGAGGTCACCTATTACCATCGCGAGCTGCGCCCGGGCGTCAAGGAGGCGCTCGAGGAACTGAAAAACAAGGGATACCGCCTGGGCGTCATCTCGAACACCGCTTCGCTGTATTCGGTATTCGATGTGCTGGAGGCCTACGGCATCCGCGACTACTTTGAAGACGTCACGCTCTCGAGCGTCACCGGCTACCGCAAGCCGCATCCGGGCATCTTCCAGATCGCGTTGCGCGAGATGAAGGCGAAGGCTGAGGAATGCGCCTATGTCGGAGACACGCTCTCCCGCGATGTCATCGGCGCGAAGCGCATGCACTTCGGCGCCGCCATCCAGATCCGCTCCTTCCTCTCCTCGCAGAAGGACGAGGGCGTGGACAGCGTATGGCAGCCCGATCATGTGGTCGAAAAGATCGCAGACATTGTGCCGTATCTCGAAAAGCTCAACGGAAGAGCTTAAGGCACATATTTTATCACTTTTGATTTGAATTTATCACCTTTTCTCTGTGGAATAAAACCTTAAATCCGAAAAACTCTCTCTCTTCTTTACCAGACCGCACCCGAAAGGGTGCGGTTTTGGTCTGCAAGACTGTCGCGAAACTGACGTTTCGCCGACAATCTGTGTTCTGACTGCGCAGAACACGAGTCGTCCGAAAGTTTCCATGCGGAAACTTTCTCCCTCTTAAAGTGAAAAAACCGAGGCACATGTCCCCGGTTTTTTCGCGTTTTCCATGCAAACGCTTTTTAACGCGCGCTGCCGCGCGGCTGCTGTTTTTCCACGAAAACAGACTTCTTAACAGACTGAAAAAACGCTGCACAGATAACATTCTGTGCAGCGTTCTGCGGTTTCGCGACAGCTTATTTTACCGGCTTTTCTGCATCGCCGGCAGGCATGAGGTTGGTCATGCTGCGCAGGCTGATGGCAACGGTGGAAAGATTGTGCAGCATCGCGGAGGTCGCCGGCATGAGGATGCCCGCAACGCCCAGACCGATGAGCGAGCCGTTGAAGCCGATCACGAAGCGGTAGTTTGCGTGGATGCGGCGCATGAGGTGCTGTGCGATGCGGCGCAGCGCGACCAGCTCGAACAGGCTTTCCGCCGCGATGGTGACGTCCGCAATCTCGCGTGCGATGGCGGCACCGTCGCTGATGGCAATGCCGACGTTCGCCGCCGACAGCGCAGGAGAGTCGTTGATGCCATCGCCGATCATGATGACCGTGCGGCCGGCTCTGCGCTCGGCCTCGACGAAGCTGGCCTTGTCCTCCGGCAGGACCTCCGCGCGGTAATCGTCCACGCCGACCTGCTCGGCGATCGCCTTTGCGGTGCGTTCGCTGTCGCCGGTGAGCATGACCGTGCGCTTGATGCCGAGGGCGCGCAGCGATCTCATGACCGCGCAGGCCTCCTCGCGCAGCGGATCGGAGATGCAGATAACGGCCGCGAGCTCGCCGCCGACGGCGAGGTACAGGTGAGAATATGCCGGGTCGAGGGCGTCAAAGCGCTCCTTTTCGCCCTCGGGGATGGTGCAGGACTCGTCCTCAAAGACGAAATGCGCCGAGCCGATGACGACCTTTTCGCCGTTCACCGTGCTCGAAATGCCGTGCGCGACGATGTACTGCACCTCGGAGTGCATTTCCTCGTGCGCCAGACTGTGGTCCTTCGCGGCGCGGACGACGGCGTTCGCCATAGAGTGCGGGAAGTGCTCCTCGAGGCAGGCAGCAACGCGCAGCATTTCGTTCGCCTCGCGGCCGCCGAACGGGATGACGTCCGCAACGACCGGGCAGGCGTGGGTCAGCGTGCCGGTCTTGTCAAAGACGATGGTGTCCGCCTCGGACAGCGCCTCGAGGAACTTGCCGCCCTTGACGGTGACATGATAGGTGCTTGCCTCGCGCATCGCGGACAGGACTGCGAGCGGCATGGCGAGCTTGAGCGCGCAGGAGAAGTCGACCATGAGCACGGACAGCGCGCGGGTGACGTTGCGCGTGAGCGCGTAGCTCAGCACGCTGCCGGCGAGCGTGTAGGGAACCAGCTTGTCCGCCAGACGGGATGCGCGGCTCTCCGCAGCGCTCTTGAGCTGCTCGGACTGCTCGATCATGGAAACGATCTTGTCGTAGCGGCTTTCACCGGCCTGCTGCGTGACCTCGATCACGCAGTCGCCCTCTTCGATGACCGTGCCGGCAAAGACCTTCGCGCCGGGGCGCTTGATGACCGGAACCGACTCGCCGGTGAGCGAAGCCTGATTGACAGCGACTTCGCCGGAAACGATCTCGCCGTCGAACGGGATCACGCTGCCCGTGCGGACGACGATGCGGTCGCCGGAGGCGATCTGCGACAGCGGGACCGAGACCTCGGTGCCGTCCTTCTGGAGCCATACGCGGCTCACGCCGAGCGACATGGTGCGCGCGAGGTCGTCGACCGACTTCTTGTGCGTCCATTCCTCGAGCAGCTCGCCGAGCTGGAGCAGGAACATGACCGAACCGGCGGTGCCGAAGTCGCGGCGCGCCATGGATACGCCGATGGACAGGGCGTCGAGCACCTCGACGCGCAGCTGACCGCGCAGCAGGCGGCGCAGGCCGCGACACAGGAACGGAGCCGCCATGTAGACCGTGCGGACGATCTGGAGCGGCGTGGGCAGGAACAGCGTGCAGGCAGCCTTGACGGCGACCATGGTCACGAGCTTTTCCTGATATTCGCGGTTGAGTGCGCGGCCGCTGTGCTGCGGCGCGAGCGCGGTAACGGCCGGGGAGCGGTAGTCAAAGCGGCCGATGGCGTGCAGCAGCTCTGCGCGGGAGCCGGTGTAGCACACAGTCGCGCAGCAGGTGCGCTCGTGGACGGCGGCGGACTTGACGCCCGGCTGATCGAGCAGGTAGGCTTCGAGCAGGTCGGCCTGCTCGAGCGACATGCGGTACTGGTGCATCCGGACACGCAGCCTGCCGCGGCTCTCGTGCTGAATGAATGCTTTCATGATGAGTTACCTCCATTTAACCAGGGAAAGATGGAAAAAGAGGGACATTTCGTCCCCCTTTTTGATTGCTTTGGTGCAGATTATGCCTCGGCCGGTGCAGCGTCAGCAGCCATCTCGTCTGCGATCTCCTCTGCGCAGTCCTCGATCTCCGCTGCGGCAGCCTCTGCCTCAGCAGCGCGCTGCTCGTTGATGTCCTTTGCAGCGTGCAGGATGTCGTCTGCGTTCTCGCGGACGGTGTCAACAGTGTTCATAACGCAGTCCTTCATGCGCAGGACAGCTGCGGCTGCGTGGGTGTAAGCGTTCTTTGCGTCCTTGCTGCCGAGCAGCTTGACGCCCGCCGAGCCAAACAGGGAGCCGCCGACAAACAGTGCGATATTCTTGTAAAGAGTTTTCATGATGCAATTCCTCCTGAATGAAATTAAGCAGAGGCAACGGGATAAAGCGCCGCAGCTCTGTATTTTTACATGGTTTTTGTTTGTTTTAAAGATTATCACAAAATAAAAACGATGTCTACTGGAAACGGACGTAAAAATATCCAAAACAGACAAAGGTTGCTTAAAACCTCGATTTTATGCAGGAAAAGCGGTTGTTTCAGGCTAACTTGTTACATATCCTGACGAAGCTCTTTCTGCGAATGCGCCATGCGGCGGAACTGCGAGGGCGTGAGCTGGTAGCGCCGCTTGAAGGCGACGCCGAACTGGCTCGCGCTGTTGTAGCCGACGGCGGAGGCGATTTCGACGATGGAAAGCCCGGATTCGCTCAGCAGCTCGGCGGCGCGGCGCACGCGGTGCTCGAGCAGATACTGATGCAGCGGACGGCCGTAGGCCTGCCGGAAGCAGTCCTTGAGCGCGGTAGGGGAGATGTGGAAGCGTGCGGCGAGCTGGCTGATGGTGAGCGGGTCAGCGAGATGCGCGAGCATATGGTCGCGCACCTGACGCATGAGCTCGATCTGATAGCGTTCGCGGCCGGGCGCCTCGGGCGGCAGAGGCAGCAGCGGACTGTCCGTGCTGAGCAGGTAGAGCAGCTCGGCGGTCTTGAACGCGCAATAGCGGCCGCGTTCCTCGGCCTGAAGCGGCTGGAGCGCGGAAAAAACCGTCTCGGTCCAGGGCGTGCCGCGCAGGACCGCACAGCCGCTCCGTGCGTGCAGGCGCTCCTCAAGCCGTGCGGTGTCGAGCGACAGGCCGCCGAGCAGTGAGCCGAGGATGTACGGCAGACGGTCGCGTTCGGATACCTCGACGATGACAAGCGCACCGGCGAGCCGTCCGTCAGGAACGGAAGCGCGCACGAGCGCCGTGCCGGGGGCGAGCAGGAGCACCTCGCGCTCATGCAGGAAAAGCTGCTTGCCGACCGCGAGCTCCAGCCGCAGCGCGCCGCTGCGGCAGAACAGGATCTGATATCGGTTTTCTTTCGCCGCGGGCAGCGACGAGGGGAGACTAAGCGCGCAGTCAAAGTCCCATGCACGCACGCCGTCGCGCACGGGGATGCGGCGCAGCCGGCCGGACAGAGAACCTCCGGCGGCGGAGTCCAGCAGTGTTTCCAGCAAGAGTAGGACCTCCAGACAGGGGCATATACACAGAATTCACAAAACAGGTTGTATTTCGCTAACTAGGTTAGTTAAAACTAACCAATACCCGGAAAAACAGGCCGTACAGGCGGAGAGTTTGCACGGCCTAACTGAAATTATTTTAGCCTTTTTACCGTTCATTGTCAAGAGAAAAGACGAAAAACACCGAAAAAGACGAAACGCAGGCAAACCCGCGGCCGGGCATGATCTTAGCGGCGAAGGAAGGAAAACAGACCCTTTTTCTCGTGCGGAACGCACTGGAACGAGGTTACGGTGTAGCCGGTCGCGTTGATGGCGCTGCGCACTGCCTGTTCGTCGAGCGCCTGCTCGGAGAGGATGATGGTCTGACCCCTGCCATGGGAGGAGGTGACCTTCTTCACCGGAAAAGCCTTGCGGACCGCGTCGTTGACATGCGCCTCGCACATGCCGCACATCATGCCGTCTACGCCGACAGTCGTCTGATACATATATGATACACTCCTTTGGTTAGCTCTATCTAACCAATAATATACCATCATTCCGCTCGGATTGCAAGAGCAGTTGACAGCATATGCGGCGAAGGACTACAATAGAGACAGGATATGCACTGCTCTGCCATCCGGCAGGCAGAAAACCCGTCTGTGAACCGGATTTTGTGAAAAAGAGGAAGCTATGAGAAAATCTTATGAAATGGATATGACGCGCGGTCCGCTGCTGCGCAGCATACTGATCTTCACGCTGCCGCTGCTGCTGTCGGGCGTACTCCAGCTGCTGTTCAATGCGACGGATATTGTCGTTGTCGGCCAGTTCGCCGGCGCGAATGCGATGGCGTCGGTCGGCTCGACGACCTCGCTGTTCAATCTGCTCATCAATGCCTTTATCGGCATTTCGGTGGGCGCGAACGTGCTCGTGGCGCGGTATTGCGGCGAGAAAAACTACGACGGCGTGCAGCAGACCGTGCAGACCTCGCTGCTCACCGGTCTGGTCGGCGGCGTTATCCTGGTCGTGCTCGGCATCGTGCTCGCGCGGCCCATGCTGACGCTGATGAAAACCCCGGACGAGGTCATCGAGGGCGCGGTGTTGTACATGCGCGTGTACTTTATCGGCATGCCTGCGACCATGATCTACAACTTCGGCGCGGCGGTGCTGCGTGCGGTGGGCGACACGCGGCGGCCGCTGTATTTTCTGATGGCTGCAGGCGTGATGAATGTGCTGGGCGACCTGCTGTTCGTGTGCGTGCTCGGCATGGGCGTGGCAGGCGTGGCGCTCGCGACCGTGCTCAGCCAGTGCGTCTCCGCGGCGCTGACCGTGCTGTGTCTGACCGGCTCGGACGGCATGTGCCATCTGGATATACGCCGTCTGCGGTTCTACCCGGAACGCTTTGCGCAGATCATGAAGATCGGCCTGCCCGCCGGTATGCAGAGCGTCATCTTCAACATCTCGAACGTGCTCATTCAGTCGTCCATCAACAGCTTCGGCGCGGTCGCGGTCGCAGGCAACACGGCGGCGGCGAACGTGGAGGGCTTCGTGTATATCTCGATGAACTCGCTCTACCAGACCACGCTCAGCTTCACGAGCCAGAACCTCGGCGCGAAGCAGTACCGCCGCGTAGACGGCATCCTCGTGCGCTGCATGATCCTCGTCATCCTCATCGGCGTTGTGCTCGGACAGGGCGCATACCGTCTGGGCGATCCGCTGCTGCACATCTACTCGCAGGACCCGGAGGTCATCGCCTACGGCATTCAGCGCTTCAGCGTGGTCAGCGTGACGTATTTCCTGTGCGGTATGATGGATGTCGGCTCGGGCGTGGTGCGCGGCCTCGGCTATTCGATCATGCCGATGCTCGTGTCCATGGTCGGCGCGTGCGTGTTCCGCGTCATCTGGATCTTCACCGTGTTCCGTATGTATCACACGCTGTTCACGCTGTACGTTTCCTACCCGATCTCGTGGGTCCTGACCGTTATCGCACATATGATATGCTATCTTATCGTCCGGCGCCGGATGTTCCCGGAGAAGGCGGCATAAAGGGACCTTCGCGCCGCCGCAGCATACAGAAAAAGAGTGCAGAAACACTGAAAATGTGTCTCTGCACTCTTTTTTATCTTACGAGATGCTGATTGACCAACTTTGCGTAGAACATATTGCCGTAGGCATAGCGCCAGCCGTCGTTGCGCTTGACGGCGATTGGGTTGTCATAGGGGACGGTCGCACCGCCCGACTGCTGCTGTGCGAACTTTTCGGACAGCTCGAGCGTATATTTCCCGCCGTGTTCGGCGACATAATCAATAAAGCCGCTGCCGTAGTTATAGGCCTGGATGACGGTGTCGAGGTCGCAGCTCTCGCTCTCCGCGCGGTGCAGCAGATGCGCAAAATAGCTGCATCCCTGCCGGATGGAGGCCTCCTGCTGGAGCGAATCCGAGGGCAGCTCGAGCGAGCCGGAGGACTGCATGAGGTCGTCGAGCTCGCCGCCCGACTCGACCTGCATGATGGCGAGCAGGACATCGGTATATTCCGAAATATCGTTCTGCTCGGCGTAGTCCGCCACCACGTCGCGGTAGGCCACGACGGCGTCCGAGATCAGGCCGTGGGTGATGTTGGTCTCGAGCGGGCGGTCGTCGGACGCAGCGTCCGTCCCGGACGTACTGCCCGAGGTGGACGGCTGATGCACGAGCGCCGCGATGAGCGCGAGGAGAACGGCCGCGATGAGCAGCACGAGCAGCTGACGGCGGCGTGCTCTGCTCTGGCGGCGCTTGCGCTTGCGCGCAGTCGAGCCGGGCCGCGGCTTGATATGCGCGGGTGCGGCCGTGCGGCGCGGGGACGCGCGATGTGCGTGATTTCTATGCTGTTTTTTTGAACTTCTTACGCTTTTTGACATAAAACTGCATTCCTTGATGGTGTCTGCCTTTGCATAACATCCATTCTAACACAAGGGGGCCGTCTGTTTCAAGTCGCGTCCGGCTTTTTTGGTGAAATTGCAGAGACCAGCCAGCCGTTTTCGGCGGCCTCTGCGATGAGCAGGCGGTTGCCCTCATTCATCGGGCCGAAGGTACGGAGCGGCGCGTAAACACAGCGGCAGACGTGCATGAGCGCCCGCGCACGGCTCTGCGCCGCATCCCCGATGGGCTGATAGGGCTGTTCGGAGACGATCTCACACGCGAGTGCGCGCGCGACCGGGAAATCCATGTCGTTCTCGTGCAGCACGCCTGCGGCGAAGGGGATGCCGTGTCGCTGAAGGGCGCGGTAGAGCGCAATGCCGCTGCCGCCGCCGCCGATCACAAGAGCCTGCGGCGCGCCGCGCACCGGCTCAAGCTCCAGACTGCCGAAGCGCTCGTCATAGCTGCCGGCGGTCAGGCCGTACAGCCGCTGCACGCTGCCGTCGGTAAAGACCTCCTCGGGCGTGCCGACCCGGGCGATTTCGCCGTTCGCCACGCAGATGACGCGGTCGGAGATCTTCTGCGCGAGGTCGAGCTCGTGCAGCGACAGCACGACGGCGACACTGCGCTCGCGCACCAGATTTTTCAGAATGGTCAGCAGCTCGAGCTTGTAGCGGATGTCGAGAAAGGAGGTCGGCTCGTCGAGGATGAGCACGCGCGGCTGCTGGCAGATGGCGCGCGCGAGCAGCACGCGCTGCCGCTGCCCGTCGCTGATGCAGGTGAAATCGCGGTCCGCAAGCTCCTCTGCATGGACGAGCGCGAGCGCCTCGCACACCTTTTCGCGGTCCTCCGCACCGAGAATGCCGAGCCGCCCGGTATAGGGATAGCGGCCTGCCGCCGCCACATCCCAGCAGGTCATGCGCTCGGGCGCGATGCGGCCGGTCATCATGACGGCGAGCGTGCGCGCGGTCTCTGCGGCGGACAGACGGCTGCTGTCGCGGCCGTCCAGATAGACCGTGCCGCCGAGCAGGGCAAGCTCGCGGATCAGGCTTTTGAGGATAGTGGACTTGCCCGAGCCGTTCGGCCCGACAAGGGTCAAAATTTCGCCGCCGGATACGCTCAGCGCGATGTCGCGGATGAGCGGTACGCCGCCGTAGCCGACGGTCATGTTCTCCGCGCGGAGAAGCTGGTCTGCCATTGCGTTTTCCCCCTTTACAGCGTGCGCGTGCGGCGGCGCACCATGATGAAGATCACGATGGGCGCGCCGAGGATGGCCGTGACCGAGCTGATGCTGAGCTCAGTGGGGGCAAAGACCGTGCGCGCGGCCAGATCGCAGAACAGACAGAATACCGCGCCGCCGGCAAAGCACGCCGGTACCTGCACGAGCGGCTTTGCCGTGCCGAACAGCCCCTTCATCAGCTGCGGGACCGCAATGCCGACGAATGAAATCGGCCCGGCGAACGCAGCCACGCAGGCGGAGAGCACGCTCGAGAGCAGGATGAGCGCGGCGCGGAAGGCGCGGATATTGACGCCCATGCTGCGCGCGCAGCCCTCGCCGAGCTGATAGGCGCTCATCGGCTTGGACAGCAGCACGGCGAGCGCGAGCGAGATCAGCACGACCGGCGCTATGACGCAGATATTGTCCCACGAAATGCCGGAAAAGCTGCCCTGCGACCAGTTGTGCAGGTTGACGATGTTGCTGTCCTCGGCGAAGGTCACGACGAAATCCGTGACCGCCGAGCAGATGTAGCCGACCATCACACCGGCGATGATGAGCAGGGACATCTGGCGCACGCGCTGCGCGAGCGCGAGGACGAAACCCATCGACAGCATCGCGCCGCAGAAGGCGGCGAGGATCATGCCGGTCGAGCCGATCACGCGGCCGCGCGAGAGCAGACCGATCATCGCGAGCGAAACGGTCAGCTTCGCGCCCGAGGAGATGCCGAGCACGAACGGGCCTGCGATGGGGTTGGCGAAAAAGGTCTGGAGCAGAAAGCCCGAAATCGACAGCGCACCGCCGAGCAGCATGGCGGCGATCAGCCGCGGCAGGCGCATCTCCCATACGATGGCGGCGTTTTCGCCCGTGCGCGTGAGCAGGATGTCCATGACCTCGGCCGGGGACAGATGCAGACTGCCCGTGTTGAGGTTCCAGAGAATGAGCGCCGCGAGCAGCGCCGCGAGCAGGGCAAAGCCGAAGGTATAGCGCGCGCGGTGGTCAGGCTGCATGGTTTTCCCCTCCTTTTCAGGTCAGCTGATGCAGATAGTGCAGATCGTCGGTGTTTTCGCCGGTGAAAACGGCGTGGAAGTCCTGTATCATGCCGCCGAGTCCCATCGCGGACTGGAACAGGCTCTGCTCGGTGCACCAGACATTTCCGTTTTTCACGGCCTTGAAATCCGCGAGCAGCGGACTTTTGGCGAGCAGCTCGTCGAGCGTTTGCAGTTCGCCGTCGATGGTCGAGTTGTAGATGAGCACATCCGCGTCCTTCGCGCCGGCGTAAAAGCTCTCCATCTGCATGTTCATGGTCGAGCGGGCGTCGTCGTCGGTGAGGTCGTCAAAGATATACTTTCCTCCGGCGAGCTCGAGCATTTTTGCGACATAATCGGTGGATTTGCGCACATTTGCTGCGCCATTCGCCGTGATATAGAAGAATGCGGCGGTCTTGCCGGTGGACGGCTGGTCAAGGATGGGAGCGAGGGCGTCGAGCTGCTCGTCATAGAGCGCCTCCGCCTGCTCCTCCTTTCCTGTGAGCACACCGTACAGCTTGATCCACTCCATTCGGCCGAGGGGATTGCTTTCGTAGCTCGAGCGCTCGACGAGCACGGGGATGCCGAGCCGTTCGAGCTGCTCCTTGACCTTGGGCGTGTGGTAGATCATCGTGGACTCGAGCGCGAGGTCGCAGTCCGCGTCGCAGATGGCTTCATAGTCCGGGGCGCTGTATTTGCCGGCGTATTCGATATCGCCGTCTGTCATGGCCTCGCGCGCCGCATCGAGATACCAGCCGTCGGCACGGGTGCCGGAGAGCGAGATGGTGTCGAGCGCGTCGAGCGAGACGAAGAAATCCATTGCGCTCGTGGCGACGAGATAGATGCTGTCGAGCGGCTGCTGGAGCACGGTAATGTCCGCGCCGGTCTGCGGCGCCTGCTGTCCCTCGGGCACAACGAGATAGCGGTCCTCACCGCCGATCGTGATGAGCGACAGACCGCCCTCGAAGGTATCGACCGTGAACTGCTCGGCGTAGGAGAGCTCCATCGGGCCGGCGGAGATCAGGCCGGAGAGCGGGTCATCGTTTTCTCCGGAGACGGCCGCGCCGCCGCCGCAGCCGGTCAGCAGGCCGGTCAGGCACGCGGCGGCAGCGAGATATGCTGCGGCTCTTCTCATTTGCTCAGCGGCGCGACAGAGGCCGAGTCAAAGGTCAGCGTGTAGTCGATCTCGTGCGCCTCGCTCATCGCGGTGGTGTCGGCCTTGACCGCCATCGCCCAGTCAAAGCAGGAGACCGGGATCTCGAAGGTGGAGTGCTCGTCCTCGATGACGGTGTCGTATTTCGTGTCGCCGACCTTCATGTAATCGTAGTTTTTGCTGCTCCAGACGATCTTCGCCGTTACCTTGCCGTCCTTGACGGTCAGCTCGGCCGGAGACTGGACGGAGGCGCGGCCGGAGCCGCCTGCAAGCGCGACGTCGGCAGTGTAGGCGCCGTCCGCGAGAGACAGGCTGTCGGGCGTCGTGACAACGCCGTCGGCAAAGGCATCCATCGGCAGGGAGTCCGCGCGGAACAGGATGGTGCGGTCGTACCACTTTTCCTTCTTCTTGCTGAATGCAGCGCAGTCGATGCCCTCATCGAGCGCGTCGACCGGGACGGTGAAGCTGTGGGTGCCGTCGGCCTCCTCGGTGAACGGGATGTAATCCGCCTCGTCAGCCGCGGCAGCCTGCTCGCCGGTGCCCATGTAGACATAGAGGTAGCCCTTGCCGCCCATGTGCATGGTCGCGGTCATTTTGCCGCCCTCGACAGTCAGCTCGCACGCAGTGATGTCGAACATTTTGGAACTGGACTTGACGGCAACGCTGTAGGTGCCGTCCTTGACCTTGTCGCCGGAAATGGGGGTCATGCCCGCCTCGACGACCTCCTCGACCTCGGTCATGTCGGACGCAGAAGCAACGTTCGAGGTGCCGGTCTCACCGGTCTGCGCGGCGGTGTCGGTCTGCTGCTGAGAGGCGGAGCTGCCGCAGCCGGAGGTGAGCATGAGCGCCGCCAGAAGAGCGGCCAGAAGTGTTTTTTTGCTGTTCATGGATTGTTTTCTCCTTATGTTTGACTGATAAAAGAAGGTCCGGCCCGCTTTCGCAGTCCGGACCTGTATCTGGTATGGAAAGATTACTTGAGCGAGTCAACAGCCGCCTGTGCGTGTGCAACGAACAGGTTCTGAATGTCAGTCAGACCGCCCAGACCCTCTACAACAGTCGTTACCTCGAAGCCGGCCTTCTCGAACTCGGTCTTCCAGGAGCCGTCCTCATCGCCTGCCATGTCGTTGTTCGCGTGGTCGCCGGCAACGATCATCAGCGGACGCAGCACGACCTTCTTGAAGCCGCTTTCCTTGACAGCCGCGATCACATCGTCGAGGGACGGGGTCGCCTCAACCGTGCCGACAAAGTAGTTGGTGTGGCCTGCCGCGGTCAGGGTCTCCTGCATCTTGGTGTAGACGGAGTTGGAGTCTGCCTCGGTGCCGTGGCCCATGAAGCAGATGGCGGTCTCGCCGTCGTCGTACTCCTTGGTAGCGTCAACGATCGCGTTCATGACCTTCTGGAAGTCGTCGTCCGAGGTCAGGAGCGGCTCGCCGAGCGCGATCTTCTCGAAGGAGTCGGAGTAGCCGGCCAGCTCGTTCTTGAGGTCGGTGTACTCCAGACCGTTCATCAGATGCGTCGGCTGAACGACGAGATTCTTGACGCCGTTTGCAACTGCGCGGTCGAGCGCCTCGGTCACGTTGTCGATCTTCTCGCCGTCACGCTTGTTTACATGGTCGATGATGATCTGGCTGGTGAAGCCGCGGCGGACCGAGTAGTCCGGGAACGCCTTCTGCATAGCGGCCTCGATCGCGCCGATGGTCTCGCGGCGGCTGTCGTTGTAGCTGGTGCCGAAGCTGACGACCAGCAGCTCGTTTTCGCCGATTTCGTCCTGATTGAGCGGATTATCCAAGCCTGCGTCACCCGTTTCGTAGTTTTCCTCGTCGTCTGCCTGTTCGGCCGCAGCGGTATCCGCGCCCTTGGTATCCTCTGCCTTGTCGTCGGCGGTCTGGCTGCCGCAGGCGGTCAGCGCTGCGAGCATCAGACTTGCGGAGAGCAGCAGTGCGCCCAGTCTCTTGAGTTTCATGTAGGTTTCCTCCTTTTTTTCCTGTCTCCGCCGGCAAGCGCACCGGGAAGAACGATAAAAAGGGTACAGAAAACACGCAGTCCCCCTGCGCCTGTGCGCAGAAAGGGACTGTAATCATGCAGAAGAATGCGGCATCAGTACAGTCAATGACTCGTGACCTGGAAAAGCTTTCCGTACCAACAGAGGCGGCAGGTTTCCTGACTTGCGGATCTGCGCACGCCGCCGCCTTCCCGATGCACAGCATCAGTGACATGAAAAGCGGAGTGTTCCCCGTTTACAGTGACGAGATCGTACAGGAATTGCACCTGTTTCCCTTTTAACCGCTGACCCGGCCGAGGTCGTTCAGCGGCACCGTCTGTTCGCTTGTTTATTTGTTTACGGGCAGAAAAGTCCTGCCGAATGATGTTATTATACACCGCAGCGCCGCGAAAGACAAGGGCAGCCGCCTGTTTTGTGCAAGTTCGGTAAAAATGTACAAGAAACCGGCGGCAGGGAGCAAAAAAACATCCCCCGACACAGGTCGGGGGATGCAGAAGAAATTTACTTTTCCAGTTCGGTCCAGTCGCGGGTCTCGCGCAGCTTGGTCCACTTCTCGAACTGGTTCTCCTTGGTCTGGTAGTAGTGGCTGTTGGTAGCCTCCTGTACGTCCAGATAGAACCACTGAGAAACGTCAGAGTTGTCGCTCCACTTGATCATATCGTCGTGCAGATCCTCTTCGGTCTCGGGGAGACGCTTGAGGACGCGGTTGACGAGCGTCATTGCCTCGGCACGGGTAATCTTGTTGTCCGGACGGAAGGTGCCGTCGGGATAACCGGTGATCCAGCCGTTGTTGGAGGCGGCGCTGATCTCGTTCTTCGCCCAGTGGGACGCGATGTCGCTGAAATCAGCAGTCGTCGTGTTGGCCTTGTCGTCAAAACGGGCTGCGATAGCCGCAAACTCAGCGCGGGTGATCGGCGCATTCGGATTGAATTTGCCGTGGCTGTCGCCCTTCACGATGCCCATAGCGCTCAGCGTAGAAACCGCGTGGTTGTACCATGCGCCGGCCGCTACGTCGGAGTAGCTGTTGGACTTGGTGGAGTTAGCGTCGCGGGTCTCGTCGGTCAGCAGACGGAAGAAGATGGTCGCGACCTCAGCACGGGTGATGCCGTTCTGCGGACGGACGGTCTTGTCCGGGTAGCCGACGATGTAAGCATAGTGATCGTCACCGTTCAGACCGGTCGGTACATCATCCGGAATGGTAACGGTAGGTCTGCGGTGGTGGCCGCCGGAGCTGCCGCCGCTGCTGTTCTTCGCGTAGGTGTAGGTGAATACGGTGTCCTTCTGAACCTTGTAATTATCGTAAGGGGACGTATCCCATGCGCCCGCATGGTAGCCGGAGTTCGGCTTGTCGCCAACGGCCGGGATACGGGTGACCGGAACCACAACGTCTTCGGCTTCGAACGCTTCGCCGGTTTTCTTGTCCTTGCACTGAACGTAAGTTACGATGTCAGCGTTGCCGCCGTCGTTCCACTCGCCGTTTACAACCTTGAATGTAAGACGGTACTCCCAAGCGTCCGGGATGTCGTTGCCGCCCTCGACGTTAAGGTAGTAGTACAGGTCGATGGTAACGTCCTTGGTCAGCTTTTCAAGGTTATCGGTAACGGTGGTCAGACCGGAAACGTAAACGTAGGTCTTGCCGTCAACGGTCTGATTTTTAGCATCAGCCTTGTACAGGTCGGAAACAGCCGTGTTCTCAGCAGCGGGCGTAGCCTCGCCCTTCACTACATTAACCTCAACGCCCTTCTCGTTGTAGAAGTGCTTGTTGACGGTATAGGTGTACTGCTTTGCCGGGTTTTTCTCGAACTTGCCCTCGATGACAACATTGTGCGCAGGCATCTTGAAGCCGCGGATATCGAATGCAGAATCCTTAGAGGTCCAGCCGTAGAAGGTGTAGCCTTCCTGAGTCGGAACGGGTCGGATTGCAACATCGGCATCGAAGTTGTAGACATCAGTGTAGACTACCTCAGTGCCAACCTTGTAGGTTACGTTGTACTGATTGATCTCGAAGGTAGCATCAAAGCGAACGTCCTGCGCCGGCATGGTGAAATGGCCGTTGTCATCAACCTTGATAATGTTTGCTACGTCAGCTGCCGGAGTCCAACCGGTGAAGGTGTAGCCTTCCTTTTCAGGATGAGCGGTTCTTACGGTTACAGTGGAGTCAACCGCATGGTCTTCGATGTCGCCGTACAGCGTTTTGTCAACATAGTAGGACACCTCGAAATCGTTCGGAACCCACTTTGCGTACAGATCCAGGCTGGTCATCAGCGTAGTCGTCTCGTATTTCGTGGTGCAGTTCTTATCGGTGTACCAGCCGCCGAAGGTGTAGTTTTCACGAGCAGTCAGTTTGGTATCCGCATAGCCGCGCGCCGCATATTCATTGCCGGTGGTAGCGGTGTAAACGTCGGTAACGTCATCGCCATAGTTGGAATGGTAGGTGACGTTAACATCTACGTTCTTGACGTAGCCGTCGACATGATAGCCGTCGGTATCGTCGTGCTTTACGGTGTACCAGACAACCTCAGCAATCTGCGGGTTGTAATTGGTGCCGAGCAGCGCGGTAATGTCGGCTGCCGAAGTGTTGGTCTTATCTGCGGGATAAGTCGTGCCGTTCCAGTTGGCCGCGGTGAAGAAACCGAGGTCGGACGGAAGAATCAGATAGCTGGAGTCAACGCCATTGGCACTGAATTCGCCCTTGTCAGCGGCCTCCTTGCCATCTTCGGTCAGATAGCCTTCGTAACCGGTCTTGCGAGTTACGCCCTTTACGCCGCCGTCCGAAGTCTCATTCGGCAGGTAATTTGCCGTACCCTGGCTTGCACCGCTCTTCGGAACGCCGCGGTTCGGCAGCAGGACGAAGTACATAGCCTTCTGGTTTTCCGGCTCCGGATTCGGGTTCGGAGTTTCCTTGGCGGTAAACTTTGCGTACAGAGTCAGGTTTGCATCCGGCATCGTGGTGCCGGTCCATTTCTGGGTCAGCGCCTCGTCAATGTACCAGCCGCCGAAGTCACAGTTATCCTTCGCAACTTCCGGGGTGTTAACCGTCGCATCGGGATAAACTGAACCTGCGGGGGTGTACGTGCCTTCAGCGCTCGTGATTTTGCCGCCGTTCAGCTTGTAAGTCAGCTGATGCGACTGTACCTTTGGCTCGACATAAATCTTGACGGTAGCTTCATCGCGCTTTGCCTTGGTAAGGTCAAGACTGAACCTGTACTCGCCGTCTACCTCACCAACAGTGCCCATAGTCGACGGGTCGAGTTCTACGCGGTTGATGGAATAATTCTCGGACTCGGTCTGACGAACGCGAACCGAAGAAACCGTGAAGGCCTTGTTGTACCAGAACTTCTTGCTGTCAGCGACAGTCTGCGTACCATTTTCCTCAACGATAACCTGATAGGTCACGCTGCGGCGATTAAGATGCTGTGTCTGTTCCTTGTCAACCGTCCAGTCGGAAACGTCGATCTGAACCATCTGAGAATATTCAGTACGAATCAGATAGTAGAATACCAGATGGTCGTTCCAAGCGAATGCAGTCCACTCGGAAGAATCCTTTGCACAGTACTCTAATCTGTCATTCTTGTAACGGATGCTGGTAATTTCGGTACCGGACTGGGTCTTGTCATCGTTAGACAGGGTGGTCTGGTGCTGCAATAAGCCATGCTGCACGCGAGCCTGCCAGAAAACGGTGTTGTAGGTCTCGTCTGCGGTCACATGGCGCTCAGACGGAGCCAGTTCAGCAACGGACTTGCCGTCTTCACCGACAGTATCCTTGTCGATGCTCAGCTTCCAGCTGCCATTGTCGTCTTTTGCGTGGAGGTTGGTAATCCAGTATTCAGCTTCAATCGTCTTAACGCCGTTCAAGCTATAAGCGTCGATGTCCAGCGATGCCATGCTGATTTCACTTTCCGGAGAATTGCTTACTACATCATTATTCTGAGAATTGTTTTTCGAATCTTCCGAAGCGTCGGAAGAAGCGTTGTTATTGCCAGACTCCGTGCTGTCCGTACCGCCGTTTGCTTCGTCGCCAGACGGAGCCGGTGCGGTATTCTGATTCTCGGGCTTTGCCTCGGTCTCAGAAGGAGTGGGATCAGCGGGAGTTTCGGTGGGGTCTGCTGCGGGAGTGGAATCAACCACCGGTACTGCGATTTCTTCGTTCGCCGGAAGAAGTGCGATGTCCTCATCGTCGGCCAGCGCCCAACTCGGGCACATGGTCAGCATCATGACAGTCGCA
Source organism: Agathobaculum hominis (assembly GCF_014288055.1). NCBI lineage: Bacteria > Bacillati > Bacillota > Clostridia > Eubacteriales > Butyricicoccaceae > Agathobaculum > Agathobaculum hominis. The sequence continues at coordinate 62,289 of NZ_JACOPK010000005.1, forward strand.
AGAGCTCCTGCGAGCAGACGTTTGCGCGTATTCTTTTTTAACATATGGAATGCCTCCTTGGTCAGCGTGCATGCTGATCGAGAGGAATTGCAGATGTATTTCTGGCAACCGGCTGCCATGCGGAAGGGGAACCTTCCGTTTAGGCCCTTGGCTTTGCGAGATCGGCTTTCACCGATAGTGCCTTTGTCTGTACAACTTGCTCCTCAACGAGCCGCACAGATCATGTGTGTTTGGGTTTGTGTGCATCTCAGAATGTAATGCAGTTTCAACCTCCAAATAAAATACCCCCTTTACAGTGCGCACAGCTCTGCGAAGGAGGTACATGGTATCACTGGCAACCGGCTGCCGTGCGGAGAAAAGAGCTCCGTTTAGGCCCGTGGCTTTGCGAGACCGGCTTTCGCCGATGGTGCTTTTGTCTGTACCGGTACCCGTTCGCGGGAGTCATGCACAGATTTCGCTGGTCGCTGTCTGCCGGTAAGGCAGCATGCGGAAAACATACTGAGTCCTTTTGCACGGCCGGACAGAATGCTGCGAATCAACACTTTCAGTATACTATAATTATCCGTAAACGACAAGTAAATAATGTAAACTGATTTTGATTCGCGGCGGATTTATACAAAATGACCGCTGATTAAGTACAGAAAAGGGTGAAGTCGGCGTCATCTGTATACAAAGTGGAAGAGTAAAAAGCGTTAAGCGGCTGCTGCGGCGAGCGTATCGCTGGTGTTCGTATAGGTCAGCGGGGATACGCAGTCATGCAGGTTCTTTGCGTTCCTGACATTGCGGGTAACGGCGTAGGTCAGGTCGATCTGGTACCAGCTGCCGTTCAGGTTGACCTTGTTCCATGCGTGATAGCTGGAACCGGCGTAGCCCTTGGTCAGTGCGCACGGGATGCCCTCGCTGCGGCACATTGCCGCGAACAGGGAAGAGAAATCGTAGCACATGCCGGTGGTGCCGTTCAGGGTAGCGGCGGTATCCGGGATGTACTTGGTGATCTTGCCGCTGGTGATCTCATTTGCCAGCTTGTAATCATAGGAGTAACGGTCTGCCATGTAGTTGTAGATGGCGACGACCTTTTCCTCGTCGGTCTTTGCGTTCTTGCAGAGCTCAGCAGCCTTGGCGGAAACAGCGTCACCCTTGGAGAACTGAATGTCCGAGGTGGAGACGAGGTAGGGAGCGAAGCGGTCCTTGACGGCAACGTTCATGGACCTGGACGCTACCTGCTCGTAAGAGGAGCCGGAAACGTTGCGGTACAGGGTTACAGTGTACTTGCCGTCACCCTGGTCGAGCGAGAACGAAGCATCCTTGCCGCTCGGGCAGTCGCGGTAAACCGTCTTGCCGCTGTTGTACTGGATGCCGACCTTGAGCTTGGCACTCGAGGTGTAGTTAACGGTTACATAACCGTGGGATGTGTTGCTCATGTCAACAATGTCATTCGCTGCCGCTGCGGTGAAACCCATCGAGAGGACAGCTGCTGAAAAAACTGTGCAAGCAAAACGAAAAAGCCGCTTCATATCCGGCGATCTCCTTTCGGTAACTGGCTGCCAGCCCTCTCAGAGGGGTAAGGCCCTATAGCTTTGCGTCGCCATCTTTCGATGGTTTTGCTATTATCGTTTGAGATGCGGTCAAAGCGACTGCATCATCTTTTTTTAGTGACTACAGTATAAACCCATACAGCGAGCTTTGTCAACAGAATTCCTGCAAAAAAATCAAAATTCGACAGAAAAATCTCATGCGCACAAATCGCAATGAAAAAAGTATGTAAAATCGCTTTTCCCGTGCGGCATAATATCCTATAATGGGGAGAAGAAAACCGCAGGGAGACCGGCGGGGGAAGGACGATGAATATGAAAATCGGAATGCTTACGAGCGGCGGCGACTGTCAGGGACTGAATGCGGCGCTCCGGGGTGTCGCAAAGACGCTGTATAACGAGATGGGCAAAGGCGTGACGCTGTACGGTATCCGCGACGGCTACCGCGGCCTGATCGAGGGAGACTACCATGAGATGAAGCCGGACGACTTTTCGGACATTCTGACGCTCGGCGGCACCATCCTCGGCACCTCGCGTCAGCCGTTCAAGCAGATGCAGCGCCCCGAAGAGGACAGCGAGCAGACAAAGCTGGATAAAATGCTGAAAACGGTGAAAAAGGCCGGATTTGACTGCCTGGTCATTCTCGGCGGCAACGGTACGCACAAGACTGCGAACCTGCTGCGCGAGAACGGCGTGAACGTCGTCACGCTGCCCAAGACCATCGACAACGACCTGTGGGGGACGGAGCTGACCTTCGGCTTCCAGTCGGCGGTGAACATCGCCTCGGAGGTCATCGACTCCATCCATTCGACCGCTTTTTCCCACTCGCGCGTGTTCATCGTCGAGATCATGGGTCACAAGGCCGGCTGGCTGACGCTGCACGCGGGCATCGCCTCGGGCGCGGACGTCATTGTCATCCCGGAGATCCCGTACTCCGCGAAAAAGATCGCGCAGGCCATCGAAAAGCGTGCGAAGGACGGCAAGCGCTTCTCGATCATTGCGGTCGCGGAGGGCGCGGTCAGCCGCGAGGAGGCGGCCATGAGCAAAAAGGAATTCAAGGCGGCACGCGAGGCCATGCCGTACCCGTCGGTATCCTACCGGCTCGCGGCGGAGTTGAAGGAGCTGACCGGGCAGGAGATCCGCGTGACCATCCCCGGCCATTTTCAGCGCGGCGGCGCACCCTGTGCGGCAGACCGCGTGCTCTCGAGCCGCTTCGGCGCGGCGGCCGCCGAGCTCATCCGTGAGGGAAAGTTCGGAAATATGGTCGCGCTGCGCGATGATAAGATCGTGGCCGTGCCGCTCTCCGAGGTGGCGGGCAAGCTGAAGACCGTGCCGCCCGACTGCGAGATCGTCGCGCAGGCGCGTGCGCTCGGCCTGTCCATGGGAGATTAATAAAAAAGCACCTCCGATATGCCTTTCCGGCTGTCGGAGGTGCTTTTTTATGCGGGTTTAACCGAGCTTTACGCGCTCGCGCAGAGAACCGGTGACCGAAAGCTGAACTGCCTGGGTCTTGTAGCCGGTGCAGGCCACCTGCGCTACATAGCTGCCGCGCTTGACGCTGAAGGAAGCGGTGCCGTCCGCGCCGGTGGTGATGGTCTTGCCGCCGATAGATACCGCCGCGCCGGAAAGCGGAGCGCCGTATTCGTTGGTGACGACGAGCTGGACCGTCTCGAGGATCTCGCCGGTCATCTTGACCGTGCGGCCGGAGGAGACGCTCGTGGTCTGCGTGATGGCCGAGGTGAAGCGCTCGTGCGTTGCCGTCAGCGTGTAGCTGCCGCGCTTGACGTAAACGGTCGCCTTGCCGTCCGAGTCGGTGACGAGGGTCTGTGCAGCGGTGCCGCTCTCGGCATCGTTCGGGGTGAAGGTGACGGTCGCGCCCGAGATGGGCAGACCGAGGTCATCGACCACGTTCGCGGTCAGCGCGTAGGTCGTGACGTAGTTGACGCGCAGCGTCGGGCTCTGGCCCTTGCTCATGACGAAGGTGAAGTCGGCGTAGGTCGCGCCGTCCTTGCCGAACTGGGCGACAGCGGTCTTGCTGAGGGTGACGGTCGAGCCGTCTACCTTGTACTGCCAGTTCTCCTCGAGCGTCTTGCCGCCTGCGCGGATGTTCTTGAGGGTCGCGCCGTCCGCCGGGTTGAGGGTGACGGAGACGTCCTGATAGCCGCCGGACGAGGTGTTCGCGTCGAAATCGACCGAGGAGGGAGCGACTTCATTGACCGGCGCGGAATCCGTGACGGTCAGCGAGCAGCTCGACGAGGAGCCGCGCGTGGGGACGAAGGTGATGGTGTAGCTGCCCTTGCTCTTTTTAGCGAGCGTCTCGCGCAGGAAGGTGACCGTACCCGAGGTTGCGTTGTAGTTGTAGTCCTTGCCGCGCTCGAGCACCGAGCTGCCGAGCTTGACCGTGTCGAGCAGGGTGCCGGCCGGCAGGCTGAGCGTTACGGTGACATCGGCGTGGTTTGCCGAGCCCTCATATTTGTCGAACGTGACCTGCGAGGGGCTGACCGCGCTGAGCGAGGAGTTGCTGACGACGATGCCGATGGCGGCCTTGGTGCCGTCCTCAAAGCTCAGCTCCGCGGTGTAGGTGCCGACAGACAGAGTGGACAGATAGGTCTTGTAGATGCGGATGCCGTTTTTGTCGGAGAGGATGTTGTAATCCGTGCCCTGACGCAGGTTCTTGCCGCCGACGGTGACGCGGGTCAGATCGTTCTTGTCCGCATTGAACAGAAATTCGTAGGAAAAGGCGATGTTGTCCTTGTTGTTGATGTCGATGGACAGGGTAGACGGGGAGACCGAAACGCTCGTCGAGGAGGCGGCGGACTTGCCCGCGATGGTGGCGGTGACGCCGCTGGCGAGCTGTACCTCAGCCGGCTGCATGACAAGCTCGCAGCCGCTCGCGTTCAGCTTTGCGGTCTGCACCGAGCCGTTGCCGGTGACGGTGGTCTTTGCATCCGCGGTCAGCTCGCTGATGAGCGTGCTGCCGGTGGTGACGATGGTGGAAGCGGCTTTGGTGTCCAGATCCCAGACCGAAGCGTCGAGCGAAAGGCTCGCGCCCTCACCGGTCACGGTGACATCGGAGAAGCCGCCTGCATTTGCGGAAAGACCGCTCTCAGAGAGCGAGGCGGAGGACTGCACCTCGGCGGTGCCGATATTGGTCGAGCCGGTCGCGATCACGGTCGGCTTGATGCCCATCGGGTTGGAGACGATGAGGTTCATCGCGGTCACGCCGTCGAGCGTGACGTTGCCGCCGCCGACGATGATATCGCCCTTGACGGTGACGTTGTTCAGGTTGACGTTGCCGGAGAGCACGCCCTCTGTGATGTAGAGATTGCCCTCGATGGTCGCGTCAGACAGCGTGCAGGCCGCCGAGATGGTGACGTTCTTCGTGTCGCCGTTGAAGGCGGCGGCAGTGTACTGTCTGCCGGACTCGCCGAGCGACGAGCCGAGGTAGAAGTACAGGATCTTGGCGATCTCGCCGCGCCTGAGGTTGCCCTGCGGCTTGAAGGTGCCGTCGGTGTAGCCGTTGATGTAGCCCTGAGAGACCGCCTCGGCGACGTAGCTCGTCGCGTAGGAGGAGATTTTGGACTTGTCGGTGAACACATCGAGCTTGGACGCGGACGCAGTCGGTGCATACTTGTGCAGGCGGCCGAGAATGGTCGCGGCCTGCTCGCGGGTCAGCGTGCCCTCCGGGTCCATCCTGTTGTTGCCCATGCCGTTGATGTAGCCGTGCTTGACGGCGATCTGGATGGTCTCATAGTACGTATCCGAGCTTTTGACATCGGAAAAGCTGATGGATGCCTTTTCGGTGAAGTCAAACGCGCGGTTGATGTAGCGCATGAATTCCCAGCGCGTGACCGAGGCCTCGGGGGTATAGTTGCCGGTCGAGGCGGAGGGGTTGATGATGCCGAGCTCGTGGAGCGAGGTCACATAGGGCTTCGACCAGTGCGAGTCGATGTCGGCCGCGAGCGCTGCCGGGACAGTGCCGGCGAGCAGGGCCGCCGCCAGAAAGGCGGAGAAAAATCGTTTCAGTTTCAAAAGTAATCACCTCTTATTATTTATAATAATACCACGTTTCAACAGGTCTGTGTGTTACACTTGTGTGTCATTATCCGTTGTGCGACAGACGCTCCTGCATATAGCGGTGGGCGTTCAGCTCGAGCGTGTCGTCGAGGGGCGCGAGCGGCTCTGCGCCGTCATAGCGGTGGTTGAGCGCGGTCTGAAGGATAAAATCGCACAGGACCGGGTTTTTCGGGAGCAGCGAGCCGTGTGAATACGTGCCGAACACGTTCTTGTAGCGCGCGCCCTCGGTCTTGTCCTCGCCGTTGTTGCCGTTTCCGGAGAGCATCATGCCGAGCGGGGCGACCTGCTCGCTGAGATAAGTCTTGCCGGAGTGGTTCTCGAAGCCGACGACGACCGTGTCGCCGCTCTCCGGGGTGGTCCTGAACATATAGTTGCCGATCATGCGCTCCTTTGCGCCGATGGTGTGCACGCCGATGGCGCCGATGAAGTCGAGCTGCACGCCGTCCCAGGTCTTGTAGTATTCGCCGAGCATCTGATAGCCGCCGCAGATGGCGAGAAAGGTCTTTTCCTCCTCGACCGCGGTGCGGATGTCCTGCGCCTTGCCGGAGGAAAGGTCGCGCAGCAGCACCTCCTGCTCGAAATCCTGACCGCCGCCGATGAAGAAGATGTCGTACTTGTCCGCGTTCAGCGGCTGGCCGATCGAGCATTCGTCGATATTGACCTTGATGCCGCGACCCTCAAGGCGGCGCTTCATGGTGATGATGTTGCCGCGGTCGCCGTACAGATTAAGGATGTCCGGGTACAGATGGCAGATATTGAGTTCCATTTTTTCCGTTCCTCCTTATTCGTAGAACGCCTTGACGTCGGTATGTCTGCCAATCTCGCCACGCAGGTCGAACATGGCGGTGTAGGTCGGCATGATGAAGGCCGGAGCTGCGTCCGCGGCGATCTCACCGAGCAGCTTTTCGTAGTCGCGGACAAGCTCGATGCGCTCGGCCGGGAAGCCTGCGTACTTGAGGCGGAGCGCCATGTCGTCCGCGCGCACGCCCGAGACGAAGATGCGCGTAAAGCGGCTCTGCTGCGCGGCGAGCGCCTCGAAATCGACGTCCCAGATCCAGCTGATGTCCGTGCCGTCCGCGAAGCGGTCGTTGAGCAGGAAGGCGAGCTTGCAGCTGCCGACGTCGTGCGAGATGAGGTTGATGACCTGATTGTAGCCGGCCGGGTTCTTGACGAGCATCATGCGCGCCTGCGCCTGTCCCAGACGGAACTGCTCGGCGCGGCCGAAGCCGCATTCGAACTGGCCGAGGGCGCTGACCGTGGTCTTTTCGTCGATGCCGACCACATGCGCGGCGGCAGCGGCAGCCGCGGCGTTATAGATGTTGTAGCCGCCCGGCAGGTTGACGTGCACCTCGTGAGCGTGTCCGAAAATATCGAGCACGATGTCCGAGGCGTCCGCGCCGGTCGAAATGACCTGTGTGACCGCGACCTCGGGGGCGACGCGGTGGTAGCCGCACTTCGGGCAGCGGAAACCGCCGAGATGGCCGTAGGTGCGGTAGTCATATTCGTACTGCGTCTTGCAGTGGATGCAGTAGACCGCATCGGACAGTTCGTGCGCGGTCTCCGAATAGATGGGGACGTTGACGCCGAAGCGGATGACAGGGTTCGGGATGCCGTCCTCGGCGAGCGAGGCGGTCAGCGAGCAGTCCGCGTTCAGACACAGCGTCGCGTTCGGGACATGGGTGATGCCCTCGCGGATGGCGTTCAGCGTATGCGTGATCTCGCCGTAGCGGTCGAGCTGGTCGCGGAAGATGTTGTTGACGACAAGGCATTCGACGGGAAGATATTCGCTCGTCCGGCGGAATGCGGCCTCGTCGCACTCGATGAGCGCGTGGGTGTAGGGGCATCTGCCCGACAGGGTGGCGTGCTGGGCGAACACGGCGATGATGCCGGTCAGCAGGTTCGCGCCCGACTTGTTGGAGAAATACCTGAGTCCTGCGTCAGCAAACGCCTGCTCGATCATGCGGGAGGTGGTGGTCTTGCCGTTCGTGCCGGTCACGACCGTGACCTTGACGCCGCGCGACAGCTCGCCGAGAATGTTTTTGTCGATCTTGAGCGCAAGTTTGCCCGGCAGGTTGGTGCCACCGCGGCCGAGCTTTCGCAGAACCGCACCCGATGCCTTGCATACCAGGACGGCCAGTCTGGTTCTAAGTCTCATATCCGGACCTCGTTTTCGTTAAAATTCATAGATATAACAAGTATACCGCATTTTCGGATATAGCACAAGGAGACAGGTGAAAAACTTCGGTCTCAAGATTATCGGTCTGCCGATAAAGCGCCTTTTTACGCAAAGGCAGCAGCCGCGCGGCAGCGCGCATTTAACAAGCTTTGCGAAGTAAAGCCATAAAAACCGGGGGCGTGTACCTCGGTTTTTATACTTCTGGAGGGAGAAAGTTTCCGCATGGGAACTTTCGGACGACCCGTGTTCTGCGAAGTCAGAACACAGATTGTCGGAAAAACGATAGTTTTTCGACAGTCTTATATCGGGTACTTCCGGAACAGGCCGGGGGCGATGCCGACGTTGCTGCGGAAGCTGTGGATGAAGTTTTCCTCGCTGTTGTAGCCGGTGGCGTAGGCGATCTCCTTGACCGAGAGCGGGGTCGAGGTGAGCAGATACTTCGCCTTGTCGATGCGGCGGAGGATGATGTATTCATAGGGAGAATAGCCGGTTTTGGCCTTGAACTGGCGCGAAAAGTGCGAAGAGCTCAGAGAGACCGAGGCGGCGACCTCCTGCACGCTCAGCTCCTCGAACAGGTGACGGTTCATGTAGCGGATGGCCTCTGCGATGCGGTCGCTGCCGGCGTGAGCCGGGGAGGTGTCGTCGAGCAGCAGCAGGCCGAGCATGCGGTGGAGCATCTGCGAGAGCTGTGCCTCGCCGGGGCGCTCGTCGGCGGCGCAGCCGGTGAAGATGCTGTCGAGCAGCTGCGCGATCTCGCTGACGCCCGAGGGCATAAAGACCTGTCGGCCGCCGTGCGCCTGAAGGATGCGGCGGTAAAACGCGCGCGTGTTCAGTCCGTTGAACAGCAGCCACGAGAATTCGAGGCCGTCCGAGGCGGCGTAGCGGTAGGGCTCGCGGCAGTCGAACAGCACGACCTGTCCGGCGGCGGCGAGCATTTCCTCTCCGCCGAGCGTCAGCTCCATCGCCCCGTCATGGACGTAGAACAGCATGATATTCTGGTTGTGGTCGCCCTGCATGGCGATTTCCGAGCGGTGGTCGAAGGAATACAGGCTGCTGCAAAAGTAATGACCGCCGCGCGTGGGGTAATAAAAAAGCTCGCGTGCAAGCGAGGACGGGGTGAAGAAATACCGTTCCGAGGTTTGATGCACGCCTTTCTCCGGGATCAGCATAAAACGTCACGCTCCTTTCCTGCATCATAGCAGAATTTACCCTTCCGCGCAAGAGTTAAAGCGCGTCCAGAAAAGAAAAAGCAGGAATTTATACGGAATAACGGATAAAATACGCAGACGTCCAGCATTTGTGCAAAATATAATCAGAAGTGCACAACCGAGAGAAAACAGCAGGATTTCGCAGTCATACGGCGAGATGTATCATTGGCAGAGCGGACAAATCGCCGTATAATAGAGCCATCGAAAGGGAAGCCGCCCTGGAAACGGCACAAAGAGACAAGGAGGAAAACATTCATGAAAATCGCATTTGACGTTGACGTTCTGGCTAAGCAGATGTCCATCAATGATTACGTACACAAGGTCGCAGACTGGGGCTACAAGTACATCGAGCAGTCCCCGCATCCGCGCATCAACCCGTTCTATAAGCATCCGCTGTTCTCCAAGGAGTGCCAGCAGGAGTATAAGCAGGCTCTCAAGGAGACCGGCGTAGAGATCTCGTCCTTCATCGTTGTTTACCGCTGGTCCGGCCCGACCGAGGAGCAGCGCCAGCACGCAGTTGCCAACTGGAAGCGCATGATCGAGATCGCGGTTGACATGGGCGTACCGGTCATCAACACCGAGTTCTCCGGCGACCCGAATCAGCAGGAGATCTGCAACGGCATGTTCTTCAAGTCCATGGAGGAGCTGCTCCCGATCATCGAGCGCGAGGGCATCCGTGTAGAGTGCCAGTCCCATCCGTATGACTTCGTTGAGCTGAACGACGAGGCGTGCGACATCGTAAAGTCCTTCCGTTCCAAGAACCTCGGCTACGTTTACTCGGCGTCCCACGGCTTCTTCTACGACCAGGGCAAGGGCGACGTCCGCCATATGCTCAAGTACGCCGGCGATGAGCTGACCCACGTACTTCTGGCCGACACCTGGAACCAGACCAAGGACTGCCGCTACATCGTCAATCCGCCCTGGCTCAACCAGCGCGGCCGCGCAGACTACACCATCCATCAGCACACCGCCATGGGCGAGGGCGAGGTCGATTTCGACGGCATCTTCGAGACCCTGCGCGACATGGACTTCGCAAACAAGCAGCTGAAAGCCGACGCTCCCAAGGTCGGCGGCGACAACATCATCTGCGTATCCTACTTCGGTTTCCCGGAGAAGATGGAGCAGCAGGCTCCCGAGGCGCTCGAGCGCATCAAGCGCGAGCTGCTGTAAGAGCGCCCCTTGCCGTAAGCGCATATCTTGCAGAAATCTCTCTCTTTTCAATTTCAAATATCTCAAAACGCAAAGGCGCTCCCGTCTACTCAGATGGGAGCGCCTTTGTCTGTAAAAAAGAAACGCAGACAAAAGTCTGCGTTTCGGTTTATCCTTCATTTTCTCCACAGCCTGTGGAGAACTTTTTATTCGGCGCTGTTCTGAGGGGCAGGCGCATTTTCGCCGTTCTGCGGACGGCGGTGTCTGCGGCCGCCGCGCGAGCGGCGGCGAGGTGCACCCTCGCGCGGTTCTGCTGCGGCATTTTCGCCGGTTTCAGCAGGATTTGCATTCTTTTCGATGCGCTCCGGCTTCTCAGGACGGGGCTGGCGTTCGCCCCTTGCCGGACGCTCCGGCTTTTCGGGGCGCGGCGGCCGCTCGCCCTTCGGCTGACGCTCGGGACGCTCGCTCCTCGGGGCACGCTCGCTCCGGGCCGGACGCTCCGCTCTCTGCGGCTTTACAGGGCGCTCGGGCGGCAGGGTCTCGCCGTTTTCCTCGCGCTGACGGCGCTCCTCGGCCATCGCGGCGGCGTTCTGGCGGTTGCGGCACGCGCCCTTGACCACCGTGCAGTCCTCACAGCGGAACTCGGTCAGCGAATGCTCGGGGCTGTCATCGAGCTGCACCTTGCAGATGCCGCGCAGCATCTGGGTCGTGATGACCTTGCCGCGGCCCTCGGGGGTATCGACAACGCTGCCCTGACGCGGCGTGATCTTCTGGAGCTCGGCGTAGGCCTCGTGCTCATATTTCAGGCAGCACATCAGACGGCCGCATACACCGGAGATCTTCGCCGGATTGAGCGAAAGGTTCTGGTCCTTGGCCATGTTGATGGAGACCGGATGAAAGTCGTCGAGGTAGGTCGAGCAGCACAGCTCACGGCCGCAGCAGCCGAGGCCGCCGATCATCTTCGCCTCGTCGCGCACGCCGATCTGGCGCAGCTCGATACGGGTGCGGAACACGCCGGCGAGATCCTTGACCAGCTCGCGGAAGTCTACGCGGCCGTCCGCAGTGAAGTAGAACAGCAGCTTGTTCATGTCGAACGTGCATTCCGCGGTCACGAGGTTCATTTCCAGGCCGCGGTCCTCGATCTTTCGCTTGCAGACGAGAAACGCCTCGTCCGCGCGCTTGCGGTTGCGCTCGAGCGTTTTCATATCCGCCTCGGTCGCAATGCGGATCATGCGCTTGAGCGGCTGCACGACCGACTGCTCGTTCACCTCGGTGTTGCCCTGCACGCACTCGCCGTATTCCAGACCGCGCGCGGTCTCGACGATTACGCCGGTACCGGCGGTGACTTCGGTATCCTGCGGGTCAAAATAATACATTTTTCCGTTTGATTTGAAACGGACTCCGATTATGGTCGTCAAAGGTTTGTCCTCCTGTATCTGTAAAGCAGGGCAGGCGCCCTGCGGGGAAGTGCTACTGGTAGCAGATGCGGTAAACGTCGCTCGTCAGCGCGCAGGTGACAGCGGCAGAGGCCGCGTTGCGCGAGATGCGGTGGACGAGCTCGTCCGTAAAGTCGTAAAAGGCAAGCAGACGCTCGGGCGTGAGCGCAGAGGCAAGCGCCTCAGACTGCTTTGTGAGCGCGGGCTGGAGCAGCGGCTCGTGCAGACCCTCCGCGCGGAAGATCGCGTCGCGCAGCGCAGCCTGCATGACGCCCATCACGCCGATGAGCGCGCGCCGGGGCGTTTTTTCCATGCCGAGCGCCGCGAGCATCATGCTGCCCTCGCGCTTTCCGGCGACGGCGGTCAGATAGGGTGCAAGCAGCCGGGTCGCCTCGTCGTCGGAGACGGCCTGCTCCTCCCCGGACGGCTCGAGCGCGAAGCGCGTGCAGCGGCTGCGCACGGTCTGCAAAAGCGCGTCCGGCTTTTCTGAGGTCAGGATGAAGAACGCGAAGTGCGGCGGCTCCTCAAGCTCCTTGAGCAGCGCGTTCTGCGCGTAGGCGTTCATATTGTGCGCATGGCGGATGACGGTCACGCGGCGCGCGCCGTCGTTCGGGATGATGGCGTTTTCCGCCTTGATGCGCCGCGCAAGATCGACCTTGAGCTCTTCTTCGCCCTCGTCGATGAGGGTAAGGTCGGGATGCACGCCGTCCTGCACCTTGCGGCAGGAAAGGCAGGCGCCGCAAGGGCGCGGCCCGTCCGCCTCGCACAGGATACCGGCGGCGAGTGCGGTCGAGAGCGTTTCCAGACTGCGGCTGTCGTCCCCCGAGAGCAGGATGGTCTGCGGCACGCGGCCGGCGAGCGCGCGCCGCAGGCTCGCCTTCAAGCTGCGGTTGCCGGGGAGCGCGTCAAAGGAGATCACAGCTTTTCAAAGCGCTCGACGCCGAGCACGAATACCGTTGCGCCGCCGACATCGACCTGTACCGGCGCGGACGGGAAAAAGCCCATGCCGAGCTCTGCGGTGGTCGGGATGATCTGCTTGCGCGTGGAGGAATGCTCGCGGATGATGTCGAAGCACTCGTCCAGACGGCTCTCGTCCAGACCGACCAGAATGGTCACGTTGCCGGCCTTGAGGAAGCCGCCGGTGGTCGCGAGCTTGGTGATGGAGAAGCCGGCCTTCATCAGGCTGCTGATTACGTCCTGTGCATCATCGTAATTGATGATCGCGAGTACCATTTTCATAGAAAAATCCCCTTTCGTTCCTGCGTCCGGAGACGATGATTTCCGAAACGTGCGGAAGCACCGCGGCCGTCACTTTTCCGGCATGACAACGGTGATCCTGTCTATATCATTGTACCATCTTTCGCGGATAAGTTCAACGTGCGCCTTTGTAATTTTCTCGCCGGGCCAGAGCAGCGGCACGCCGGGCGGATAGGGCGTCACGGGACGGGCGCAGACGCGGCCCTCGGCGTCCGAGAGCGACACCTCGGCGGAGGGTGCGAACCGGGCGTCGCGCACGCTCATGACGCGCTCGGCAGGGGGGAACGGCCGCGTTTCGGTCGGCAGAGCGGTCTCCCTGCGGCGGCGCGACAGCACGCGCAGGCCGCGTCTCAGACGGTGGATCGCGCCTGCGGTGTCGCTTTCGGTGAGGATGAACACGACGTTTCGCTCGTCCGCCATCTCGCAGGCGACGCCGTGCTCGCTCCACAGCGCATCGGCAAGCGCGTGGCCGGTGATGTCGGTGCCTGCGGTGCAGACGGTCAGACGGCAGGGGTCGAGCGAGGGGAAATCCCGTTCGGTGAGCGCGGTGAAAACCGTGTGTGCACAGATGTATTCGCGCATTTCACGGCAGACGGCGGCGGCCTTCTGGTATTTTTCGCGGCCGGGGCCTTCATTATATGCGCGTGCGAGGTCGATCGATGCCATGATGGGGTAGGAGGGGCTGGAGGTGCCGAACAGGGCGGTGTTCTCGCGCAGGGACGCGCGGTCTGTGCCCAGTCCGGAGAGCAGCACAGCCGCCTGCCCGAGACAGGGCATGGTCTTGTGCATGGAGAGCACGGCCATATCCGCGCCCTCCTCGACCGGCGAAGGCAGGCCGACCGCCGGGAAGTGCGCGCCGTGAGCTGCGTCGACGAGCAGCAGCTTTCCGTGTGCGCGGCACAGGTCGGCGAAGGCCGGAAGGTCGCGGCGCAGGCCGTAGTAGGTGGGCGAGGTGAGCAGGACGGCGCGGATGTCGGGATGGGCGAGCAGCTGACGCTCGGCGTCCTCGACGCGCAGCGCGCCCGTAATGCCGAACGGCTCGAGCAGGGGCGCGGAGAAGAAATACGGCGTGATGTCGAGCAGGGCGCAGCCGTGGCAGACCGAACGGTGCACCTCGCGGTCGATGAGCACGCTGCCGCCGCGGCCGACCGCCGCGCCGAGCATGGCGAGGATGCCCTGCGTCGAGCCGCCGGTGAGGAAAAAGCAGTCGTTCGCGCTGAAATAACGCGCCGCCGCGACCTCTGCGTCGCGGATCGGACCGTCGCCGAGGTAGAGGTTGCCCGTGCCGTAGGTCTCGGTGTAGTCGATGGCGAAAACATCGCGGAACGAGTTGAAAACCGGCTGTCCCTTGTGGCCGGGCATATGAAAGCGCGCCGAATCCGAGGTGGCGAGCAGCTGAAGTGCGTGGAAAAGCGGCGCGCCGGTAAACGGCATCAGCCGGTCGATGGCGTGGCGCTGGCGGCGGTGCAGGGATGCACGGCCGGCCGGCATTTTTCGATGGTGCATGAAGGGTGGCTCCTTACTATAATATATAAGTATTGTTTGTCAGATAAGCTAAGCTTGCGAAATGAAGCAGCCGCGCGGCAGCGCGCATAGCCCGTAGGCCTCTAACCTTGAAAAAATTCAATGAGAGCAAATCCGGGGGCGTGTACCTCGGTTTTTATACTTCTGGAGGGAGAAAGTTTCTGAACAGGAACTTTCGGACGACTCGTGTTCTGCGCGAGCAGAACACAGCTTGTCGGCGAAACTGTAGTTTCGCGACAGCTTTTTAAGTATAGCACGGCAGACCGGAAAATGGCAAATGAAACAGCCGGTATTACAGGCAGAGCTGAATTTTCAGCGTACTATTAAAAATTTTCATAACACCGATTAAAATGTATAATAGCAGGTGCATTTGACCGCGGATTTTTGGGAGATTTTTCGGTAGTCAATCGAAGTATTTTATATTATAATGGATATCACATTCCACAAATAAAACGGAATGTTTATTTTTGAAAGGCAGGCTATCAACTATGGCAGACAATCGTATCTACAATTTCTCCGCAGGCCCCTCCATGCTTCCGGTTCCGGTGCTCGAGCGCTGTGCATCCGAAATGCTGAACTACAAGGGCTCCGGCATGTCAGTCATGGAGATGAGTCACCGATCCAAGGTATATGACGGCATCATCACCGAGACTGAAGCGGCTCTGCGCCGTGTTCTCTCCATCCCGGACAACTACAAGGTGCTGTTCCTGCAGGGCGGCGCTTCGACCCAGTTCGCAGCGATCCCGATGAACCTGCTCAAGACCGGCAAGGCAGATTATGCCCTCACCGGCAACTTCGCAAACAACGCTTACAAGGAAGCGGTCAAGTTCGGCGACATCCATGTTGCCTTCTCCTCCAAGGACCGCAACTTCGACCGCGTTCCGACGCAGGCCGAGCTGGACATCCGTCCGGATGCGGATTACTTCTACATCTGCGCCAACAACACCATCTACGGCACCGAGTACCAGTACGACCCCGAGACCCCGGCAGGCGTACCGCTCGTTGCGGATATGTCCTCCAACATCCTCTCCAAGCCGGTAGACGTTTCCAAGTACGGCGTCATCTACGCAGGCGCGCAGAAGAACATGGGCCCGGCGGGCGTTACCGTCGTCATCGTCCGTGAGGATCTGCTCGGCAGCTACCCGCTGGAGAAGTATCCGGTCATGCTCGACTGGCAGACCATGGCGAACAAGGGCTCCATGTACAACACGCCCCCCACGTACGGCATCTACGTTCTCGGCCTCGTTCTCGAGTGGGTCGAGCAGATGGGCGGCGTCAAGGTCATGCAGGAGCGCGCTGAGAAGCGTTCCTCCATGCTGTATGACTACCTCGACTCGCAGGACTTCTACAAGGCTGTCGCAGAGAAGGCTTCGCGCAGCCACATGAACGTTACCTTCCGCACCGGCGACGACGAGCTCGACGCAAAGTTCGCCAAGGAGTCCATGGCGGCCGGCATGTCCAACCTCAAGGGCCACCGTTCGGTCGGCGGCATGCGCGCTTCCATCTACAACGCAATGCCGATCGAGGGCGTTGAGTATCTGATCGACTTCATGAAGAAGTTCGCCGCAGAAAACAAGTAAGAGATCGTTCGGCAAAGGAGAACAAAATGTATAACGTAAAGCTCTACAACAAGATTTCCAAGGTCGGTCTGGACGATCTGGATGCTGCGAAATATACCTGCTCGGAGGACTTCACCGACTATGACGCGGTTCTGGTCCGCTCCGCAAAGCTGCACGAGGTCGAGTTCCCGAAGGACCTCAAGTGCATCGCACGCGCCGGCGCCGGCGTCAACAACATTCCGATCGACCGCTGCTCGCAGGAGGGCATCGTCGTATTCAACACCCCGGGTGCGAACGCAAATGCGGTCAAGGAGCTGGTCATCTGCGCGCTGCTGCTCGCGTCGCGCAAGGTCGTACAGGGCGCAAACTGGGTAAAGGGCCTCAAGGGCACGCCGGACATCGGCCCGGCGGCTGAGAAGGGCAAGGCGACCTACGCAGGCCCGGAGATCGCGGGCAAGAAGCTCGGCATCATCGGTCTGGGCGCGATCGGCGTCAAGGTCGCAAACGCGGCTGTCGGTCTGGACATGGAGGTCTGGGGCTACGACCCGTTCCTGTCTGTCGACGGCGCACTCAAGCTCGACCGCTCGGTCAAGCACGTTACCGATCTGAACGAGATCTTCGCGAACTGCGACTACATCACCATTCACGTTCCGCTGAACGCTGACACGAAGAACACCATCAGCGCAGAGGCGATCGAGAAGATGAAGGACGGCGTGCGCGTCATCAACCTCGCGCGCGGCGAGCTGGTTGACACCAAGGCAATGGCGAAGGCACTCGAGAGCGGCAAGGTCGCGGCATACGTTTCCGACTTTGCTTCCGACGAGATCCTCGAGCAGGAGAATGCCATCACGCTGCCGCACCTCGGCGCTTCCACCCCGGAGAGCGAGGACAACTGCGCGAAGATGGCCGTTTACGAGATCACCGAGTACCTCGAGAAGGGTACCATCCGCAATTCGGTCAACTTCCCGAACCTCAAGGTTCCGTATGAGGGCGGCTACCGCGTCTGCCTCATCCACAAGAACATTCCGAACATGATCGCGTCCATCACCTCGGCGGTCCACACCAACATCGAGAACATGGGCAACCGTTCGCGCGGCGATTATGCCTACACCATCATCGACCTGGCAGACCAGCCGACCGAGGAGAACCTCGCAGCGCTGCGCGCCATCGAGGGCATGATCTCTGTCCGCGCAATCTAAAAGACTGCATATTCCACAGATTTCAGGAGAGCACAGCATACCGCTGTGCTCTCTTTTAGACTGTCGAAAAACTTCGTTTTTCCGACAATCTGCGTTTTGACTTCGCAAAACACGGACGTCCGAAAGTTCCCATGCGGAAACTTTCTCCCTCTCAAGGTATCCAAGCCGAGGTACACGCCCCCGGCTCGGAAGCGTTTGCGCAGCAAACGCTTTTGAATGCGCGCTGCCGCGCGGATGAAAATAGACTTTATCGACAGGCCGAGGAGAGCACAGCATACCGCTGTACTCTCTTTTGTGTCATGAAGTTGCTTTTCGCTAACCGACGGTCTGTCCGTTTCCGATGATGGAATATGGCTGAACTCATGCGTAATAAACAAAGGAAACTGAGGGAAAACAGACTCGGTTTGGCAAGATGAACAAAGAAAATATGTAATTTGGTTGATTTTTTTTGTAATTAGGACTTGCGCACAAGGTGCATAAAACAGTATAATCTATGTTGTATGGTTGCGCAGTTTGTGCAGCCTGCTCAATTCTGAAGAAGAGGAAGCCGGTCATGCCGGTTCTTCTTGCGCAAAATAACAGAGAGGTGAAAAAAATGGTGTATTCGTTCCGTGGCGGCATACATCCCGGCACTCATGCAGATCCGGGATATAAATCCGCGACAAACACCAAGCCGATCGAGAAGCTGGCTCTGCCCGACGAGGTAATCCTGCCGGTTTCCATGCACATCGGCGCCCCGGCGAAGCCGATCGTATCGGTCGGTGACACTGTGGATCTCGGACAGCCCATCGCAGAGGCCGGCGGCTTCGTCAGCGCTCCGGTCCACGCAACCGTTTCCGGCAAGGTAAAGGCAATCGAGCCGCGCCTGCATCCGAACGGCAGCAAGGTCCTGTCCATCGTTATCACGAATGACGGCGAGGACCGTCCGCACGAGTCCGTACATCCCTACGACTTCGCATCCATGTCCAACGAGGAGCGCATCGAGTGCATCCGTTCGGCAGGCATCGTAGGTCACGGCGGCGCGACCTTCCCGACCCACGTCAAGATCCAGTCCGGTATCGGCAAGTGCGACACGGTCATCATCAACGCCGCAGAGTGCGAGCCGTACATCACGTCCGACCATCGTCTGCTGCTCGAGCGCCCCGAGGAGACCATCGGCGGCCTCAAGATGCTCGCAGACCTGATGGGCGTACAGAACGCGATCATCGCAATCGAGGAGAACAAGGCTGACACCTTCCCGAAGATCGAGCAGCTGATCGCAGATGATCCGCGTCTGCATCTGTATCCCCTCAAGTGCAAGTACCCGCAGGGCGCTGAGAAGCAGCTCATCAATGCCTGCACGGGCCGCGAGGTTCCGTCCGGCAAGCTGCCGGCAGACGCAGGCTGCGCGGTATTCAACGTAGACACCGCGGGCGCGATCTACCGCCGCTTTACCACCGGCATGCCGGTCATCCGCCGCGTCGTCACCATCTCCGGCTCCGCTGTCGCTGAACCGAAGAACCTCGAAGCACGCATCGGCACCCCGATCGAAAAGCTGATCGACGCCTGCGGCGGCTTCAAGGAAGCGCCGAACAAGCTCCTGGCCGGCGGCCCGATGATGGGCAACGCCCAGTTCTCCCTCGACGCTCCGGTCGTCAAGGGCACCAACGCTTTCCTCGCCTTCGCAGGCGATGAGGACAAGCGCGTCAAGGACCCCCAGTGCATCCGCTGCGGCAAGTGCATCAACGCCTGCCCGATGCACCTCCTGCCGATCTACATGAACGTATACGGCAAGCAGGAGGACCTCGACAATGCTGTTGACTGCGGCATGATGGACTGTATCGAGTGCGGTTCCTGTGCTTATGTCTGCCCGGCTCGCATTCCGCTGGTCGCACAGTTCCGTCTGACCAAGGGCAAGATCCAGGCAAAGCGCATGGCAGAGCGCGCAAAGGCTGAGGCTGAAAAGAAGAAGGCCGAGGCTGAGGCGGCTGCCAAGGCAGAGAACAAGTAAGGAGGAAAAACGAAAATGGCTTATGATCTTAGCAAAGTAGTCGTAACCTCCTCGCCGCATATCAAGGCGGACGATGACACCCGGAGCCTGATGCTCGACGTGCTCATCGCGCTCGTTCCGGCACTGGCTGTTGCGATCTACACCTTCGGCGTCCGCGCACTCATCCATGTCATCATTGCGATGGTGTCCTGCGCCGTATTTGAAACCATTTACAACAAAATCGTAAAGCACGAGAACACGGTAGGCGATCTTTCCTGCTTCGTCACCGGCGTTCTGATCGCTTTCAACATCCCGGTCGCAGCTCCGCTGTGGCTGACCGTATTCGGCGGTCTGTTCGGCATCGTTATTGTCAAGATGCTGTTCGGCGGCATCGGCAAGAACTTCATGAACCCGGCGCTCGGCGCACGTGCGTTCATGATGGCTTCCTGGGCCGGCTTCATGACCACCTGGACCGCGCCGCACGCAAAGCTGCCGTTCTTCGGCAACGTTACCGTTACCGACGCGATCTCCACCGCGACTCCGCTCGCAAGCCTCAAGACCGGCACTCTGCCGGACGTTTCGATCGTTGAATCCCTGCTCGGCCAGACCGGCGGCGTCATCGGCGAGACCTCCGCGCTGGCGCTGATCGTCGGCGGCCTGTACCTGCTCTGGCGCAAGGTCATCACCATCAACATCCCGGCGGCGTACATCCTCACCGTTGCAGTCATCACCTTCCTCTTCCCGATGGGCGGCCAGAGCCACCTGCAGTGGATGCTGTATCAGGTGCTTGACGGCGGTCTGATGCTCGGCGCGATCTTCATGGCTACCGACTACGTTACCAGCCCGGTAACCCCGAAGGGCCAGATCGTATTCGGCGTAGGCTGCGGTCTGCTGACCGTATTCATCCGTTACTTCGGCGGTCTGCCGGAGGGCGTATCCTACTCCATCCTGATCATGAACACGCTGGTTTGGGCGATCGACAAGAAGACCCATCCGCGCAAGTTCGGTTATCAGCTCGACAAGGTTAAGAAGGAGGCGCAGTAAATCATGGAAAGCAACAAAAAGGAAGGCGGCATCGTACAGCTTGTCGTCGTACTGGGCCTCATTACGTTCATCTGCGCACTGCTGCTCGGCGTGATCAACGGCGTAACCGCGGACAAGATCGCGCAGAACGCAGTTGAAACCCGCGACGCTGCCATGGCAGAGATCATCCCGGACGCAGAGTTCGAGGACATGAACACCGCTATGAGCGCGGACGACGTTGCAGCAGCTGGCATCTCCCTGCCGGCAGGCCGCACCCCGGCGCAGATCGACGGCGTTTACAAGGCTACCAAGGACGGCGAAGAAGTCGGCTACTGCGTACAGGTAGAGCCGAAGGGCTTCGGCGGCAACGTTACCATGATCGTCGGCATCAACGCTGACGGCACGGTCGCAGGCGCAAAGGTTACTTCTCACTCCGAGACCCCGGGCCTCGGTGCGAAGAGCCAGGCAGACCCGAACTGGATCACCCAGTACGCAGGTCAGGCGGCTGACGGTCAGCTCCAGGTTACCAAGGACGGCGGTACGATCAACGCCATCACCGGCGCGACCATCACCTCCCGTGCAGTAACCGACGGCGTTAATACGGCGGCAGCATATGTCGCTACTCTGGGTTAAGGAGGAAAAGCCACAATGAAATTTTCTGAACAGCTGAAATCGGGCGTTATCCTCGATAACCCGGTTTTCATGCAGACGATCGGTCTTTGCCCGACGCTGGCAACCACCACTTCTCTGCAGAATGCGATCGGCATGGGCGCGGCGGCTACCGTCGTTCTCATCTGCTCGAACGTAGTTATCTCCGCGCTGCGCAAGATCATTCCGGACAAGATCCGTATCGCAGCCTTCATCACGGTCATCGCGACCTTCGTAACCATGATCGACCTGTCCATGCAGGCATTCCTGCCGTCGCTGGCTTCGTCGCTCGGTCTGTTCCTGCCGCTGATCGTAGTTAACTGCATCATCCTCGGCCGTGCCGAGGCGTATGCTTCCAAGAACAAGGTTCTGCCCTCCGCGATCGACGGCGTTGTCATGGGTCTGGGCTTCACCTTCGCTCTGGTTCTCATGGGCTTCTTCCGTGAGCTGCTGGGCGCAGGCACCATCCTGTCCGGCTACGTCAACGGCGTAAACGGCATCGCAGTTCCGTTCTTCAACTCCAACCCGATGGTCATGATGATCCTGCCGGCCGGCGGCTTCCTCATGATGGGCTTCATCCTCGCTGCGATCCAGAAGATCATGGCTGGAAAGGAGGACAAGTAAATGTCTTTTGCATTACCTGCCTCTATGGGCTTGACTGACATTCTGTCGCTCGCTATTGCGGCAATCCTGGTCAACAACTACATCCTCGTTCAGTTCCTCGGCTGCTGCTCGTTCTTCGGCGTTTCCAAGAAGACCGACACCGCGCTCGGCATGGGCATGGCGGTTATCTTCGTTATGGCGATCGCTTCCGCAGCATCCTGGGCTGTACAGTACTTCATTCTCGAGCCCCTCGGTCTGGGCTATATGCAGACCATCGCGTTCATTCTCGTAATCGCAACGCTGGTTCAGTTCGTCGAGATGTTCATGAAGAAGGCTATGCCGTCGCTGTACTCTGCGCTCGGCATCTTCCTGCCGCTGATCACCACCAACTGCGCGGTGCTCGGCGCGGCTAAGACCAACATCTCCAACGGCTATTCGTTCATCGGCTCTCTGGTATACGGTGTTGCAGCCGGTGTCGGCTACACGCTGGCTATCGTACTGTTCGCTTCCATCCGCGAGCGTCTGGACGCAACTTCCAAGTGCCCGAAGTGCTTTGAAGGCTTCCCGATCTCTCTGGTTGCAGCAGCTCTGCTGGCTATGTCCTTCATGGGCTTCTCCGGCCTGTCGATTTGGTAAGGGAGGACACAAGAAATGGATATGCAAAATGTTATTTACGCGGTTGCGGTACTCTTTATCATGGGTATCGTATTCGCGATCCTGCTCGGCGTTGCCGCTAAGGTCTTCGCCGTAGAGGTTGATGAGCGCATCCCGCTGGTACGCGAGTGCCTGCCGGGCGCAAACTGCGGCGGCTGCGGCTTCCCGGGCTGTGACGGCCTGGCTGCTGCGATCGTCGAGGGCCGCGCTCCGGTCAACGGCTGCCCTGTAGGCGGCGCCGCTGCGGCGGAAAAGATCGCAAAGGTACTCGGCGTCGAGGTTGCTGAGGGCGAGCGCAATGTCGCTCACGTCAAGTGCAACGGCGGCTGCAACGCAGTCGACAAGGCTGTATACGAGGGCCTTCAGGACTGCAACGCTGCAATGCGTGTTGCAGGCGGCCCGAAGGCCTGCGCATTCGGCTGCATGGGCCTCGGCTCCTGCGTCAAGGCGTGTGCGTTCGACGCAATTCACATCGTTGACGGCGTAGCAAAGGTCGACGTCGACAAGTGTGTTGCCTGCGGCAAGTGCGTTTCCACCTGCCCGAAGAAGATCATCGACCTCATCCCGGTCTCCAAGAAGGTTCACGTAAACTGCGTGAACAAGGACAAGGGCCCGGCTGTCATGAAGGTCTGCTCGAACGGCTGCATCGGCTGCCGCATGTGCGAAAAGACCTGCAAGTTCGACGCCATCCACGTTGTCGACGGCGTAGCCAAGATCGACTACGACAAGTGCAAGAACTGCAAGATGTGCACCAAGGCCTGCCCGAAGGGCTGCATCGAGCCGGTTCCGACCGCTGAGGAAGTCAAGAAGTTCAAGGAAATGCAGGCAAAGCAGGCTGCTGCCGCCAAGGCTAAGGCTGAGGCTGCAAAGGCTGCTGAGACTGCCGCTCCGGCGTCCGAGGACAAGTAATGGATTATCTTCATCCCAAGCTGGATGATGCCGCTATCGCCCGCATGTCGAGCCTCGCGCTCGCCCATGTGGGCGATGCCGTTTATGAGATACTGGTTCGCACCCATCTCGCCTGCGGCGGCACGCAGACAGCAAAAAATCTGCACAGTCAGACGATAACGCTCGTGCGCGCCTCCGCGCAGGCGAAGGCCATCGAGCACATCCTCCCGGACCTCACCGAGGAGGAGGAGACCGTCTACCGTCACGGCCGCAACGCCAAGCCCAAGACCGTGCCCAAGTCGGCAACGGTCGCGGAGTACGCCCATGCGACCGCGCTCGAGGCGCTGTTCGGCTGGCTGTATCTCAAGCAGAGATACGACCGCATCAATGAGCTGTTCGGCAGGATCGCCGAGACGTTCTGAACGCAAAAAATCCCTCCGAAGAGCGGTTCTCCGGAGGGATTTTGCTTTGCATATGAGATTATTCGTCGGCCTCGCGCTCGCGCGCCTCTTCCTTGCGGAGCTTCTGCTCGTTGGCGTAGACGCGGCTCTGCAGGCGGCAAAGCTCCTGTGCGAGCGGGTCGGGGAGGTTGATCTGATCGAGCGTGTACGCAGGGGAGGGGCCGATGCGCTGACCGGCGATCTTGACGACGCGCGCCTTGATGCCGACGACGGTGGAGTCGGGCGGGACCTCCTGCAAAACGACGGCGTTCGCGCCGATGCGGCTGTTGTCGCCGACGGTAAACGGACCGAGTACCTTCGCGCCCGTCGAGATCAGCACATTGTTGCCGATGGTCGGGTGGCGCTTGCCGGTGTCCTTGCCGGTGCCGCCGAGGGTGACGCCGTGGTAGATGGTGCAGTCGTCGCCGATCTCGGCGGTCTCGCCGATGACGATGCCCATGCCGTGGTCGATGAACAGGCGCTTGCCGATCTTCGCGCCGGGATGGATCTCGATACCGGTCATATGCCGCGCAAACTGCGAAAGCGCACGCGCGAGGAAAAAGTGCTTGTGTTGATAGAGCCAGTGTGCCTGGCGGTGGTAAAACAGAGCATGGAAGCCCTGATAGAGGAGGACGACCTCGAGCGTGGTGCGCGCCGCAGGGTCGCGGTCGCGGATAGAGCGAGCGTCGTCGAGCAGGCCCTTGAAGATCATAATACAGACATCCATTCGTTGGAAATTAAGCGAACCAGCCGTTTCGCTGAAAACACTATGTAATACATTATAGACGTATTCGCGTAAAAATTCAAACACTACGTTGAACTTTGCGAAAAAAGTGGTATAATGTAAGAAGATTACGCTGAATGAGGTAAGAAAACTATGAAAATTACTGTCATGGGTCTTGGCTATATCGGCCTGCCGACCGCGATCACCCTCGCTGAAGCCGGTTTTGAGGTCTGCGGCTTCGACGTCAACAAGAAAACCATCGAAACCCTTCAGGGCGGCCACATCCACATTGTCGAGCCGGGCCTGCAGGAGGCGTTTGAAAAGGCAGTCGCTCACGGCCATCTGCACTTCTCCGACACGCTCGGAAAGTCGGATGTGTTCTATATTTCCGTTCCGACCCCGTTCTACAAGGACGAGACCGGCAGCCACAGGGCGGATCTGAAGTTCGTCGAGTCCGCCGGCCGCATGGCAGGCAAGGTGCTCGAGGCGCCGAACCTCGTCATCCTCGAGTCCACCGTTCCGCCGCACACCTCTGAAATGCTCGCGCGCGTGCTGAGCGAGGAGTCCGGCATCCCGATGGAGAAGATCCATGTTGCGCACTGCCCCGAGCGCGTCATCCCGGGCAATATGATGTACGAGCTGAAGAACAACGACCGCATCGTCGGCGCGCGCACGCCCGAGGCGGCTGAGATGGCGGCTTCCATCTACGAAAAGGTCCTCGACAAGGGCGTCGTACACAAGACCGACGACCTGACCGCCGAGATGTGCAAGCTGACCGAGAATACCTTCCGCGACGTCAACATCGCTTACGCGAACGAGCTGTCCGTCATCTGCGACAAGATGGGCATCGACGTATTCGAGCTCATCAAGCTCGCCAACTGCCATCCGCGCGTCAATATCCTGACCCCGGGCGTCGGCGTCGGCGGACACTGCATCGCGGTCGACCCGTGGTTCATCTACGAGCAGTTCCCGGCGGAGGCCAAGGTCATCCTCGCTGCCCGCGAGCGCAACGAGAACAAGCCGGTCTTTGTTGCCGGCAAGGTCGTTTCCGAGATGAAGAAGGTCACGGATACGGTCGGCGTGCTCGGCCTGTCCTACAAGCCGGACGTTGACGATCTGCGCGAGTCCCCGTCCATCGAGCTCTGCCACGTTCTTCAGGAGAAGGGTGTCAACGTTATCGCTTGCGAGCCGTTCGCCAAGGACGCTGAGGTACAGGGTATCCCGAACGTTTCCTTCGAGGAGATCCTCAAGAAGGCGGACTACCTTGTGATTACTCTGGGTCATACTCTGTTCAAAGATAACAAGAAGTTGATCGCTGAAAAGCCGTACTACGACTGCGTCGGCCTGATGGAGTAAGAACGCAAAAAAAAGACTCCCCTGTTTGCATGTTGTCATCGCAGACAGGGGATTTCTGCGTTTATGCCGCGTCCGTCCCTCTGGACTTCTCTACACAAATATGGTAAGATATGCAGCAATCGAGCAAAGGTGCTTTACAGGGGTGCCTTTGCTCTTTTGTTTTATCAGGGGGAGGGAATGATATGCGCAGACCGGTCTGTGCAGGGCGTGTGCGTCCGTGCGCTGGCTATGAGCGGAGACACACTGTTCCGTTTCTTCGAGCAGTTCGAAAAGCTGCTGTGAGCGTGCGGAGACGGGGGGCAATGGTCAGGCTCATGCCTGCCGCTGCCCGGTCTGATAATATTCCTTCATGAAATCCAGAAAACGTCTCGTCTGCTCCGACATGCGGCGCGCGGACGGATACACGATGTAAAGTCTGCGCAGAAAGGCCGACTGCCCCAGCGGGAACAGCAGCAGTCTGCCCGACTGCGCATCGTTCTGCACGGTCGCGCGCGACAGGATGGAAACGCCCATGCCGAGCGTGATGCAGCGGATGAGCGAGGCCGCGTCATCCATGACGGCGATGACGTTCAGTTCGTCGAGCGACAACCCCATGTTCCGCAGAAAGTACAGCGTTTCCTGCTTGGTGCCCGAGTTGTCCTCGCGCAGCAGAAACGGCTCGCGCAGCAGCGCCCGCAGCGGCTCCTTCTGCTGCTGATATTCCCGGAAATGCGGCGTATTCGGTGCCGCGAGGACCAGCTCGTCCGATGTCACCGGCAGAAATCCGCAGCCGGGCGCGGCGGTTTTCGTGTCGGCAAGACCGATGTCGCAGCCGCCCTCGGAGACCCTGCGTATCACGTCCAGACTGTCCGAGCAGCTCGTGCGGAAGCGCACCTCGGGCGCCTGCGCATGATACGCCGCGAGCAGCTCGGGCAGAAGATGCAGCGACGGCACCGAGGACACGCCGATGTGCAGCGTAGCCTCCTGCTGACTGGTCAGCTCCAGAATCGCCTTGTGCCGCAGGTCGAGGATTTCCGCCGCGTAGCTGTACAGTCTGCGCCCGGCCGGCGTCATGGACAGCGCCTTGGTCGTCCGCTGTAAGAGCTGCGTGTGCAGCTCCTTTTCCAGATTGCAGATGTGCGAGCTGACCGTAGGCTGGGAAAGATACAGCTTTTGCGCCGCGAGCGAAAAGCTCTGATATTTTGCCGTGTATACAAAGGCCTCCAGCTGCCGAATATCCATTTGCCGCGCGTCCCTTCCGTTTCGTTTTCTCTATTATAGGCTGATTTATAGATTTTTTCAATAAGATACAATAAAATATCAATAGAATGAATTTCACATCAAAATCCAGCTGTGTTATACTTTTATCAGATATAAAAGCACAGTAAAGGGAGAAAAACATGAAATTTCTTGACAAGACATGGAAGCTCGCACTGTCCGGCGCGGTGGCCGGTCTGCTGGTCGCGCTGCTGGCGATCTACGGCAACCCGGCGAACATGGCCATCTGCGTGGCCTGCTTCATCCGCGACAGCGCCGGCGCGCTCAAGCTGCACACGGCCGCGCCCGTACAGTATTTCCGGCCGGAGATCGTCGGCTTTGTCTGCGGCTCGTTCCTGCTCGCCCTGCTGACGAAGGAATACAAGTCCACCGCCGGTTCTTCGCCGATGGTGCGCTTTATCCTCGGCGCCGCGATGATGATCGGCGCGCTCGTATTCCTCGGCTGTCCGCTCCGCATGGTGCTGCGCATGTCCGCGGGCGATCTGAACGCATGGGTCGCGCTCATCGGCTTTGCGGGCGGCGTTGCGACCGGCTCGTTCTTCCTCAAGAAGGGCTTCTCTCTCGGCCGCGCCTATGAGGCGAAGCCGCTGAGCGGCGCAGCCCTGCCTGTCCTGCTCGCCGCTCTGCTCGTCATCGGCACGGCGACCGGCGTTTACGCCATGAGCACCGAGGGCCCCGGCAGCAAGCACGCGCCCGTTATCCTTTCGCTGATCGCGGCGCTCATCATCGGCGCGCTCGCGCAGAAGAGCCGCATGTGCTTCGCAGGAAGCATCCGCGACGTCATCCTCATGAAAAACTTTGACCTGCTTAGCATCATTGCGGCGCTGTTTGCGGTCATGGCGGTCTACAATCTCGCCGCCGGTAATTTTCACCTCGGCTTCTCCGTTCAGCCGATCGCGCATTCTCAGCACCTCTGGAATATTCTCGGCATGTACGTTGTCGGCTTTGCGGCTGTTCTGGCTGGCGGCTGTCCGCTGCGCCAGCTTATTCTGGCCGGTCAGGGCTCGTCCGACAGCGCCGTGACCTTCCTCGGCATGCTGCTCGGCGCGGCGGCTGCGCATAACTTCGGTCTGGCCGGCGCGGCGGCAAAGGCTGCGACCGAAACCGAGGCGGCGGTTCCCGGCGGCCCGTCGGCGGCAGGCAAGATCGCCGTCATCGTCTGCATCGTCGTACTGTTCGTCATCGCAGGAACCAATCTGCGCCGAAAAAAAGCGGCTCGATAAGCCGAAAAAGGAGAAAATGCAATGGAAAACTTTGTTGAAGTAGATGTGCGCGGCCTTTCCTGTCCGGAGCCGGTGCTGCTGACGATGGATGCCATGCAGGACAATCCCGGCAGGGCTGTCCGCGTTCTCGGCGACGAGGCGCACACGCGTAGGAACATCGAAAAGATGCTCGACTACGAAAAAAAGAGCTTTGCAACGACCGTTCGCCCGGACGGCTGCTTCGAGATCACGTTTCAGGCGTGAAGCGGACGAGAAAAGCGTACCGGGTGCTCACGTTCCATACCACGGATGCGGCGATGGAGATGGAGGCGTTCTGCCGGGACAGCGGCATCCCCGGCAGGCTGACTCCTGTGCCGCGGCAGCTGTCGGCAGGCTGCGGCATCGCGTGGCGCATGGAGGCGGCGGTATTCGCGCAGTATCGCGCAGATATTGAGCGCAGCAAAATCGAGATCGAGCAGAGCGTCGAGCTTGCTCTCTGAGATATTCCAAAATGATAATAAAATAAAAGGAGGCTTCCCCAAGCGGGGAAGCCTCTCAGTCTGTCTATAAAGTCCGTTTTCACACAGGAAACACAAGCCGCGCGGTAGCGCGCATGAAAAAGCGTTTGCGTAGCAAACGCACGAGCCCGTAGGCCTCTATCCTCAAAAATATTTAATGAGAGCAACCGGGGGCGTGTACCTCGGTTTTCGTACTCTAAGAGGGAGAAAGTTTCCGCATGGGAACTTTCGGACGTCCGTGTTTTGCGAAGTCAAAACACAGATTGTCGGAAAAACGAAGTTTTTCGACAGTCTAAGGATTCCCGAAACGGGGAGCCTCTTTTGTGTTTTCTCAGAAAAATGAGTGTATCATGAGAGCTGCCGGAAAATCAGCCGGACAATTCCCGTATCTCCTCCTGAATGAGCTTTCCGGCGGCAGCGGCAAGCTGATCCATCCGCTGAATGCGGACGAGATCGTGCCCGTAGATCGTTCGTGCATCGGGGACGCTGACGTTCTCGCCCATAAAGACAGCGGCGACCCGTATGCCGCGCTGCCGCAGCGCCCGCACCTCCTCCGCCGTGTCCGCAACGCCTGCCGCGCCGTCATAGCTGCGGCTGAGGGGGCTTTGACCGGTGGGGAGGATGCGGCGGCTGTCGTCCGGACTGGCATCGGTCAGCAGGATGAGCAGATGCCGATCTGCCGGGGCGGTATCCATCAGCTTTCCCGCCATGCGCAGCGCCAGTCCGTCCCGGTTCCAGCCGGCGGCAAAGTAATTGAAAATTTTTCTTTCTGCGTTTTTTTCGCTGAAATCCTTGAGGATTCGCGCGACCGTAAAGCCGCGCAGACTGCAAAAGCTGCTGACGCGGACGGGAATGCCGCAGGCGGCCAGGCTTCTGGCCAGAATATAGCCTTGTGCAGCGATGGTCTCCTGACAGTGCAGGCGCGAGGCCGAGCCGTCGAGCAGCAGATCGACGGTAAAACCGGGATTGCTCTCCTCCTCGCTGCGGAGGAATACCCTTCCGTCGTTCAGCACCGGCA
This sequence comes from Agathobaculum hominis, assembly GCF_014288055.1. Lineage (NCBI taxonomy): Bacteria > Bacillati > Bacillota > Clostridia > Eubacteriales > Butyricicoccaceae > Agathobaculum > Agathobaculum hominis. The sequence goes on from NZ_JACOPK010000005.1 coordinate 91,706, forward strand.
GCCGCCAGATGCGGCGGACGTCCGCGTGACCCTGCCGGGCGGATACGGCGTCCGGCTGCTGCTGCACCTGCATGCAGTTGCGGATATGCCCGGTCAGATGCAGGATGGCGCTTTGATACAGGTCATTGTTTTTGAGGAAATCCGCGCGGTTCCGCTCGGCCTGCTCTGCCGTTTGATCGAAAAGGTGCTGCACATCGGCACGCATGGTTTTGCCGGGCGCCGGCTCGCCCCGGGTAAACCAGAGATGGCAGCCGAGATGGTTGCCGGTGCAGGTCTGCTGCTCGATGAGCGCGAGCTCTTTTGGGGGATACAGACTGCGGCCGAAGCAGCCTTCCACATAATCCCGGTCTTCGTCCTCCTGCTCATTGGAGCGCAGCTGTGCGCGCAGGGCGTTGGACGCGCGAACCATGCCGTTTCCGCCTGCCGCCGCCGAGCGGTCAATGGCCAGATCGTCGGTGCGGACCATCTCGGTCGTGAACAGACGGGTCAGCAGCGGAACCCACCGTTCCCCGAAATGCAGAGAGAACGGCTTTTTTGCATGGGCATCGCCGTCAAAGTGCAGGTATTTCCGAAAGGCCTCGCGGATCGCGTCCGCAAGTTCCTCGCCGCTCAGCGTGCCGGGGCAGGCAAGCGCCGCCGACAGGCCTTTTTCCCACGGGGTCAGCACGGGCGGCTTCTGGCCCAGAACGGATTTCCACCGCGCGGACTGGACGGCGTACACAAGCTGGTTTTTCGCCATCCATTCCTGCCGGGAAAGCCGGTATTCCGAGGCGAAAAAAGCAGAGGCATGCGCGCGCCGCAGCCCATCCAGTGCGGGACGCCCGGGCAGCTCTTTTTCGTATACAGCGTTTTCGAGCGCGAGCCACGCCAGATCGTCGTACATGGTCTGACGGGCGTCGCCGGCCCACGAGGCGAACAGCTTTTTCGGCATATCGTCCCCGAACCACTTGTGCACGAGGCCGATGATGCAGTTCATGTAGAGATCAGGCTGGCCGTCCGAACGCATCGCCAGAAACTGTGGTTCGAATCTGTAGTCGCCGCAGACGGTCCAGACCTGATTGATGGCGCGCCTCTGGCAGGCGCTGTAAGCAGAAATTTTCATATCAGTCGGAAAACAGGCGGCCTCGGTCGAGCTTTTCCGGGATTCTGGCGGCGATGACGTCCCGGATGAGCCCCTGCTCGTAGCTGTCGAAGGCCTTGTTCGTAATGCCCATATCGAGTGCGGCTCCGGCGCGGAGACCCTTCCGGATGAGCCGCAGCGCGTCCAGCATGCCGCGGAGGTCGAGCGCCTTGGAGGAGATCTCGGCGTTCTCGCACTTTTTCTGAAGATCGAGGAACAGCTGCACGAACTGCTCGCGGTATTTCTTTTCCAGAGTGGGGAATTCCTCGGTCAGGAGCCGCTCCAGATTGCCGCCGTCGATGGCGGGCACCTGAATGACGGCGAAACGGCTGGTCAGCGCCTCGTTCAGCTCCCGGGTCCCGGCGTAGCCGTAGTTCATCGTGCCGATGAACCGTGCGGCCGGATGCACCTCCACCCGGTCATAGCCCGGCACATCGATCGACCGGCGGAAATCCAGCGCGGCGTGCAGAACCGCCAGCGCCTCGTTTTTCGCCATGTTGATCTCGTCCAGAACGCCGAAGCCGCCATAGCGCGCGCAGAGATAGATTGGGCCGGGATGGAAGGTCACCTGTCCGTTTTCAAAGGTATCCATGCCGATGAGACCTGCCGCGTCCATATTCACATGGAAGGACACATCCCAGCCGGGGCGCGCAAAGACCTGCGCCAGATTTTCCGCGAGCACATTTTTGCCCGTGGCCTTGCTGCCGGCGAGCAGCAGATTTTCTCCGCACAGAATGGCGGCGACAGCGGCCTCCCAGACCTCTTTTCCGTAATAGTGATACCGCGGTCTTGGCACGCGGTTCAGCAGCTCCGGCGGCGTGGGATAGGTTTTTCGATATTCTTCAATGCCGTCCCGAAGCTCTTTGCTGATCTGCTCCTGCTCTAAAAAATCCAACAAAATCGTGTGCTTCCTTTCTGCCGGGTGCGCAGCGAACACGCGCCTTTTTTCTGTCCTCATCATAGCATGCTGCATCCCGGAAATCAACAGCGCAGAGGACGATTTCAACGGCCCTGTCCGGGCAGCCTGCTGCTCATCAACCTGCTGCCGGTTGCCGGTATGTTCATGGATGTCACTCCGCCCTTCGGGGCGGTTTCCCGCCTGTAAATTTAAAATTCCGCCATAAAACTGTGGCTTTTATCATTTTTCACCAAAACGAACAAAAACACGGCATGAATTTCATTATTTTCAACGCAATATTCCTTGTGGCGCGGCACGGGAAATATGGTATAATATACAATATAAATAATGAATTATTATGCACTTTCGGGAGGTGTAACTATGGATAAGAACATGAATAAGGACGATTTTATGAACGATCTGTACGATTACCTCTGGATGCCGGAGGATGAGCAGGGAGCGCTGTACCTGCATCAGAATATTCTGTTTGGCCGCGCGGCTGACGAGGAGAAAATTGCCTGCGCAACTCTTCCGTATCTGTTCCGGCTCGGCATCACGCCGCAGATGCGCGGTTATGAGATCTTGTGCCGCGCCGTTATCCTGTACCTCCTTGACGGCATTCAGAATTCGACTCACCTTGCCTTGCTCATGACGATTGCCGTCGAGCGCGGCACCTCGCTTGCTTCTGTGGAGCGCGCCTGCGCCGCTGCGGTCAGATATGCGTGGAACGAAGGGTATATGTCCGCAGACGATGAGTGTCCCGATGCCATCACGTTCCGCGAAATGCCGACGTTGACACAGTTTATCGACCGTCTTGCAGCGGCTGTCCGGAGCAAGCTCGGCGACGAAATCAAGCTCTAAACGGGCAGTACATCAGGTATTGCGGCGAAAACTGCGCTTTTATCAGCAGGTAAAATTCGTCCGCTGCTCGCGCCTGCCCTATACTTCAGCATCGTTTTAATTTCGCAGCTGCTTTTCGGCAGCTGCTTTTTTGCGCAGAAAAGCTCCTGCTCCCGATTTGATTCGGATGCAGGAGCTTTTCGAAAGACGGCGTTTTCCCCATTTTTCGGCGTTTAAAGACCGATTGCCGCGCCGTATACGAGCCGGATCATATCCGCAAACGCGGTGATGCAGCCCTTGTTTGTCGGCTTGCGGCGGAATGTTAGAAGCGCCGTGCACGGGTCGCCCTTTATGCCGCGCAGGCCGCCGTTGTTCCATGCCGTCGCAATCGCATGGCGAATCGCGCGCTCCACCGCACTGACCGTCGTACCATGCTCCAAAGCAATCCGCGGGTAAATCGTTTTGGTGATCTCCCGCATCTCCGACGGATTGAGTAAAAACTCGACCACCGCACTGCGCAGATAGCAGTATCCTGTAACATGCGGCGGAATACCAAGCTGGTAAAGATAAGGCGTCAAGCGAAATTCAATCTCCCGCGCGAGAGCGGAGTGTTCTTTTTCGACAGATCCCGCTTTTTCCACAACAACTTCATCATTCATCATCAACATCATAACCACGACCTCCGATAAACAATTCTCTTGAATATGGTATGCAGAAAGGAAATTTCCTTCTTTGATTCCCATTATATCATGCGAAAAAACAGGAAAAAAGAAGAAAAATTCGATGAGTTATCCATAATCTTACTGCTGCGTCGAAAATCGAGACGCTGAACAGCAGGTTGCACAAACGGACGCGGAAAACCCCTCTTTTCGCGCTAAGATTCCGTTAACCGAAAGAATTCAAGGCCGTCTGTGAATGCGACACAGGAAGCCCCAGCCGCCCCCCGGATGAACGGCCGCTTAACCTGTTTTTCACACTGCGTGTCAATATTGTGCGAGAATGCTTCAAATTGCTGTAAAAAACGTCGAATGGCACGCTGTACGGTTTGAACTGCGCTCTTCTATGAAATTTTATATAAAATGAACAAATTCGACATGAAACGACAGAAACGGCATCACCGGACTGAATAAAAAGCCCCGGCCCTGTGTCGCCTTGACAAAGCCGGAGCGTATGCTATAATATAGACAAAGGGACGCTGTTACCGCAGTCAGACCCATTTTAAGTCAAATTTTTTTAGTCATTGACCGTTTGGGTACCAGCCGAGCGGTCAATGCGCTTTTATACAGAAAATGTACAGCAAGATGACTGCACACACTACAAGCCGAAAAGCCTTTTTCTGCACACGCGCCACCTCCTTCCTGCCACGAACCGTGGGAAAGGGAAAGAGGGTCTGACCGCTAAAAGTAACAGCGTCCGTCAGTATTATATCATGTGCAGTCGAAATCTGTCAACGAGCCGCCCTTCGGGGCGGTTTTTTGCTGCTTTCAGCCGAATTTTTGTTTCACAGTGCGCCTGTCGAGACGCTTCATGACCATCCTGCGGCTTCACGATACGCAGGCCTCGCCCGTAAAACGGATGATCTGACAAACCCGCCGCAGCCATCTTTTTCACCGGAAAAATTTATGTTATAATGGTGTCAGCTACTAAAGGAAAGGCGGGATATCGTTGCGCACAAGACCAATCCTTGCGGCAGCGGCGCTGCTGCTGGCGGCCGGACTTGCCGCTGTGACACATGGGGTTGTATCGCAGGCAGACGAGCCGCTCCGCATCGGCACGACGTACATGACGATGAACAACCCGTTTTACAGCGTCATCGATGAAGAACTGCGGCTGGTGATCGAAAGCCGCGGCGATATTCTGCTGACGCGCGATCCGGCACTCGATCAGGAGCGGCAGAACGAAGAAATCCGGGATCTGCTGCATGAAGATATCGACCTGCTGGTGCTTAATCCGGTGGATTACCGCGAGATCGAGCCTGCACTCCGCGAGGTGCAGAAGGCGGGCGTGCCGGTCGTGGTCATCGACTCGCAGGTCAGCAATCCGGATTTGGTCGCGTGCACGATCGCGTCCGACAACTATGGCGCGGGTGTGCTCTGCGCGGAGCACTTGATGAATACGTGCGATTCCGCGAAGGTCGTGCTGATCGAGCACGCTTCCACCAAGTCCGGCATGGACCGCATACAGGGCTTCTGCGACACGCTGGCGTCGCATCCGGATTTTCAGATCATCGGCCGGGCGGACAGTGCCGGTCAGCTTGAGGTCGCCATGCCGCAGATGGACCGGCTGCTCGAGCAGGGCATCGTGCCGGACGCGGTGATGTGCCTCAACGACCCGAGTGCGCTCGGCGCGATGGCGGCGCTGCAGGAGCATGGTCTGCTGGAAAAAACGACGGTCTACGGCGTGGACGGTGCGCCCGAGGCGAAAAGCATGATCAGTGAGGGCGCTATGACGGCTACGGCGGCCCAGTCGCCGATTCGGCTGGGACAGATCACCGCACAGACGGTGTACGCGATTCTGAACGGCGAGGACTACGAAAAAGAGATTACGGTTCCGGTCGAGCTGGTAACGAAGGACAACGTAAACGGATACGACATGGACGGCTGGCAGTAGGAGGGGACGGTATGGCACAGAGTTTGCAGTTTTTCCGCCGCATCATGCTGCTGCTGAACGTGACCGTGGGCGCATTCCTTGTGTGGGTGTTCGGCATGACGCCGGTACTGGCGGCGCGGCAGGCGGACGGCGTGGCGTTCGCACAGAATTTGAGCGCGCTGCCGGCCAAACCGTGGACGCTGGCCATCGCCGTGCTCGGCATGGCGGCGCTTATTCTGGCCGGTGTGCTGCGCCGGCGCGGACAGGGTTTCATCGGATGGATCGAGCCTCTGTTTGCATTATGTGTGATCTTTGCGCTGCATCTGGCCTACAACGGCCTGCTGCTTTATGTGGTCGTGGATCTGATCGACGGCCTGCACGGCAGAACGCGCCGCAGATTTCTCGGCGCGATGACTGCGCTGTTCCTGCTGACCGGACTGGGTGCATTGCAGGGCGCGCTACACGTGGTGCCCTTCTCGGAATATCTGCTGTATTTTGACATGCACACGCGGCAGCTTTTGCAGAGCGTGGTGGATCTGCTGGGTGCGCTGCACCTTATCCTGTTTGTGGTGTATATGGTGGTGCTCATCGGGCAGCGGACCGAGGAAAACTCCGCGATACGCCGCCTGAACGGCGAACTCGAGCAGGCGAACGACCGGCTCTCTGTCATGAATGAGCAGCTGAAAGCCTACGCCGCCGAGAGCGAACGCATGGCGGAAACGCGCGAGCGCAACCGTCTGGCACGGGAAATCCATGACACGCTCGGTCATGCGCTGACCGGCATCACCGCCGGTGCAGATGCCTGCATACAGATGCTTGAGATCTCGCCCGAGATGGCGAAAAAGCAGATGGAACGCATCGCGTCCACCGCGCGCGAGGGCATGAACGAGGTTCGGCGTTCGGTGCGGGCACTGCGGCCGGACGCGCTCGAGCGCATGCAGCTGACTGACGCTGTCGCGAAGCTGTGCGCCGAAATGCAGACGACCTCGCAGGCGGAGATCACGCTCGATTTGCAGACCGAGGATCTGCGCCTGTCGCCGGACGAGGAGGACGCGGTATACCGCATCGTGCAGGAGAGCATCACGAACGCCATCCGGCACGGACACGCGACGGCGGTGCGCGTGCGTATCGCGGCGGAGGAGCGCCGCCTCGGCATTACGGTAACCGACAACGGCTGCGGCTGCGCGAAGATCGAGCCGGGCTTTGGTCTGCGGCATATGCGTGAGCGGCTGCGGCTGCTGAATGGTACATTAAAGGTAAAGAGCGAAAAAGGATTTGAACTGCACGCGGAAATTCCGCTGCGATGGGGTGATGTATATGATTAAAGTGCTGCTTGCGGACGATCAGGAGCTGATCCGGGAAAGTCTGGGCTTTGTTCTGGGGGCGCAGGGCGATATTACGGTAGTCGGCATGGCGAAAAACGGCCGCGAGGCCATCGAGCTGGTGCGGAGCGAAAAGCCGGATGTCGTGCTGATGGACATCCGCATGCCCGAGGTAGACGGCGTGGAATGCACGCGCCTTATCAAGTCGGCGCACCCGAATATCAAGGTCATCGTGCTGACGACGTTCGACGATGACGAGTATGTGTTCAATGCCCTGCGGTTCGGCGCGTCGGGCTATCTCCTCAAGGGCGTTTCGGTGGCTGATCTGACAAATGCGGTGCGCGAGGTCGTGCGCGGCGGCTCGATCATCGCGCCCGATGTGGCGAGCAAGGCTTTAGAGATGTTCGCGCGCATGGCGAAGGGCAACCTTACCATCGGCGTAGACGAAAAGCAGACCGAGGAGCTGCAGGACAACGAATGGCGCATCATCCGCGAGGTCGGCGCAGGCCTGTCGAATAAGGAGATCGCGGCGGCGCTCTGTCTGTCCGAAGGCACGGTGCGCAACTATCTGAGCAGCATTCTCAGCAAGCTCGACCTGCGAGACCGCACGCAGCTCGCCATCTGGGCGGTGCAGACCGGCGTAGCCGGGCGGCCGTTCGGAGGTCCGCTGTGAAGGGGCTTGCAAAGCGCCTGACGGCGGCCGTGCTGCTGACGGCGGTGAGCCTGACGGCGACGATGTACAGCCGCGCGCGTCCGGTCGAGCTGCGGCTCGGCTTTATGGCGGGCAGCTACTGGGACGCGCCGAACGGGAACTGCTATGCCGTCATTGACGCGGCTGTCGAGCGGTTCGAGCGGGAGCACCCGAACGTGCATGTCACCTACACGAGCGGTATCCTCAAACGGGATTACTCGGAATGGCTCATCGACCAGTATCTGCTCGGCAGTGAACCGGATGTATTTCTCGTGCTGCCGGAGGATTTCGGAACGCTGTGCGAGCTCGGTGCACTGGCGCCGCTGGACGGCTGTCTCGCGCAGGATAAAGAGGTCTCCGACACGGATTTCTATCCCGCCGCGCTGCAAAGCGGTGCGGAGAACGGCGTGCAGTATGCGCTGCCATATGAGTGCGTGCCGACACTGATGTGCATCAACAAGAGCCTGCTCGAGAACGAGGGCATTACCGTGCCGTCCGGCGACTGGACGTGGGAGGATTTTTACAATATCTGCGCCAGGGTTACGCGCGACACGGACGGTGACGGCGAAATCGATCAGTTCGGCTGCTGCGGCTACACGTGGCAGGATGCGCTGACAGCAAACGGTGCATCGCTGTTCACCGAGGACGGCGGCAGCTGCCTGATCTCCGAGCCGAAGGCGGTGCAGGCGGTCGCATTTGCGCAGCGGCTTGGCAAGCTCACGGCGGAGACCGTGCCCTCGGCACGGGACTTTGATGAGGGAAAAGTGGCGTTCCGGCCGTTCCTGTTCTCGGATTACCGGACCTATCAGCCGTATCCGTGGCGCATCAAGCGCTATTCGGATTTTTCGTGGGACTGCATTCCCATGCCGCACGGCCCGGCAGGCGGCAACAGCTCGGAGCTGAGCACCGTGCTCGCAGGCATCAGCAGCCGTTCGGCGAACATGACGCTCGCATGGCAGTTTTTGCGCGAGCTGACCGCCAATGCGGACAATCAGTCCATGCTGTTCACGGACTCGCACAGCGTGTCCGCGCTGCGGAGCGTGACCGACTCGGACGAAACCCGCCGGATCCTGCGGCAGGACACGCCCGGCGAGAGCCGGAACGGCGTGGAAATGCTGTCGGACGTGATGGAGCAGGCGGTAGCGGCACCGCGCTTCCGCAATTATGATCAGGCGCTGCTGCTGACCGAAGGACTGGTGCAGAACGCGATGGAGGACGAGCATAATCTGTCTTTGCAGCTCCAGCGCGTCCAGCACGAAGTGCAGGAATATTTACAGGAATAATACGCGAATTTACAGGCGCCTGGCGCTCTGTTTGTGTGATATGCACAGACGGGGCGCTTTTTCTTTGCGTATTTTGATAGCCGGCATGACATTTGTCATATAAAAACAGGACGATTATCACAAGTGAGTCATGACAAAATGCAGATTTCATACAGGATAAAATCCGGTATACTATGCTCAACAAACAGGAAAGAGGGAACGGAAAATGAGATACCTGATTTTAGTCAGCCACGGGACCTTTGCTCCGGGTCTGCACAACACGCTCGGCATGATGGCAGGCAGCGACCGCGAGGACATCCGCTCGACCAGCCTGCTCGACGGCATGGATGTAGACACGTTCCGCGCAAACTTTGCAGAACTTGTCAAGGACATCACCGCTGAGGACGAGATCATTCTCACGGCGGACATCATCGGCGGCTCGCCGCTGACCACCGCACTCGATGTGCTCACCGAAAAGGGTCTGCTGGGCAAAACGCTTGCCATCGGCGGCATGAACCTGCCGCTCGTGCTGACCGCCGCATTCGCGGATGCGGATACGCCGCTCGATGAACTCGAGGCTGAGCTTACCGGCGAGGCAAAGGATCAGATCAAGCGTTTTGCCCTCGGCGGTGACGAGGACGACGATATTTGAGTATAAGGAGGAAAAAATTATGTCTATCTCTTTCATTCGCGTTGACGACCGCATGATCCATGGTCAGACCTGCACGCGCTGGGCGCTCGAGTATCCCTGCGACGGCCTCATCGCCGTAAACGACAAGGCGGCAACTACGCCGGTGCTCAAGGCGGCGTACAAGAACGCAAGCGACAAGAAAACCTTCGTGTGGACGCTCGATGAGTGGCGTGCCAAGTGCGGCAAGGTGCTTGCCAGCAAGGACCGCTACTTCCTCATCACCAAGGACCCGATCACGATGAAGAGCATCCTCGTGGATGATGGCTTTGACCCCGGTGAGGTCAAGACGGTCATCATCGGACCCTGCAACGACCGTCCGGGCGCGACCAAGCTGGGCAACAATCAGGCGATCACTCAGCCGGAGGCAGACGCACTCGAGGCCATCATGCAGAAGGGCTATGAGGTCGAGTTCGCGCTCATCAAGGAGGCCGCTATCGGCAACTGGAAGAAGTTCCGCGGTCAGTTCGGCTACTAAGCTCCGTTTCACAGAATAAAAAGAAAAGAGGGAGAACTTATGCAAGTTCAAGTCTGGCAGGCAGCATTGTTCGGATTACTCGCATGTCTCGCATCCATGCCCGGCCTCGGCGGTACGGTGCTCGGCAACTACACACTGGGACGTCCGCTGGTAGCGGGTCTGATCGTCGGTCTCATCATGGGTGACGTACAGACGGGTATTTATCTCGGCGCGGCCATTCAGGTCGTTTACATCGCGCTCGTAACGCCGGGCGGCACGGTTTCCGCTGACGTTCGTGCTATTTCTTATATCGGCATTCCGCTTTCCATGGTTGCCGTGCATTCCATGGGTCTGAACCCGGCGTCGCCGGAAGGTCAGGCGATGGCCGTAACACTCGGCTCGGCCGTCGGCACCATCGGCACCGTGCTGTTCTATGGCACGGCAACGGTAAACCTCGTTTGGCAGCACATGGGCTGGCGCGCACTGGAAAAGGGTGACCTGCGCAAGCTGTATGTGGTCGATATGGGCCTGCCGTGGATTTCTCACATCCTGTGCTCTTTTATCCCGACCTTCATCATCACCAAGGTCGGCACCAGCATGGTAGACCTGATGAAGGCTTATCTGCCGATGGACGGCGTGGCGATGAAAACACTGTTCACCGTCGGCTCGCTGCTCCCGGCAGTCGGTATCGCCATCCTGCTCAAGCAGGTTGCGACCAAGCCGGTCGACATTCTGGTATTCGTATTCGGCTTCACGCTGGCCGCGTGCATGGGCCTCAACCTGATCGCGGCGTCGATCGTCGGCGGTTTCTTCGCGGTCATCAACTACCGCATCAAGATCCTTGCTTTGCAGAAGGCCGCTCCCGCAGCTGCATCTGCTGCCGCAGCGGAATTTGATGACGATGAGGAGGAGATCTGACATGGCAGAAAAGAAACTTTCCAAGAAAGCGCTGAACAAATCGTTCCGCAACTGGTTTTACGGCCACCTGACCTGCTTCTCGCAGGAGCATATGCAGACGTTCGGCTACCTGTGCGCCATGCTGCCGCTGGTAGAGGAGCTGTACGACACTCGTGAGGAGCAGACCGAAGCCCTCAAGACCTACTCTGCCTTTTTCAATACCGAGCCGCAGCTCGGCACCGTCATCGTCGGCATGACCGCCGGCCTGGAAGAGGCCAAGGCAAACGGCGAGGACATCGACGGCGAGATGATCAACGGCATCCGCGCCGGTCTGATGGGCCCGGTCGCCGGTATCGGTGACAGCCTGCTCGTCGGCACGCTCATCCCGATTTTGCTGGGCGTTGCGCTCGGCATGTCCTCGGGCGGCTCGCCGCTCGGCGCGATCTTCTACATCATTGCGTACAACGTTATCCTGACCCTCGGCATGCGCCTGCTGTACTTCAAGGGCTATGAGCTCGGCGGCAAGGCGGTTGAGATGATCGTCGGTGAAAAGGCGAACGCCATCCGCGAGAGCATCATCATGCTCGGCACGGTCGTGATCGGTGCGGTTGCCGCAAGCTGGATCTCGATTACGACACCGCTCGTCCTGCCCGGTGATATTTCGCTTCAGAAGGATGTACTGGATACCATATTCCCCAAGATCCTGCCGCTGGGAACCGTTATGCTCTGCTACTGGCTGATGAGCAAGAAGAAAATGGCGCCGACGACCGTCATGCTCGTGCTGGTCGGCATTGCGCTGGTCGGCGTGCTGATTGGATTCTTTGATCCGCAGCTCGCATACTAATTCAGATTCACTCAGACTATATCACACTTTCACTTCTCTGGCCGTCGAGCATTTGCTCGGCGGCCGCCGTACAGGAAAGGAGTTTTCCCTATGATGAACAAAACCGCACTGCTGCACGAGGCCAAACAGCAGCAGCAGGCCCTGCGGCAGCTTTCCCACTGGAAGCGAATCGCCATGCTGCTCTCCTCCTGCGCGGCGGTGCTGGCCTGGTGGGGCATCGCGGGCAGCGGACTGCGCTTCGCGGGCGGCGTATGCGGCGTGGTTATCGCGCTGGTGTGCGCGGTCTGCGCGGCTGTGATCGGACGGGGCATCCGCAACGGAAACCGCAATGTCGCCAACATTCTGTCGGCGGCAGAGCAGGCGTAAAAGGAAGAAATGCGATGAATCAACAACAATATCGGCTGCTGTGCATGGATATTGACGGCACGCTGCTGAATTCCGCGCACGAGCTGCCGCCCGGCAGCCGCGAGGCTGTGCGGTCTGCGGCGAAGAACGGCGTGACCATCTGTCTGATGAGCGCACGGCCGCCGCAGGCGGTGTTCCCGATTCGTGATGCGCTCGGCGTGGACGGACCGCTGGCGTGCTGCGGCGGAGGGCTTATCCTGCAAGGAGAAAACCGCCTGGCAGACAGCCGCCTGACCTGTGCGTGCACTCAGACCGTTCTGCGGGAAACACAGGCGCGAGGCATCCACCTGAGCGTTTACCGCGACCTCGACTGGCTTATCGCCGCCGAGGACGAGTGGAGCCGCGCAGAGGCGCAGATAACCGGCGTACAGCCGATGGTCGCGCCGCTGGAGACGCTGTTTACCGACTGGGGCGACGCAGGCGCGCACAAACTGCTCTGCATGGGCGAAAAGAACAAAATCGATGAACTCATTCCGGTACTGGAGGCAAAGCACCTGCCGATGACGCTTGTGCGCTCCAAGGACGAATATCTGGAGGTCATACCGGCAGGCGCGGGCAAGGACACCGCCATGCACGTGCTGTGCGAAGCGCTGGGCCTCACACCGAACGAGGTGATGGCGCTCGGCGATCACGACATTGACGCGCCGCTGCTCCGCGCTGCCGGACTGGGCATTGCGATGGGAAACGCGTCACCGATCGCGCGGGCGGCGGCTGACGAGCTGACCGACTCGTGCGACGCGGACGGCGCGGCACACGCCATTTACCGCCACATCAGGGAGGTGCAGTCATGAAATACCGTTTACTCGCGCTCGACCTTGACGGCACGCTGCTGAATTCGCAGAAGGAGATCACGCCGGAGGTCAGAAAAGCGCTCGCGTGGGCAAAGGAGCGCGGTGTGTATGTCGTTCTCTCGACCGGACGCATTGTCGGCGAAGCGGCGGAGTTTGCCCGTGAGCTGCCCTGCGAGGATTTGATGGTTACGGCGGGCGGCACGGCGATCGCCACTGCATCGGATGAGCGCATTCTGCAAAGCTGGGACATGCCGTGCGAAATCGGCGCAAAGGCGGTCGAGGCGGTGCAGAGCCGGCCGGTGCGCGTGATGATCTACGTCGGCAGTAAAATTTACATCAACGAATATTCCAACCGCGATTTTGTCGCAAACTACCGCGTGGAGGGCTTTCACGCGAACAAAATCGTCGTGGAGGATATTGCCGGTGAGATTCGGAGAAACCATCTGAACGTCACAAAGGTGTACGCCATCGGCGAACGAGCGGTGCTCGAGCAGGCGCTCGCGGAGATTCGGCCGCTGCCGGGTATCACGATCACAAGCTCCGGCTCGGACAATTTTGAGCTTCTGCCCGTCGGTGCGGACAAGGGCCGCGCGCTGACTCGGCTGGGCGAGATGCTCGGCGTGACGCCCGCTGAAATGGCCGCCATCGGCGACAGCGACAACGACGCGGAAATGCTCCGCGCGGTCGGCATGCCGGTCGCGATGGGCAACGCAGACGCGGCGCTCAAGAATCTGGCAAAATACATCACCGCAGACTGTGACCACGACGGCGTGGCACAGGCAATCTATCACATATTCGAATAAAAACAGAGAAGGAGGAGGGCGCATGCCGTTTATGACGATTCCGGAAGCCGCGATCCTGTGGCATATTTCGGTCAGTGAGCTGCGCGAGCTCTGTGAGAACCATATGATTTTGGGCGCTGTGCGCGTGCATCAGCGCTGGTTTATCCCGGAAACGGCGGCCTGCCCCTCGGCGCAGCATCCGCTTTCCTGAACCCTGACGCACCGCCTGAACAGGAGGTCTTTCCATGGCACAAACCGATCTGCACATCCACAGCAGCCTGACCGCAGGCGGCGAGCTTTCGCCGCGCGCACTGGCCGAACGCTGCTGTGAAGCGCGGCTGACACTGGCCGCACTGACCGACCGGCGTGCCGTCAGCGGTGTGCCGGAATGTATCTGGCGCGGCGCACAGCTCGGTGTGCGCATCGTGCCCGGTGTGGAGCTGGACTGCCGCTGGAGGGAACAGGATTTTCTCGTGCTCGGCTATTGTCTCGACATCACCCATCCGGCGCTGCTGGAGATGGAACGGAATGCCCGGGAAAATCCGGTGCAGCCCCCGTTTACGGCCGAGCAGGCACTCGGCCTGATCCGCATGGCAGGCGGGCTGGCCGTGCTCGTGCCGCCGAATGAGATGGACGACACCTTCCCGGTGGCGGCATTCGACGGCATAGCAGCCTATGGCAGTCACGCCCGAGCGGACACTGCGCGGTATCTCTCACTGGCACGCAGATACGGTCTGCTCGTCACCGGCGGCAGCGGCTTTCTCAGCGAAAACAGGCCGCCGCACCGGCCGGGCGCCGTGGACTTTTACGGACAGGAACAGCGGATTTCGGCGGATTTTCTTGCCGCAGCAACCCATTTGAACAAAGAGAAAAGGAGTTTTCATCATGACAGCATTTGAGTACACCATTACGGATTCCATCGGCATTCACGCACGTCCGGCAGGCATGCTGGCGAAGGAAGCCGCGAAGTTTAAGAGCAAGGTTTTCCTGCACTTTGGCGATAAAAAAGCGGATGCACGCCGCCTGATCGCCATCATGGGCATGGGCATCAAACACGGCAATACCGTCCGCGTGGAAGTGGAAGGCGAGGATGAAGCGGAGGCTGCGGCGCAGATCGAGGCATTTTTCAAGGCAAACCTGTAAGGAGTGAGCGAGATGGAGCAGATTTTCGGCAAAGGCGTATCAAAGGGCGTAGCGGCGGGGCCGATCAGCTTTTACCGCCGCCCGAGCGGCGAAATTCCGCGTCGTTCGGTGACGGATACCGCGGCGAAGCTCGCGCGTTTTCATGATGCCTGTGAGACCGCGAAGGAGCAGCTCGGCGCACTGCATGATAAGGCGCTCGCTGAGGCAGGCGAGGATGCGGCCATGCTGTTCGAGGCCCACCAGATGATGCTGGACGATCTGGATTTTGTCGAGAGCATTGAGGGGCTCATCGAAAACGACCGCCTGAATGCGGAGGCCGCCGTCAGCGACACCGGCGCGCAGTTCGCGGAGATGTTCGCCGCGATGGACGACAGCTACATGCAGGCGCGTGCGGCGGATATTCGGGATATTTCGACGCGCGTGGTCGGCATTCTGACCGGCGAGGGCGAGAGCGGCATCGTGTCCGACGTGCCGTGCATCGTGGCAGCGGACGACCTTGCGCCGAGCGAGACCGTGCAGCTGGACAAGTCGCTTATCCTCGGCTTTATCACGGCGGGCGGCTCGGCGAACTCGCACACCGCGATCCTGGCGCGCACGATGGGCATTCCGGCGATCATCGGCGCGGGCGACGCATTGCAGGCCGAAATGGAGGGCAAATACGCTATCATCGACGGACAGACCGGCGAGACGGTCATCGAGCCGGACGACGCCGAGCGCGAGCGCCTGCTCAAAAAGCAGGCTAAGGAGAAGGCACTGAAAGAACTGCTCGATCAGCTCAAGGGCAAGCCGAATGAGACCAGAGACGGCCGGAATGTGATGGTTTACTGCAATATCGGCTCTCCGGCGGATATTGACGCGGTCCTGCAGAACGACGGCGGCGGCATCGGTCTGTTCCGCTCGGAATTTCTCTATTTACAGGGCAGCGACTACCCGACCGAGGACGAGCAGTTCGAGGCATACAAGACGGTCGCGGAGCGCATGGGCGGCAGGCGCGTTATCATCCGAACGCTGGACATCGGCGCGGACAAGCAGGCCGACTATTTCCATCTCGACAAAGAGGAAAATCCTGCGATGGGTTTGCGTGCCATCCGCATCTGTCTGACCCGGCCCGAGGTGTTCCGCACGCAGCTGCGCGCGCTGTACCGCGCGTCGGCTTACGGCAAAATCGCGATCATGTTCCCGATGATTACGTCGGTCTGGGAGGTGCAGGAGATCAAGCGTATCTGCCGCAACATCCGTGCGGAACTCACGGAGGAAGGTGTACCGATGGCGGACAAGGTCGAGCTCGGCATTATGATCGAGACACCGGCCGCCGTCATGATGAGCGCAGAGCTGGCGCGTGAGGTGGACTTTTTCTCGGTCGGCACGAACGATCTGACGCAGTATACGCTGGCTGTCGACCGGCAGGGCGTGGGTCTCGACCGGTTTTTCGACGCGCACCATCCGGCGGTACTGCGTATGATCCGCATGGCGGCGGAGAACGCGCACAGGGCGGGAATCTGGATCGGCATCTGCGGCGAGCTTGGCGCGGATGCGGAGCTGACTGAGACTTTCCTGTCGATGGGCATCGATGAGCTGTCGGTTTCGCCGTCGGCGGTACTGCCGCTGCGGTCGGCCATCCGGTCGATCGACACGACAACGCTTGCTCCGCTGGAGCTGTAAAAAAGAATAAAAGCAGTGGTACTCTTCACGTTTGAAAAGGGTATCACTGCTTTCTTTTGTTTTCACCCGATGTGCCGCCGCACGAGGTAAAAGACTGTTTGGCACAGATTTCCTTTGCATCCGTAATGCGCTGAAATGGAAATACAGGCAAGAGAGAAAAAGGGGAAAAGGCATGGCATACACGATCAAATACTATCTGCACTACGGAATTTTCGGAAGACAGCTGTTCGATACTATAATTTCGTGGGGGACGGCCGGAAAAGTGGCGCTTGCTATCTGGATTGCTGTCACTCTCGCGGAGCTGTTTGTTCTGTGGCGTATCCACAAGAAGGGCGGCTGCACAGACGAAAAAATCTCCCGGCCGGCGAGAGAAAACGGTCGGGAGTGATATGGAGACGAGAATCAGATTACCTTGGAAACTATTGATTTGAGTGAGAGATTATTCGAGGGTCAGCTTTTTGTCGGTGAGGAAGGACTCCTTGCAGTGAAATGCGATCTTGGTGATGTAGGCATCGTGCCAGCGCGGGATGAAGTCCTGATAGCACTCGCGGCATGCGCCATGCTTGCTCATGACCTCAACCAGAGGTCGGTCGGAACTGCGGCGGCCTGCGCCGGGTGAAGGGCGATCCGCATAATACGGTTCTGAGATTTCACAGCAGACCGACGAACAAAAAATGTATCATGGCGCTCGCACAGATGATGCAGGAACGGATGATCTGACAGAACCGAAAATCCCTCCGGAACCATTCGAACAGGGTGGAACCGGAGGGATTTCTGTATTTATGCCAGCCCGTCGCGGATGTGCGCGAGCGCGCCCTTTTCCAGACGGGATACCTGCGCCTGTGAGATGTGTATCTCGCCAAACGAAAGGAAATAAGGCTGAGGAGCGTTTGGATTTCTGTATTTATCGTACCGCAAAACAGCGGTTTTGTCAAGGTTTCGAAGATAAAAGAGGGAAAATGTTGTTTCAAGACGCCGGTCAGGCATATCATCCGGCAGGCGGTAACGCAGTGCTCTGCGCGGTCTGGACTGTTCTGACAATCGGACAACAAATACCATAGGAATTGTGCAACACCGAACAGGGTCAGAACAAACTCCTGCGGATCGCACAACAATTCTGGTTTTGCTTCATTTTCGCTTTGGCGCGGACACGGTACAATAATGGCAGCAGGAAGCCGATGAAATTCGGCCGACAACGAGTAAAGAAGGGAGAATGAAAATGAAACGCAAACGGATCTGTGCATGGTTTATTACACTGGCAATGCTGCTGACGATGCTGCCGTCAGCGCTTGCCGCATCATTTGCGGATACGCGCGGGCACTGGGCGGAGGATGCGATCAGCCGCTGGAGCGACCGCGGTGTCATCCAAGGCCACAATGGAGACTTTGAACCGGACAGTCCCATAACACGAGCAGACATGGCGGTTATCATAGACCGCATAATGGATTACCAGACCAAGGCAGAGAACAAATTCTCTGATCTGGATAATGCGTACTACAAAGACCCGATCCTGCGTGTGGCGCAGGCGGGCGTGATGCAGGGCGACGGAAAAAATGTCCGTCCAAAGGACAAGATCACCCGCGAAGAGGCTGTCAGCATGCTGGCGCGTGCGCTGTCGGTAACGGCAGGCGGCAGCTCGACGAGCTTTGCGGACAACAACCGCATTTCCTCGTGGGCAATGGCGAACGTAGCCGCTTTTGCAAAGAACGGCTATATTGCAGGCCGCAGCGGCAACCGCTTTGAGCCGCAGGCGAATATCACCCGCGCAGAAGTAGTCAAGCTGCTCGACAACATGATTTCGGATTACATCACCGAGTCCGGCACGGTAACGCCCAAGGGCACCGGCATTGTCATCGTCAAGGCCTCCGGCGTGACGCTGAACAAGGCGAAGCTGAGCGGCACGGTCATTCTCGGCGGCAAGGCCGGCGAAGTCAAGGCGATCGGCTGCGAAATCACCGGCAAGGTGGTCAAGATTCATAACTCTACTCTGACGACCGGCAGCACGGGCAGCTCCTCCGGCGGTTCTTCGGGCGGCAGCTCGTCTACGCCTGCGGCACCGAGCGCATATCCGCTCCCCAAGGGTCAGGAGACCTCCAAGAGCCTGGGCGTATTCAATTACGACATGACCTATTTCGTCACGCTGACCGCACAGGACGGCGCGGACATTTATTATGAGATCGCGGAAGGTGCAGACAAGGCAGCTGTCCCGACCACAGCAAGCAAAAAGTTCGATACCTATCAGTATCGTCAGATCGAGATCACCCAGCCGACCGCAAGCGCGAAAGGCCCGGTCACCAAGACCTATAACGTTAAGGCAGTCGCGGTGAAAAACGGCAGGACCAGCAGTGTAGCGAACTGGAACTACGATGTTACCAGCATCCCGCACCACGAACTGAAGGTTGGCGCACCGAAGGACTGGAACGGCAGCGACGTCCCGAACGTAACGCTCATTCAGGATTACGACAGCGACAAGATGTATCTGGTAGAAGGCACCGGCCGCGCAATGGTTCTGGATGCCGGCTACTTTGATGCAGAGGACGCGGCAAATCTGTACGAGACCGCACGAAAGATCGTCGGCGCAGGCAAGCCGATCGACCTTATTATCGGCCACCCGCACCCGGATCACGTGCAGATGACGCATCAGTTCCTGTGCAAGGAAAACAAGGATCTGGGCGCTGAGGTTTATGTCAACGAGCGCGGTATTGAGGTGCTGCGTGATTATGTCAAGCAGTTTGGCGTATCCTCCGGCATGTTCGCAGATGAGGCCGCTGCAAGCGCAGCCTATGATGCACAGCTGGAAACGCTGAAAAACGGTGACGTTTACGACATGGGCGGCACGAAATTTAATGTAATCGAGCTGCCGGGACACCAGGTGGCAGGCATCATGCTGTTCGATGCCGCGACCGGCAATCTGTTCACGACCGACCAGATCGGCAACAACCGCGCACACATCACGGACTCGTTCTGGATGCAGTTCGCAGACCTGTCCCCGACGTTCTTCGCGGACTCGATGGACGTTTACCTGTCCTCGCTTCAGATCGCGCTGGAGCGCGTTGACAGCCTCGGCACGGTAAAGCGCATCCTCACCGGTCACAACGACGTTGTACTGGACGGCACGGCAGGCTATCTGGACAATCTTCAGACGGCGGTGCAGAAGGTCGTTGACGAAGGCTGGAGCGCAGCGACTCCGACCCTGCGCACGCTGGACAGCTTTGAGGGATATCTGGAAAATACCAAGACTGTCGTAGTCGGCGACCGCCTGAAGGACATCAACTGGGTCGGCATCAACGTCAACAAACAGAATTACCTGTCCGACGGCTACCGCGACGGCAATCAGAACAAGATTGCAGACCTGTCCAACCTGTCTGTACACAAGAAGGGCGAGAAGGGCAACCTGCTTTGGAACGACCCGAATTTCGGCATCAATGTAAACTGGCAGTACCCGACGGACGGCACTAAGCCGACCCGCAAGAACACCACCAGCTTTGTCGCTGAGGTGGACGAGAAGACGACTTCGATCGAGATCGTTCCGACCGCAGCTTCCTCCGGCGCGAAGATCACTATTAACGGCGAAGCCGCAGAGTCGGGCAAGACTTATGTGGGCAAGCTGACTGGCAGCAGCGCGCGTTTTGTCATCGAGGTAACGGCAAAGAACGGTTCGGACAGCAAGCGTTACACGCTGAAAGTCAGACAGAAAAACAGCAATCAGGTTGAAGAACCGTATACCTACACAGATTATGATAACTATACTGATCCGTTTTATCCGGATGCACCGGGTACCTTCACGGTAACGCAGTATATGGCGCTGTTCTCGGATACCGAGGGCGCGCAGATCAAGTATACGGTGGACGGTTCTGATCCCAAGACTTCGGCAACTGCGAAGGTTTTTGATCAGACCAAGTTCAAGGCTGCCTCCGGCGCTGGCGGCGCAGAAGTGAAAGAACTCATCACCATCGGCGCAGACACGGACAACTGGGACGGCAGGGCAAAGCAGACCAAGGTAGAGCTGAAGGCTTATGCCTCCAAGGCAGGTATGGAGGACAGCAATGTTGTAACCTTTACCTACATCATTGACCGCATGGCGAAGAATGAGCATAAGAATCGCCTGATGTACGATGAAGGCGATATGAAGGTCTGGAATGTCATTGATTACGACAGCGACAAGATGTATCTGATCAAGGGCACCAAGGGTGCGCTGCTGATCGATGCCGGCATGGCACCGGAAGGTGCGGAAAACCTGTACGAGTATGTATCCAATCTGGCAGGCATGAAAGAGGTAGATCTCTATATCTCGCATGGCCATCCCGACCATACGACGCAGATCGGCGACTTCGTTAAGGCAGGCCGCAAGGTTTATATCAACGAAAAAGACATCCCGATGGCGTTGAACGGCGCAAACGACAAGACCCTGACAGCAGAGGACTTCACCTGCATCGAGGAGGGCTATCAGTTTGATCTCGGCGGCGTCGTGCTCGACAATTATGACATTCCGGGACATACGCCGGGCAGCATGATGCTGCTCGACAAGGCACACAACATTCTTTATTCGTCCGATCAGCTTGGCTGCAATCGCCGCAGCGTTGCAGACTCGCTGACACTGGTAAACAACGATGTTCGCGTACTGCTTTCCAGCCTGCGTATCTTCCGCGATAAGGTAACTGCACTGGACAAAGCGGGCGAAATCGATCTTGACAAACTGGTTACCTGGAGCGGTCATGATGATTATGAGATCAAGGATCTGCCCGGTCATCTGGACACGCTGATCACCGCGGCGCAGAACATCGTGGACTACGGTCCGGAAACCGCTATGCGCACTTCGGTACGCAACACCGGCGGCTCGGACGGCGCTTCCTTCGCAGGAGATCGCTACGCAGATAACGGCACCGGACACTTCATTTGCATGAACGGCAGCAAGGAAAATGTTCTGGCAGGTGAGAATTATACCGCAGTTGATGAACTGGCAAACCTGAAGGTCACGGTTTCCGACGAGACTAACAACAAACTGTGCGGCATTGCGAATATCCATCAGGTAGACGGCACCAATATGTACGCAATCCGCATGGGCAAGCAGAACACGCTGGCCGCGGAGGTGCCGGAAGGTACGAAGAGCGTTGATATTTATCCGACTGCAATGTCCTCGAACGCAACGGTCAAGGTCAACGGAACTTCTGTATCCGGCGGTAAGGTAAGCGTTGATCTGAATAACGGCTACAAGGAGATCACTATTGAGGTCACTGCACCGGATGGCACGACGAAGAAAACCTATGCACTGACCGTCCGCACCCATATCGACCCGGCAAACCCGTATGCAACGCTGTACACCGGCGAGCACACGGAAACCGTAACGCTGGCTAACGGCGAAACCCGCACCTTTACCTCTTATGTCCCGGAAGGCGCACGCGAATCCTGCGCAGGCGTATTTGTTCTGCCGAACAAGGACGAGAGCAAGTTCGACGCATGGAAAGCGCTTGCGGACAGCACGGATACGCAGGCAATCGATGCAGACTGGACCAAGCAGCAGGAAAAGTTCATCGTTGTTTATCTGAATGGCCTGACCTATGGCACGAGTGCAGCAGAACGTGCAGCAGATATTGACTACGTGAACAAGGTTTATGCAGCAGCCTCCGGCCGCACGATGTACTGCATCCATGAGGCGAAAAACTACATGGTAGGCTACGGCGAAGGCGGCACTATCGCACAGATGGCAGCAATGGATCAGACAGCCGTATGGGCAGGCCTGGCCACGGTCGATGCCGGTTCGGTTGAGGCTGACTGGATTGCAGAAAACGGCGCGAAGATGGCCTCCAGCCTGAACGGCTACAATGATATGGAGTCCTCCACCCGCAAGAGCACGATCCCGAAGAGCACGCTGCCGCTTCCGGTATGGATGATCGGTTCGGTCGACAACAATGCAAACGCACTGGCATACTGGAAGACTGCGGATCATATCACTGATAACGATAAGGTGGACGGCAATATCACCAAGTATACCCGCTCGGCGGGGTGGACCGCAGACGAGGATGCGTACAAGATCAACCGCGATACCGCAGCGTACCGCATCTGGACGAGCGAGAGCGCTCCGAAAAACACGGAGAGCACGATCTGGAATGACTTCCTGTTCGGCGTACGCCGCTGGATGGCAGACCCGGGCGGTGACCTGCGCGTTACCAAGGACCCGATCGCAGACCTTCATATGACCCGCCATTACGAAAAAGTCGGCGGCTGGATGCGTGAATGGTACGTTTACGTTCCGGAGAACGCAAAGAACAGCACGAATCTTCCTGTCGTATTCGCAAACCACGGCTACACGCTGAACGGCGGTGTTTACGCCGGTCAGACCGACTGGCACAAGGTCGCAGACGAAAAGGGCTTCATCGTTGTATTCCCGTCGGCAATCCCGGGCAGCATTTCCGAAAACGGCAATGCACCGTTCCCCGCATGGAATATTGCAATGGACCCGACCCGCATGGACGAAATCGAATTCTTCAAGTACATGCTGGACGATTTGAAGAAACACTATTCTATCGACACCGGCCGAGTTTATGCAACCGGTCATTCCTGGGGCTCTCAGATGACGCACGTACTGGCGCTGAATGAGCCGGAGATGTTCGCGGCAGTTGCACCGCTGTCTGGTTTCATCTTCAACGCAGCTGTATTTGAGCAGGTAGAAGCGGCCAAGGCAAAGGGCAGCTACCCGGGCGTTCCGGTTTACATGGCAGCAGGTACCGAAGGCGGCACCGAATGGGCAATCTGCCCGGTTCCGCTGGCAGAGGAAAATTCCTCCGGCAAGACGCTGAGCGACTGGTTCGCGCTGAATGGCTGCACCGGTTCTCTGGACTGGAGCAAGATCAACGGCAGTAATGCAACCAAGGGCAGCCTTGACTGGCAGAACGGCGGCGCGTTTACGAAGTCCGGCCGCTGGTACACCATGACCTGTGAGAAGAATGGCGTTCCGATGGTACAGGCGGAGATCGTAGATTACATGCCGCACGCTACCATGCCCGAGCACTCTGCCCGTGTATGGAACAACTGGCTGAGTCACTACAGCCGCAGTGCAGACGGCACACTCGTTTATAATCATCAGTAAATTTTCCATCTCATTTGCATGCAGACCCTGCCAGCTGGCAGGGTCTGCTCTTTCGTTTTCCGCCCCGGATGTGCTATAATAAATCCATCAACTCACGGAGGTGCAGCCATGAAAATCCGCCGGACAAAACCGACTATGAAGCAGCAGCTGTTTTTGTTTTTCATGCTGGCTGCGGTTCTGGTGTGCCTGATATTCAGTGCGTACTATTTCGTCTCCGAGCAGCGTGTGCTGCGGAACAATCTCGAGCGGGAGAACACGAAGAATTTGCAGTATGCGATTGAAAAGATCGAGGAAAATGCGATGCGCGTGGAGGAGTTCGCAAACCAGATCTGTCAGAACGGGCAGATACGCGCGCTGATGCTGGCAGATGATCCATTTGCTCCGGCGGAGACAATGGCGGTTGCATCCATGCTAGACGAGCAGTTTCAGTTCGTAACGGTTACGGAGGATATTCTGTCGCTTTATCTGATCGGAGAAAACGGTCTGGATATCCGACGCGGCAAGGAGGCGGCGCTGGTCGATCGGGATGCGGTGTACCGTGCTTTTTGCAGTGACGCATTTTTCGCAGATGGCGGCATTGCCTGCTGGGGCAGCGGCGCAGATAATCCGTGCCGGTTCAGCCAGTATGAGACCGTACTGCCGTATAGCCGCCGTATTATCGATGAGACCACCGGCAGAACCGCCGGTTATCTCGTCATCCTGCTGCGCGAGGCCGTGCTGACCAACATCGGTGATGCGCTGCTCGGTCAGAAGAACACAGCGTTCTGTCTGGTCGATACGACAGACTCGTATGTCGTGCGCAGCGACGGCTGGAAAAGGCTGTCGGCCCATACAGAACAGGATTTGCGCCGCATGGCGATGAATGAGGAACACAGGCTGCGGGATGCACCATACCAGTTTTTCAAGAGGAGCTCGAGCGTATATGACTGGTGCATTGTAGAAGCGGTATCGACCTACGAGTTTGCGCAGCAGCGCAGCATTCTGCTGCAGGCGTTCGTGGTAGTCGGTGCGCTGGCGCTGCTGCTGGCGCTTATTCTGGCATCCGTGTTCGCGGAGCGGCTGGTGCAGCCGATACGGAGCATGGCGGACGCGGTAGACCGTATTGCGCAGGGGCAGTTCGACTGTGCGCTGCCGCGCGACAGCGTGCAGGAATATGCCCGGCTGGAGCAGGGCATCGAGCAGATGCAGGACGATATCCGTGCGCTGCTGGACAGCCGCGTACAGCAGGAAAAGGAAAAACGCAAGGCCGAGGTCCGTATGCTCCGTGCGCAGATCAATCCGCATTTCATTTACAATACACTCAATTCGATCAAGATGATGGCGGTCATGCAGGGGTCGCGCGGTATTCAGAATATGACGGAGGCGCTGGGCAGCATCCTGCGGTCAAGCCTGAGCAAGGCAGAGGAGCAGATCACATTGCGGGAGGAGCTGGCTCTGCTGGAGCAGTATATCTATATTCAGAATATCCGCTACAAGGGGAACATTGAGTATGAGGTCGATGTGCAGGATGAGAGCCTGATCGATCTGCGGCTTCAGCGCTTTCTGCTTCAGCCGCTCATCGAAAACGCCATTCTGCATGGCATTGAAGCCGCGCCGCATCACGGCGGCACGATCCGTCTGACGGCATGGAGAGAAAAGCGGGAGATCTACATCTCTGTTGAGGACGACGGAGCAGGTATTCCGCCGGAGATCTTACAGCGCCTTCAGCGTCATGAACAGGTGACGCAGGGCAGCATCGGCGTTCACAATGTGGATGAACGTCTGCGCATGCTGTACGGCAAGGACTGCGGACTGTCCTTTGAGAGCGAGGAGCACGTTCGTACCTGTGTGACGGTACACCTGCGGGAAATGGGGGAGAGCAAATGAGAAAACCGCGCATACTGATCGCGGATGACGACACGATGGTTCGCATTGGACTTAAAACCGTCATTAACTGGGAAGAAAACGGCTTCGTTCTGGTCGGGGAGGCGGCGAACGGACTGGAGGCGATGCAGCTCGTACAGGAAAAGAAGCCGGACATCGTCATTACTGATATCAAAATGCCGGGCATGGACGGCATCGAGCTCATCCGTCAGCTGCGGCAGCAGAGCACGCCGCCGGAAATTCTGGTGCTGAGCAGCTACGACGAGTTCGAACTGGTCAAGCAGGCGCTCAAGCTGGGCGCACGGGACTATCTGCTCAAGCTGAACCTCAATCCGGAGGAGCTGCTGCACAGCCTGCGCGCCATTGCTGCGGAGAATACCGCCGCCTCGCCGCTGTTTTCTGGTGACGACGAGAAGAGCCGTGCGCTGCTGCGTCAGAATTTTCTGTGGGATGTGGTTTCTAATTACTACATGAACGGACAGCAGCTGGAGCAGTCCATGCGTGAACTGGAGATTCATCTGGAGGGCCGTCCGGTGTACTGCATGGTAATCAAGGTGGGCGAGGTGTACCGCTTTGAGGAAGCCACTGCAGAGGAGATACAGACGCTGCGTATTTCGGTCGTTAACATCACGGAGGAGATCGTCAGCGATGTCTGCTGCGGCTACTGTTTTTCCGGGCGTACCGGTGAGTTTGATGTCCTGCTGACTGCGCCGGTGTCGGCGCCGGACGAGGCGGTTCTGCGGCTGGCGAAGAGGCTGCGCAAAATGCTGCATGAATATCTGGAGCTCTCGTGTACGGTGCTGGTCGGCAGCAGCATGCAGCCGGGCGGCGCCGGCATCAAGGAGGCATTCTGGCGGGCAAATGCAGCCGTGTCGCAGCGGTTTTATGCATCGCATGACGGTGTGCTGCTGTGGCGGCAGGATATGGAGCAGACGAGGCAGGACAGCTACAGCCTGTCCGGTGTGCGTGCGGAGCTCAGCGAAATTCTGGTTTCCGGCACGCCGGAGGAGCTGGAGCGAGTGTTTGCGCGGCTCAAAACCGATATGCAGCGGCTGGCGCTCAGCCGTTCCACTGTGCGTGCGATCGCGCTCGAGCTGCTGTACATCGTGCAGGAGCATTTCGAGCGCAATGAACTGCCGATACGCACGGTTCTGACAAACAGCTGCCGCAGTTATGAGGAGCTGCTGCACATGGAAACGCTGGGCGAGGTAATCGCATGGCTTGACGCGCTCCGGCAGGATCTGTCTGATTTTCTCCTTCGAGAGAGCGAAAAAGGCGGTGCGAAGATCGTCGGCATGGCGCAGGACTGGATCGCGGCGCACTACCGCGAAGCAGCGTCCCTGCAGGAGGCGGCACGGGCGGTCAGCCTGAATCCGTCGTATTTCAGCACGCTGCTCAAGAAGTTTACCGGGAAAAGCTATACCGAGCTGCTGATGGAGTACCGTATTGAGCGGGCGAAGGAACTGCTGCTGCTCACGGATGCAAAGGTGTACCGCGTCGGACAGATGGTTGGCTATGAGGATAAATTCTATTTCAGCCGTATTTTCAAGAGGGTCACGGGCATGACGCCCGTCGAGTTCAAAAATCAGCGTCGGGAGGGATAGCGTTGCGGAAAAAAGGACTGCTGCTGCTGGCGGCGCTGCTCGCTCTGTGCGGCTGCACCGCGCAGAGCAATATCGCAGATGTCTCGCACAGGACAATGCTTACCGTGGTGCTGTGGGACTACGACAAGACCAGCTATGACTGGAAGCTGATACGGGCGTTTGAGGACAGCCATCCCGATGTGCAGGTCGAGGTGGTCAGCTATCCGGATGCCTACTACGACCAGAAAATGCAGGCGCGGCTGCTGAGCGGCAGGCAGACCGATGTGTTTCTCTGCCGTACGATGGACTCGCTGTACAAGCTGTATGAATACGGCATTGCGCAGCCGCTCGACGAACTGCTCGCGCAGTACGGACATGACCTGCGGGACAGTGCGGAGCTGGTGCAGATGCAGTTTGACGGACATCAGTACGGAATTCCCTACCGGCGGGATCGTTATGTGCTGCTGTACAACTGCGAGCTGTTTGACCGGGCAGGCATTCCGTATCCGAAAGAGCGGCTGACATGGGAGCAGGTGCACGAACTGGCGCAGCAGATGCAGAGCAGCCTGAGCGAGGGCGAGTACGCGATGATGTCGCTGCCGATGGATATTCAGTGGCTTGCAACGGGGAAAAACAGCGGTTATGATAATGCGGAAAGCATGCGACAGATCATCGGCTGGGTACAGCAGATGCAGCAGGAACGGTGCATGCAGCAGTACAGCACCTGCATCGCGCAGGATATACAGCAGCAGTGCTTTGAACTGGGGCAGTACGGCATGTACATCGGCGGTACGTGGTATCTGAATTATCTGATGACCGACTATCGGGCGGGGCGGTTTGATTTTCGCTGGGGCGTGACGGAAGCGCCGGTCTGGGCGGAGGACCAGAAGAGCAGTGAAACCGTTATCCAGACCGGCATGGGCATCTGCCGTTCCTCGCAGCAGCAGGAGCTGGCGTGGGAGTTCATCCGCTTTGCAGCGGGGGCCGAGGGTGCGAAGATCATGGCGGCGGAGCAGATGATGCCTGCATATCTGGACAGCGAGGTGGAGGAGATCTACCGGAACAGCTTTTACGGCGCGTATCTGGACCCGATGGTATATCTGGATCGGGAAACTGCGGTCGGTGCGTATCAGGATACCAGCAGGGAGCAGGAAATCCTGTGCGATGCCTTCCGGCAGAGCGTGACCGGGCAGAAGGATATCGACACGGCGCTGCGGAACGCGCAGCGGGAGATTGAGGAGCTGAGCAGTTGAAGACCACCTCCGCTCGACCGATTACGGCTTCCGTAATCAGCCTTTGGCAAATCTTGCGGGCACAGATATAATATGATTAAAATCCTGCGGTTACAGGACGCCGTCTTCTGCGAAAACATTCCCAAATCGGATTACATACGAGAAAAATAAAATTATATTCCGAAATCGGAATATAATTTGGTGAACGTCATAACGTGCGCTATAATGGGAACACTATAACGGCGAGGTGAGTGCGTTGGTAGAGCGAAAAGAATATCTGGAGCAGCTGAAGGCATGGAAAATCGAATAAAAAGCTCCAGCCCTGTTGCCTTGACAAAGCCGGAGCGTATGCTATTATATAAATATAAAGGGACACTGCTACAGCAGTCAGACCCTCACAGTCAAGAAATAGAATTGATGACCGTTTCGGTGCCTACCCGAGCGGTCATCGCGCTTTTATACAGAAAATGTACAGCAGGATGACTGCACACATAAAAAGCCGAAAAGTCTTTTTCTGTACATGCGCCACCTCCTTCCTGCCGCAAACTGCGGGAAAGGAAAAGAGGGGCTGACCGCTAAAAGTAACAGCGTCTGTCAGCATCATATCATACGCAGTCGAAACCTGTCAACGAGCCGCCCTTCGGGGCGGTTTTTTGCTGCGGTTTTGATGCTTTAAGAGGGAGAAAGTTTCCGTATGGGAACTTTCAGACGTCCGTGTTTTGCAAAGTCAAAACACAGATTGTCGGAAAGACAGACCCGGTTGCGTATTAAATCGCAGCCGGGTTTTTGGCGTATTCAGAGCAAAAAAAGGTGCTGTCTTTGTTCTCAGCTGCGCTTCCAGTCATCGATCCCATACCGGGCCAGAAGCTTTTGCGCCTGTTCCATACCGCTTTCGGTAATGTAAACGGATTTTGAGCGTGATGGATGACTACCCTGTCTGATGTAATCTGCATCAGACAGTTCATTCAGAATATCGAAGTTATACCCTTTCCAGGCGTAAAAATCGGTTGCTTCATCAAATTTCTCTCCCTGTGAAAACCGGGTAAGGTCAGGCGCTGCTGTGCGTGCGCGCTGCCGAGGTCTTTCCTATCTGTCTGCGGTACGCGACGGTCGGCCGTCGGCGGCGGAGAGCGCCTGTGAGAGATGTTCGCTGCGGTACTGCTTTGGAGAACTGCCGACCTTTTTCACGAACAGATTGATGAGACTGCCGCTGGTGGCGTAGCCGACCTCCTCGGCAATCTCACCGATCGGCTTCTGCGTGTGGACGAGCAGCACCTTGGCGCGCTCGATGCGCGAGTTGATGACATAATCAGCGGGGGAAAAGCCGGTGCGGCGCTTGAACATATGGGCAAAGTAGGACGTGCTCAGGCAGACGGACGAGGCGAGATCCTCAACCGAAATAGCCTTGCCGATGTTGGTACGGATGTACTGGATGGCCTGCTCGATCGGATCGTCCGCCGACATTTCCTGCGCGCTGGGCGCGAGCAGCAGGTCGAAAATCCGATAGATGCGCGCCGAGCTCTGCATGTCGGTTTCCACGCTGTTGCTGTTGTAGAACTGTACCATGTCATACAGCAGATTGCCGATGAGCGTGTTGTTCTCGCAGCGGATAAGCCAGTCCTGCTGGTCGGTGATGCTGCGGCAGAGCTCGTGCGAGTTGGAGCCGTCAAAGTGCATATAGACAAATTCCAGACCATCCTCTGCGTGGTAGTAGTGCGGCTCGACGCAGTCGATGAGCAGGACGTCTCCGGCCTCGGCGACACGGAATTCGCCGCGGTACTCTACGCGGAAGCGTCCCCTGCGGATGTAGACGATGAGCAGCGGCGGATAGCTGTCGCGCTTCATATAGTAATTGTCGGTGCAGAAATAGTGACCGCACCAGGTAGGGTAGAACAGCAGGTCTTTCGCT
Organism: Agathobaculum hominis; assembly: GCF_014288055.1. NCBI lineage: Bacteria > Bacillati > Bacillota > Clostridia > Eubacteriales > Butyricicoccaceae > Agathobaculum > Agathobaculum hominis. The sequence continues at coordinate 121,771 of NZ_JACOPK010000005.1, forward strand.
CTTTGAGATGGAGTGAAAGAGAAACATACGGATTTGCTGAGAATACCGGGGTCGACGCTCTGCATGTATTTTCCTCCCTCGCAGAATACATGAATGAAAGAACAGAATTGATGAACGAATTTTCTGCGTTTTCTGCACGAAAGCAGAATTGATGAATTTTACGGCAGAAACGCTTATTGAATGTGCTGTAAAAATATTTTATACTATGCTCAGAAGTTAGGAAATAGATACAATAAACAAAGCTAATGCGAATTTATTGTAGGTATTTCACAAAACTACAAGCATGTCTATTCAAAGCAGTATTCAACTATTTTTAATTTGAAGAAAGAAGGAAAAATTATGTTCATCGGTGAAAAGAAAATCGCTCGTCCGTTCCGCTGGGGCATCGTAGGCGGAGGCCGTACCTCCGGCGTAGGCTACAAGCATCGTCTGGGCGCAATGCGCGACAACACCTCCTTTGAGCTCAAGGCAGCAGCATTCGACCTCGATTTTGCCCGCTGCGTAGACTTCGGCAAGAACCTGAACATGGACGAGGAGCGCCTGTATCCGGATTACAAGACCATGTTCGCAGAGGAGGCAAAGCGCGAGGACGGCATCGAGGCTGTCGACATCGCAACCCCGAACTTCCAGCATTTTGAGGTCTGCAAGGCCGCTCTGGAGGCTGGCCTGCACGTTATCTGCGAGAAGCCGCTGTTCTTCAAGGTAGAAGAGGGCGAGGAGATCAAGGCTCTGGCCGAGAAGATGGGAAAGATCGTCTGCGTAACCTACGGCTTCTCCGGCTTCGACCTGCTCAGCCAGATGCGCTCCATGATCCAGAACGGCGACATCGGCGAGGTAACCATGGTAGATCTCCGCTACGCACACGGCTTTGCCTGCGACCCGACCGGCGACAAGCAGGCCGAGGGTCAGAAGTGGCGCGTAGACCCGGCAAAGTCCGGCCCGTCCTTCGTACTCGGCGACCTGTCCACCCACACCTTCTACATGTCCGAGCTGGTCTGCCCGCAGCTCAAGCTCAAGCAGCTGCTGTGCGACCGCCAGAGCTTCATCAAGTCTCGTGCTCCGCTGGAGGACAACGCTTACGTTCTGATGCGCTACGAGAACGGCGCGGTAGGCCGTATGTGGGCATCCGCTGTTAACGCAGGCGATATGAGCAGCCAGCACATCCGCATCGTCGGCACCAAGGCTTCCCTCGAGTGGAACGATATGCACCCGGATGAGCTGTACTACGAAGTACAGGGCAAGCCGCGTCAGACTCTGGTCCGCGCTATGGATTACCTCAATCCGGAAGCGCTCGAATATGAGCGCCTGGGCGCACTGCACTATACCGGCCTGATCGATTCCTGGAGCAACCTGTACACCCGTTTCGCGATCGCGATGGACGCGAAGAACCGCGGCGACGAGGAGACACTGAACAGCCTGGTTTACCCCGATCTGGAGCACGGCATCGACGGCATCCGCTGGGTACTCAAGTGCGTAGAGTCCGCTGACAAGGGCGGCGTATGGGTCGATTTTAAGTAATTTTACCCATTTATTTCTCAATTCTCCCATTTCTTTTTCTCTCTTCCCGCTGCTGCCGGACTCCCCCGGCAGCAGCACTCATTAATATCTTCCAATCTGTTGAAATACAAGAAAAAGTGAGGTAAACTATATGAAACTCGCAATCTGCACTGACGTATTCGCTGACCTGTCCTACACGGATATGCTCGACAAGGTAAAGTCCCTCGGCATTGACGCGGTCGAGATGACCGCCGGCGGCTGGGGCGCACGCAAGCACTGCAACACCGCCGAGCTGCTCGCGGACGCAGGCAAGCGTGAAGCGTTCATGATGGAGCTTGAAAAGCGCGGCATGCGCATTTCTGCACTGAACACCTCGTGCAACCCGCTCTGGCCCTCCAAGACCGGCGAGGAGTACAAGAAGTCCATGTATGACTGCGCAACGCTCGCAGGTCTGCTTGGCGTTAAGAAAATCGTAGCCATGGCCGGTCTGCCGGCAGGCAACGAGACCGACACCACCCCGAACTGGATCACCTCTACCGTTTCGTGGCCGGATTTCATGGCTCCGGCTTACGAGTATCAGTGGAAGGTAACCATCGCATTCTGGAACGAGTTCATCGCGCACTGCAAGAAGTGCGGCATTGAGCATATCGCCATCGAGGAGTTCCCGGGCACGATGGTTTGGTCTGCTTCGACCCTGCTCAAGCTGCGCGAGGCTACCGACCCGATGCTCGGCATCAATCTCGACCCGTCCCACATGATGGTTCTGGGCGCAGACCCGATCGCGGCTGCCCGTGCGCTCAAGGGCTGCATCTTCCACGTTCACGGCAAGGATGCGCGCATCGAGCGCGGTCTGGCTGACACCGACGGTCTGCTCGAGCCTCGTCCTGTTACCGAGTCCGCTGACCGCGTTTGGAACTACGTGGCTGTCGGCTGCGGCAAGGACCTGCAGTGGTGGAAGGAATTCTTCTCTGTATGCCACATGATGGGTTACGACGGCGACGTTTCGCTCGAGATGGAGGACCTGACCATGACGGTTGACGCCGGCGTTCATACCTCCATCGACGCGCTCCGCCAGACCATCAGCCAGTAAAATTTCACAACAATCCACATTTTTGCGTACCCCCAAAGGAAGGAAGTCAATCAGTTCGAAAAAAGAGAAAGGGTAGTGTTAAAGTATGAGAAGCAAACTGTTGTCCATGGTACTGACAGGCGCACTGTGCGTCGGCATGCTGAGCGGCTGCGGAGGCCAGACGGCATCGAATGAGGGCGGCTCGTCCGCCTCCTCGGACAAGCCGTATCACGTTACCGTGATCGTCAAGCACACAGACGGTCATTTTAACAAGGTCATCGCAGGCGCGCGCGCCTATGATGCGGAGCACGACAACGTGACGGTTGAAATCCAGTCGCCGACGGCGGCAACGGCGTATGACGAGCAGGTCAACATGATCGAAACCGCGCTCGGCAATCCGGGCATTGATGCGGTCGTGATCGCGCCGCAGCAGTCTACTTCTACCGCCACCCTTGTTTCGTCTACGGACAAGCCGGTCGTCGCGCTCGATACCGACTTTACGTCGGACAAAAAAGCCTGCTTTGTCGGCACCGGCAACGAGGACGCAGCGCTGAGCGGCGGCAAGGCGGTTGCTGAGGCCTGCAAGGCACTCGGCAAGGACAAGCCGACGGCTGTTATCATCGCAGGCGTACAGGGTGACGAGACGCACGAGGCACGTCTGCGCGGCTACCGCGATGCGATCGAAGCCGCAGGCGGTCAGGTGCTCGAAGTGCAGTACACTGACACCATGCCGGACAAAGCAGCCGCCGCTATGGAGGCGGTTATCCAGAAGTACCCGAACGGCGTAGACGCAGTTCTGTCCATCGCGGATGACATGGCGCTTGCAGCTGCAAAGGTTATCAAGGATTCCGGCAACACCAATTACGCAGATACCGTTCTGTGCGGCTTTGACGGCAATCAGTCTGCCATCGAGGCAGTTATGGACGGCTCGCTGACCATCGACATTGCGCAGATGGGCTATGATATGGGCTACAAGGCGGTCGAGGCGGCGGTCGAGGTTCTTGACGGCGGCAAGGTTGAGGGTTTCATCGACTCCGGCTCCAAGGTCGTCGACTCGAGCAATATCGACGACTACATCTCGGACATGAAGACCAAGGGCCTTTGGGAGTAATTCAAACCATATTTGACAGCATAAACAGTTTATTGACTGAGCGGACGCAGAGTTCGACACCTGCGTCCGCCTTAGCTATACGCATTTTTAAGCATTAAATAACAAAGATGGGAAATTAAAGCGGTTATAGACCGCGTGAAAGAGGGGATTCCAATGGTTTGGACAATGGCGACGTTTATCGGCTTCACGATACTTGTTGCAGTTATTTCGTATGTAAAAACAAAGGGTGATGACCAGTCGACCGCAGACGGCTACTTTCTGGCCGGGCGCGGTCTGCCGGGCTTCGTTATCGCAGGCTCGCTGCTGCTGACCAATCTGTCGGCAGAGCAGCTAGTCGGCACGAACGGACAGACATGGAGCGTCGGCATGAGCCCGATGGCGTTCGAGATCGTCGCGGCGCCGTGCTGCATCGTTCTGGCGCTGTTCGCCGCGCCGCGCTATCTGAAAAGCGGCATCACCACCATCCCGGAGCTGATCGGTCTGCGGTATGACAGGAGCACCAAGCTGTGGTTCTCCATCGCATATATCCTGCTGTACATCGTGGTTCAGATCCCGGTCATTCTGTACTCCGGTTCGCTGGTATTCGAGAACATTTTTAATGTTTCCGGCATTCTGGGCGTGACCAAGTTCCAGGCGGTCATCATCCTCTGCATCATCATCAGCATCATCGGCTCGATCTACGCGATCTTCGGCGGCCTGAAGGCTGTTGCGGTGTCGGATACGGTAAACGGTATCGGCCTGCTGATCGGCGGCTTCATGATCCCGTTCTTTGCACTTAGCGTACTCGGCAAGACGGCGGGCGGCGACGGACTGTCGGTCATTGACGGCATGCGCTTTCTGATCGAAAACCATTCGGATATGCTCAACTCCATCGCACCGGCGGACTCTCTGCCGCCTGCGGTTCCGTGGCCGACCGTATTTACCGGTCTGTTCTTCCTCGGCCTTCAGTCCTGGTGCACGCATCAGTCGTTCATCCAGCGTGTACTTGCGGCGAAGAACCTCAAGGAGGCACAGAAGGGCGCTCTTTACTGCGCATTTCTCAAGATCATCGGCTTTATGTACCTTGCGCTTCCGGGCGTTATCGCGTATGCGCTGTTTGAGCTGCAGGGCGATCAGGTGTCCATGATGGACGAAGCGTATCCGCAGCTGGTCGCGCAGGTGGTTCCGGCGCCGCTCATGGGATTTTTCGCCGCGGTCATGCTCGGCGCGATCCTGTCCTCGTTCAACTCGGTGCTCAACTCGGTAGATACCATGTTTACCATGGACATCTACGCGGAGTTCGTCGACCGGAACGCTTCCGAGGACAAGCTTGTCAAGGTCGGCAAGAATGTCGGCATCATCTTCGCGGTGCTGACCACCATCGTTGGTCCGCTGATCTACTTCTTCCCGGCGGGTCTCAAGACCTTCCTGGATTCCCTCGTAATGCTGATTGCACTGCCGGTTCTGACGGCCGTATTCGGCGGCTTCTTTTTCAAGCACCTGCCGAAATACAGTGCAAAGGTCATTCTCGTGCTGCACGTGGTCTGCTATGGCTCGTTCCTGCTGTTCCTCGGTAGCGAGTTCCATTATCTGTACGCCGTTTTCGTGCTGCTGCCGCTCGAACTGCTCGTCATGTTCCTCTTCAATCAGCGTAACAGGGCGAAGCACCCGGAGGCATGGGAGCAGAAGGACGTCGGCGCGGTCGACCTGACCCCGTGGAAGTATCGATGGGTCGCGACGGCTCTCATTCTGATCTGCGTCGCGGCGGTCTACATCGCGTTCTCGCCACTCGGCATCGGTACTTGGAATTATCCGCAGCCGTGGTAAAAGCTCTGTAAGCAAAAAGACTCGACAGACATTTGAACTGCACCCCATCTATTTAGATAGTATATCAACTGTCTAACAAATGGGGTGCAGTTCAAAGTGGTGTAAAGATTAATGATCTTTGTATTGGCACCGAAAATATATTTATTTCTCCGCGGCTTTTCTTCCAGGATGGGAGAGTGCCGCGGAGAATTTTTTGCGAAGAAAGAATTGCTATAGCTTTTGTAATTCAGGGAAAACCTTTATCTAAGAAAAAAATACAATATTAACATGAATATCATGAATATAATATTGGAGGCTGTGAATATTCCCAAATACCTTCCTCTCAGATTCCTGTTGTCTTTTGCAATATATTTGAAACTTATCAGGCTTGCCATGGATGCAATCAGAGTGCCGAGACCTCCAATATTGGTTCCGACAATTAAAGCCCGGTAATTATCTGTAAAGCCGGATAAAAGAAGCGCAGCGGGAACATTACTCATAATCTGACTGGCAAGAACAGCAGTAAGTGTTTCCCTTCCTGCCATGATTCTTTCCAGAAAACTGCTGAATTGCGGAATCCTTCCAAGGTTGCCGATAAAAATAAATAATGCGATAAAGGTGGCAAGCAGGGAGTAATCCACCCTGCTTATATTTTCCCTGTTTCTTAGCAGCGTATATATAAGAACCAATACAAGAGAAATCTGGTATGGAATGATACGTGCAACAGTGAGCAGGCAGATTGTAAATAAGATTAGGTAAGCGGCCAGGTATTCCATGTTAAGTTCTTTTCTGTCAGAGAATCCCAAAAGAGTTTTATCTTTTTCGGAACCGCATACGTGAGGTGCTTTGGCAGCGGCTGCCTGTATCCATATCAGAAGAAGGATAAGTGCTGTGGCGGAATAGGGAAGCATCAGGGTTATTAATTCTGCCGCGGACATCCCTGCTCTGGCATATAGATAAAGGTTCTGCGGATTTCCGATTGGTGTGAGCATGCTTCCGAGATTAGCAGCGATTGTCTGCATGGCTACTATTTTAAGAAGCCAGTAATTGCCCAGTTCCTTTGGCAGTTTATGCACAATGATCAGTGCAAGAGGAACAAAAGTAATCAATGCCACATCATTGGTGATCACCATTGACAGGAAGAAACATAAGAGTACCAACAGCCTGATCATACCCACAGTTCTCGATGTTCCCATCAGCAATTTTTGGGCAAGTATATCAAAAACACCAACAGCCTTCAAACCAGCTACAATTGCCATCAAACAGAAGAGGAGCCCGAGCGTCCTGAAATCGATATAAGTAAAATAAGCCTTATCCGGTCTGACCCAGAACATAGAAAGAAGCGCCAGGATCACTGCAATTGACAAAACAGTTTCTTTCCTGAAAAAAACATATATTTTTTGTAACATAATATTTCCTTTCCGTTCTGATACGACTGCGTATAAGTATATCACAGAAACATCCAGAAAAAAAGAATATCATTTTGTATTGTGGATTGTGTTTGCGATTACCGCCTCATTCCTGTATAATAAAAATGTTATCAATGGCGACATCAAATGTTTCAAAACTGTTTGACCATGCTGCACACAACGGTTCCAACTATCTGAATGGACACTGCTTTGTGAGTGTCATGCTCTGCGTAGCCTGTCTGGAATAGGGATAAAGTATCTTATCTTTCCGTTCCTCTTGGCTATCGTATGTGGCAGAAAAAAGAATCTAAACTGGAACTGGCAGCCTCCATGATCCGGCAGGTTATGCCTGAATTTCACAGCAAAGATCATATCATCATTCTTTGTGACAGCTGGTACATAAAACAGAATCTGGTTTCAATCGTTGATGAATATCCGAATCTGGATCTGATTGGCAATGCAAGGATTGATTCTGTCATGTATGATCTTGCACCTGCACAGACCGGTCGTCGGGGACGTCCTGCCAAACATGGAAAACATCTTTCTGTTGAAACAGATTTTACGTTTTCCAATGAAAAGATTGGTGATTATTATGCGCTTTCGGGAGGTGTAACTATGGATGAAAACATGAATAAGGACGATTTTATGAACGATCTGTACGATTACCTCTGGATGCCGGAGAATGAGCAGGGAGCGCTCTATCTGCATCAGAATATCCTGTTCGGCCGCGCGGCGGACGAGGAGAAAATTGCCTGCGCAACCCTTCCGTATCTGTTCCGGCTCGGCATCACGCCGCAGATGCGCGGTTATGAAATTTTGTGCCGCGCCGTTATCCTGTACCTCCTTGACGGCATTCAGAATTCGACTCACCTTGCCTTGCTCATGACGATTGCTGTTGAGCGCGGTACCTCGCTTGCTTCTGTGGAGCGCGCCTGCGCCGCTGCGGTCAGATATGCGTGGAACGAGGGGTATATGTCCGCAGACGATGAGGGCCCCGATGCCATCACGTTCCGCGAAATGCCGACAGTGACACAGTTTATCGACTGTCTTGCAGCGGCAGTCCGGAGCAAACTCGGTGACGAAATCAAGCTCTAAACGGGCGGTAATGCGGCGAAAACTGCGCTTTTATCAGCAGGTAAAATCCGTCCGCAGGCCGCGCCGGCCATACACTTCAGCATCGTTTGAATTTTGCAGCTGCCTTTCGGCAGCTGCTTTTTATGCAGAAAAGCTGACGTTTGGACGTAAAAACGGACGTTATTTTCCCTTTTTCGGTGTTTAAAGCCCGATTGCCGTGCCATATACGAGCCGGATCATATCCGCAAACGCGGTGATGCAGCCCTTGTTTGTCGGCTTGCGGCGGAACGTCAGAAGTGCCGTGCACGGGTCGCCCTTTATGCCGCGCAGACCGCCGTTGTTCCATGCCGCCGCAATCGCATGGCGAATCGCGCGCTCCACCGCACTGACCGTCGTACCGTGCTCCAGAGCAATCCGGGGGTAAATCGTTTTGGTTATCTCCCGCATTTCCGACGGATTGAGTAAAAACTCGACCACCGCACTGCGCAGATAGCTGTATCCCGTAACGTGCGGCGGGATACCAAGCTGGTAAAGATAGGGCGTCAAGCGAAATTCAATCTCCCGCGCAAGAGCAGAGTGTTCTTTTTCGACAGATTCCGCTTTTTCCACAACAACTTCATCATTCATCATCAACATCATAACCACGACCTCCGATAAACAATTCTCTTGAATATGGTATGCAGAAAGGAAATTTCCTTCTTTGATTCCCATTATATCATGCGAAAAAACAGGAAAAAAGAAGAAAAATTCGATGAATTATCCATAATCTTACTGCTGCGTCGAAAATCGAGGCGCTGAACAGCAGGTTGCACAAACAGACGCGAAAAATCCCTCTTTTCGCGTCAGGATTCCGTTAATCGAAAGAATTCAAGGCCGTCTGTGAATGCGCCGCAGGAAGCCCCGGTCGCCCTCCGGCTGAATAGCAGTTTAACCTGTTTTTCACACTGCGTGTCAATATTGTGTGAGAATACTTCAAATTGCTGTAAAAAACGTCGAATGGAATGCTGTACGGTTTGAACTGCGCTCTTCTATGAAATTTTATATAAAATGAACAAATTCGACATGAAACGACAGGATACGGTATTATCGGATTGAATAAAACGCCCCGGCCCTGTTGCCTTGACAAAGCCGGAGCGTATGCTTTAATATAAATATAAGGGGCGCTGCTACCGCAGTCAGCCCTGTCAGTTAACTAAAAAATAGTTGACTGTTTGGTGCCAGCCAAGCGGTCAACACGCTTTTATGCAAAAGATGTACAGCAAAACTACTGCACATATCAAAAGCCGAAAAGCCTTTTTCCGCACACGCGCCACCTCCTTCCTGCCACGAACCGTGGGAAAGGAAAAGAGGGTCTGACCGCAAAAAGTAACACCAGAAAAAGCAGTGATGAGCTTCACTTTTAGAGGCGGCATCACTGCTTTCTTTCGTTTTTACCCGAGGTGCCACCGCACAAGGTACGTCACGCTGTAATCGCCCTGATGGCCGGAGCGCGAGCGGGGGAAGGTCAGCTTCATCTGCGCGTCCGGGGACTGCGTCGCGGCGGACAGCACCGGCTCGGCGCGGAAGTCGCTTCCGGTGGTGAGGAAAATCTCCAGACGGATGCAGGTTCGGCTCTCATCCGCGTCTACGACGATGCGGTCGACGAGCGCCTTGGACATCTCGCGCGAAAAGCCGCAGTTTGTCTGCCACCGCTCCTCGATGGTGCGGCGCAGGCTTTCCACGCGCCGAATGCGCTGCTCGAGTGTTTTGTCTGCATTCTGCAATTCCTTTCGCTGCTGCTCGAGCGCGGCAAGCTGCTCGTTGCAGGCCTCATTGCGCTGCCTGAACTCCTCGTTCGAGAGTGCCCCGGCAAGCGCGAGATCGAGCAGCTTGTCCTTGCGGCGGGTGACGGTCTCGAGCTCCTGCTCGACCTTCGCGAGGGCAGGGGCATTGTCTTGCTGTGCGGCAAAGGCGCGCAGATTGTCGATGTACTCCTGCATGGCAGTCGAGCGCTCGTCCGTCACCTGCTCGAACACGCGCGCAAGAATGCGGTCGAGCTCATGGCTGTAGACCGTGGGGGAGTCGCAGCCACCCTGTTTTCCCTTTTCGCGGTACAGCTTGCAGTTCCAGCATTCCACCTCGCCGCGGCTTTTGCTTTTATACACATGCCTGTGGAAAGCTGTGCCGTGTTTCGCGCAGATGAGCTTGCCGCTGTAGGCATAGCGGTTCTGCGATGCCTGCGCGTGCTGCTTCATGGTCTGTCCGCGTGCGGCGAGCAGGCGGTTCGCCTCGTCCCACATGGCCTCCGGCACGATGGCAGGCACGCGGTCATCTTCGTGGACGAGCCACTTGTCCTCGCTCAGACGGTAGCTGCGCTTGTCGCGGTAGTCCCGGGAGGCATAGCGCCGACCGGCGTAGCAGCCCTTGTATTTCGGGTTGCGGATCATGCCGTACAGCGTGGAGTAGGTGAGCGGTCTGCCCTGACGTCCGCGAATGCCGCGCCGCTCAAGGTCGTTCGCGATGGCGCGCAGACCGAGGTCGCCTGCGGTGTAGCGCTCGAACACCTCGCGGACTATGGCTGCCTCGTGCTCGACGATCTCAAGCCGTCCGTCGACCTTGTTATAGCCGAACAGATTGTTCTGACCGAGCAGGACGCTGTTTTCCTGCGCACGCTTGAAGCCGAAACGGGTGCGTTCGGACAGCTTGCGCACCTCGTCCTGCGCGATGGAGGACATGATGGTGAGGCGTAGCTCGGCATCCTTGTCAAAGGTGTTGATATTGTCGTTCTGGAAATACACGCCGACACCGAACCGCAGCAGCTCGCGCGTGTAGCTGAGGCTGTCAAGGGTGTTTCGGGCGAAACGGCTGATCTCTTTGGTGATGATGAGGTCAAAGCGACCGCGCTTCGCGTCCTCGATCATGCGGAGGAACTGCTCGCGCCCCTCGACCGAAGTGCCGCTGATGCCCTCATCGACATAGCCGCCGGAAAACGTCCAGTGGGGATTGGCGGCAATGTAATCCTCAAAATAGCGTTTCTGATTGCCGAGACTGTTGATCTGCTCGTCTTTGTCGGTCGAAACACGGGCGTAGTAGGCCACAGCAAGCTCGGTGTCGAAGATGCTGCGGCCCTGCGCCTGCATTTCGTCCAGTCTGCGGACGTCCATGGAGCCGCCTCCCTCAGTTCAGAGTGGTGCCTCGGGGGTGTGTGCTGTCGCGGCCGTGGAGCCTTGTCAGCTTGTCCGTCTGCAAATGGCGGACGAAATCGTGCTCGTCACGGGTGATGCAGCCGCTGCGGAGCATCTCGTCGTTGAGCGCTAAAATCTGGTATACCTGCGCGCGTTCCAATTCGTTATTCATGAAAAATCCTCCTTTGTCATACGGGTGAATACCATATATATACAGATATAGTATATCAATGAGATGCGCGGTTGATACGCTCAACCGAAGTACTTCGCGATGCCCTTCCATGCCTTTTTCGGCTCGGCGATGACCTTTTTGAGCGCGTCAAGGCGCTTTTCGCCGCGATAGTCGGTTGTGTCATTGTTGTTCTGACGAATGATACGGCTGGCGTCTGCGAAGTCCGTTGGGGTGTAAAGCAGAACGGCGCGCGCCTTTTTGCCGTCGCGGCCTGCGCGACCGATTTCCTGTGCGTAGGCATCGATGCCGAGCGGCAGACCGGCGTGCACGACGAGTCGGACATCCGGGCGGTCGATGCCGAGACCGAATGCGTTCGTCGCAACGACGATCGGACGCTTTTTCGTGAGGAAATAACGGTGCACACGCTTTTTTCTGCCCTTTGGGAGCTCGCTGTAGTACGCTTTCGCCGAATATTTCTCCCCGCGCAGGTATTTCGTCGTGCGCTTGACATCGTTGACCGTCGGGCAGTAGACGATGGTCGCGCCGTTCCTGGGCTGGTGCTGCCGGAGCACAGCGTCAAGCATTTTGAGCCGCTGCGTGCGCTTGCGGCGCTTCACATTGTCTTTGCCGCGAACGTTGAATTCCTTGATGGAAAGCTTAATATTCGAACGTTTTACAGAGAAGAGAAAGCGTTTCGGTTCATCCATATGCAGGCTTCGTGCGATATAGCTGAAGTCTGAAGCGGTCGCCGTTGCCGTGAACGCAAGGATTTGCGGCGGTATGCGAAGCGACTTGATGAACGCGCCAATTTCGGCGTAAGCCGGGCGAAAACCGCGGTCGACCTGCGGCAGGATGTGCACCTCGTCCACGACAACGCGGCGCACATGCGCGGAGGCAAGCGCCTCGAAAACCTTGCGATTGCGAAGCTGCTCGGGGGCAAGGTACAGCAGGCCGCCGTTCTGCACGAAGTCGCGCAAAGTCGCTGCGTGGCGGTGCTTGCTGAGGCTCGAGTTGAGGAGGGCGGCGCGAACGCCCTTCTTCTTCAACGCGGAGACCTGGTCCTCCTGCAGGGCGAGCAGGGGAGAAAAAACGAGGGTCAGCTGTCCCGGCTCGTCGAGGAGAGCCGGGAGCTGGAAAAGGAGCGATTTGCCGCCGCCGGTGCAGAGGCGCACGAGAACGTCGCGGTTCTGGAGAATGCAGGAGAGAACCTTGCTCTGTTCTGTGCGAAGCCGGGTCACGCCAAGCTGATGCATGGCGGTGTATACATTATAATTATACATCATTATCTTCCTCCTGACCCGCCGGAATAGCCGGAATGACGGAATTCTTGAACATTTTCGCGGGTATCGCATAATAGCGCCGCGAGGTGCCATCAGTGTTAATTTTAATGTTCTCGCGCTCAAAGATTGAACGTTCTTTGAGTTCCTGCACGACATTCGGGGCGAGTTCGGAGCCGACACCGGCGCGCTGGAGCAGCCGTTCGAACTGCGCCGTGTTGTAGACGAGCATGGGAACGCCGTGGCTCGTATACGGGAACGCCACGGTTTTTTCGAGCTGCTCGAGAGTCTTCGGACGCGGCGAGATGGCATCCTTGTAACGTTCCGGGTCGAGCACAAAGGCAACGCAGTTATCGATAGTCAAGGTGCGCTGCACCTGTGCTTCGCGCTGCTCACGCATCATACGAGCTGTGAGCTGGTCAAAGGCTTCACGGCAGTCCTTACGGGTGAGGAGCGCCTTCCGGATGTAGAGCAGCACGAGAGAAATCCAGCGTTCGGGCGCTTTATAGCGGTAGGCGCTGGGGCGTGCGCTCAAGTCGGACAGCGCATCGTTCAGGTCCGACACAACCGTCGGAACATGCCGCAGCAGTTTCGCGGCGGCGAGGCGGAGCAAATCGGCTTCCGCATCGGTGAGCGTGTGCACGTTCTCCGGCACCTTCACGTTGTGCGCGAGGTGCGAAGGAAAATCTCGCGTTATCATCGTGACGGGGAACGCCGGAAGCGGACGGTCTGCCGCTTCGCCGATGTTGTGGCGGATGTGCGATACCTCAGTCAGCGCGTCCATGAGTGCCTTGCGCGCCGGGTCGCCGATCGGCTCGAGAACGATCATGCGGCCGGCTGCCGACAGCGGATAGACCGGCAGGGAAGCGTTCTCGAAGCGGAAGGTGAACACGCGCTCGAACGGTGCATTCGGCGAGCGGAGCAGGTCTACCGCATGAAAATGTTCGTCGACGCCCTCGCGAACGGTCGCAGACTGCGCGTTCGGCAGCATAAAGTTAAGGAGGAACGCCGGAAGATACTCCATGTCAGGAGCGGTCCAGACCGCGGAGAGGAGTGCAGCCTCGAGGACCGGAAGCGCGAGCGGGTCATTTTTGAGCAGCGCAAGGAACCGCTGTTCATCGAAATCGCCCAACTCCTGCGCGATTTGCACGTTATCGTCGATGTTGTCGAAAAGCTCGTCTGAGACATCGAATACATCATCGGCATACGCCTTGCGACGCGACAGCTCGTCGCACATGATGTATACCAGCTCGACTTCGCGGTCGGTGAGGCCGAGGCCCGGGAGCGGCGGATGCTTTTCCCACGCCGTGCAGCGAACGGCAAAGCGGTAGCGCATGTCGGGATAGCGAATTGCGATCATCGCCCAGCGCTCGCAGCCGTCGGGCCCGCTGACGGTCATGGTGTCGGTCCGCTCGGCGAGGAACCCGACGGTGAGGTCGTCGAACATCACAGAACCGTGTTTCGTGAGAAGAAAGCTGACGCTCGCGTTGGCGCGCCTGCGCAGATGCTTCGGCCAGCTGCCGTCCGCGATCCACTTCGAGTCAAGACGGACCACCGGCGCAGTGGCGGTCGCAGCGAGTTTGCGGTAGAGAATTTCGTTCATTTTTTGTCTTCCTTTCGTAAAAAACGGGTTTTCGAAACTTTTTCGTCTCGATGAATACATTGTAGCAGACAAGAAAATGATGCGCACGGAACCCTGCTCACGGGGTGAAATGAACAGAATGACGGTAAAAATGACACAAATCGAGGCAGAACCGCGTAAATCGCGTCTGTGTCCAAAAGTGCCGAGGGGGCTCGCTCACGGGGTGGTTAAAAATAAATTTGATCGAGCGCAAAAAAACGCTCCGACCTTCAATGGTCGGAGCGGAAATGCTGCTCAATTTGTCTTAACTGGTTTCATCTCCTCATTTGAGACTTTGCGATTTAGTGTTCATGGGGATACGTCGGATATCATCTATGATGCGTGTTATTTATTCTATATCAGTATTGGCTGTAGTGGTGCCATCTATTATTTCCTTTCGGATAAAACTGACTCCGGCTTTCTTCATTGCTTTCCACCGGTCGGATAAATTACCTTGGGATAAAGCTTCATAACAGAACAACCAGTAACGATCCATGTCTGTATTTTTCAGGTTTTTGGCTGCTTCATGAAGAGGTTTTACTCGTGAGGCTCTTCTATTCCAGTGATTTTGCTTCATGAAGTAAACCCAGGTCGTAGTCAGCAGCAGGCAATCACCGCTTTTGATTACATAGTCCAGCGCATTATGATAATCGTTTTCAAACTTTTCAAGCGTGAAGTCAAATCGAATTGCAAAATAAATTGCATAACACAGGCTTTCATAATTATTTAGTTTGACAGCATCGTAATATATTATCTCTGACAGAGATTTGATATCGCTTGTATTGACTTCATATGGTGTGAACACATACTCTTCCATTAAATGCAGAAGGTACGGATAAAGTGCAGCCATATGCATGAACCTCTTTGCCGCAAGCTTCTTTCCATTATCAGAAAGCTGTGCTCCTTTCAGTTTTTTGATGGCATAATTGATAATTGCGAAGTCCCCCGTTTCCGTTGCCAGCGATAATGCCGTGTCAATAAACGTGTTGACTTGCGGGTATTCCACCATTCCTGACGTACCAATTTTGGGCAAATCACTCAGTTGGTGCTTCCAGTTCTTCTCTATCCCAATAGGAAGTTCGATAATCTTTGTTTTCCTGTGATTTAGCGGCAAATCAAATTCACGAAGAGCTTGTTCGAGATCTTGCAGAAATCGCTGTGCTTCATCATGGCTGCCAACATAGCAATCATAATCGTCTATATTTCGAGTATAACGATAGCCCTTATCATAAAGCTTCTTATCGACTACAGTCAAAATAATCTCTGAAAGCAAATTTGAGGTATGTGGTCCGATAAGTAAACCGTGTGTTTCGCCATTGCGCATAGCTGAACATGCTTGATCAATCTTGTTGTACCAGCAAGAGTCATCACGGCTTGTTTTCTTTGCCCGTTTTTTCCCTACTAAAGCCCACGGAATGGAATGCGTATAGATGCTGGGAAAGCATGTGGAGATATCGGCTTGTGCAATGAAACGGCTCGTTCTCTGGTCATGCATCAGCAGATCTAACTCTGGGTTGCCATCTGTTCGCCAGTTTGAATAATTCATCTCAAAGATACGTTTCTCATTATGCTTTTTGCGAATATGAATTCGGCTGACACGATAACTCTGCCCATCTGTCTGTGCATGGAAATGAGTACGTAGTTCATTCCAGTTATCTCGAAGCAAAGAACACAATTCTTGGTATTTAAAAGGATTTGGAATCCCCATAAGTCGAGGTATGCTGATATTACGCATTACTCGAAAGGTTATGTAGTCATTCCACACTGCTGCAAATGGAGCAGATACTGTTTTGCAGTAATGAAAGAAAGAAACGGAAGTAAATAATGGTGGAAGCTTTTCAGCAAAGAGACCGTATGCAAGGAGGCCTTCATAGAGTTCATCAGAAGATATTTCATCCATAAAATCTGTGTACTTTTTTTCCATAATGTATTTACCTCCAGCTCTTTGTAGTTTGTCTATGAAAACCAGATTAGGATAATATCAGAACATATCCTATTATATCACACTAGAGAGAAATGAAAACGATCATGTCTGGCTGTTTGGTATATAGAAGAGAGTTTTGATGTTCAGATAAAAATGATCATATGGCGATCATTAGGCGGTACTGTATTGCTGAGGCGGGATGCGAAAAGCCGAGAAGCCTATTTTTCGTCATGGAGAGCGCGGATAGAGGATGACACGACACCACGCGAACGGAGAAACTTCAGG
Organism: Agathobaculum hominis; assembly: GCF_014288055.1. NCBI lineage: Bacteria > Bacillati > Bacillota > Clostridia > Eubacteriales > Butyricicoccaceae > Agathobaculum > Agathobaculum hominis. Next base: position 138,159 of record NZ_JACOPK010000005.1, read on the forward strand.
TATTTGTCAAAGAATTTAGAAGCGTTCTCGGGGACAAAAGAAGATTGGTTTTTGACAATAAACTCCCAGTATTGCGAGCCAGCTTGATTCAATATCTGGGCATATTCAAGCAAAGGGTCTGGATTGTGAGACTGATTATACTTGGAAATCTGAAGAGAAAGAAAAGGATCGAGGAAATCCTGTCCACATTTTTCGATTTCCTCTGCAAGCAGTGCATCCAGTTCGTTGCGTGGATAAAGCCACTCCATCGTTTGATACAGAAGCGGAAAATTACTGCCGGTGACATCGAGAAACAGAGTTTGAACTTGAATTTCACTCGGCTCCAGCCGATTAATATCAATCTGGTTTGTACGCAGAAAATGCTGCGCCCATAGCCAGAGCTGTTCTGCCTGCTGATTTTCCTCCTCAGCAATCTTATATGTGGTGCGGCAGTAGATGTCATCGGGATTGACCGAGACAAGATCCTTTTGCAATTGCTCTAAGATGCGCGCGGCTGCGCAAGAGCCAAGGTAGTAATCCGTGATACAGCGATCCTTATCGGCAGGGTCATCAGGGTCCTCACCATATTTTCTAATCAAGCAGAAGGGGAAAATCTGCCTGTGCAGTAGGGTGAAGAACATCCTTGTGCAGGGCCCGGAAACGAAATCGTTCGGCTCGAACAGCAGTGGCTGCGGCGTTACGGGTTGATCATACCAGCCGTCAAATGGGTTTTCTCGGTCGTAGGTATCCGCAGTTTCATGCATGTCAGCAAGCTCCTGTATATGATCCTCCGCCTGTGCTTCACGCTCAAACCAGAAGGCGGATGTGCCGGGCTGTGTGGACCAGTACTTCAAGACCTGTTCTGCAAAATCAGATACTGCAAGAAAATAGTCATTCATCACAGGAAAATCAAACGGCTTTTTGATGTGAAAGATACCGAATTCACGGATTTTCTTCTGTCCGAGTGGAACAAGAAGGGAAGTCGGCGCCTTTAGTGATTTGGACGGCGAGAACAAACCGCTCAGATTTTGATAAATCGGCGCATAGCTGCCGCTCTCCTTTGCCTGCGTCAAGGCCTCCTGCAATTCTTTCAGATGATTGCTCAGATGGCTTTTACACTCGTTCAGTGTGTAGGAAAGATTCTGTTCGGCATCCGGCGCGTTGATCAGCTCGCGCAGACGCTGCAGCGCAAGAAGATTGGGATTTCGTGCGAACTCCGGCTCGGCAAAGCAGCTGTAAATAAGCGTGTCAACATCGAGAGGAAGGTCCTCCGGCCAGTAATTAAAGTAACTGAGCAGAGGATTATCGAAATTACTGCCCGTAAGGGAAAAACTGTAGTATCGATCTTCGAAAAAGTCAATCCATTCCTTCAGCAGCCGTATGATCTTGATGAGATGAACGAAATAGGAGGTATCTGCGTCTGTAAGCGTATCGGGTATTTCTTCCGGAGCAGCGGCAGGAAAGCACTCATAAGAATCCAGGAGTGCCTCGCGAAGCCGTTCAAATGTCGAAACGGTATCGGCGGTTCGTTTGCAGCAGGTCTGATAATAGCCCCAGTATTTTTCAACGGAATACATAAAATAAGGGTGCCCGTCCATCAGTGGAAGAAAAGCGGCAGGCCGCAGCAAATAACGCATATCCGGCGTCCGTACATAGCGATGATACAGCACGGTGATTGCCTGCATAAACTCAGTGTCGAGCGTGCGGGGAAGCAAAGATCCATCCTTGGCATCCTTATAATAGATATGTAAAGGCTCACGCCGCAGATTAGACATTTTTATGCTGTGCCTCGGCAGTTCAGGGAACAGCAAGGAGAGATAGGATGCGTCTGGGATAGAAGGGGCGGATGCACTGCTGGCCGGATGCGGGAGATGCCTGCATTCTTTGATACGGTACTGCTTTTCGTATTCGCTCAGTACTGACATGATGATATCGGTAATCATGCAGTCGATCATAATGTCATACAAGCTGCACGTTTTAGCTTTGCATTTGTTGGTCGCTGGCTGAGAGCGGAGCCAGTGCAGGAACTTTATCGTATGTTCCGTGAGCAGCGGATACTTCTTTAGCTTATCATAAATCCAGCCCGGCAGCGGTTTGCCTTTCTCCCACGCGAAATAAGCGCGCAGATCGGCTTCGATCTCGCTGATCTTCTTCCTTTCGCGAAACGACTCGGACGGTTCGAGAACCTCGGACTCTGTAAATTTCGCAGACGGCACGGAAATGCCTCCTTCCTGATGGAGATGCGTAATCTTAGTTTAGTATTATTATAATACCGCAGAACAATAATTGCCAATATGCTTCTATATATAATATACAATCCCTCCGGTTATAGAGATAAAAGATAATGGATATATAAGATAATATCAATCTTTAGATAGATGATAAATATACAGGATAGTATGTATTGATCATTTTATGTATGATATGGTTTATAATCATATATTACTGTAATGTTCTGTTCGTATAAAATAGTATCTGCTTATAACAATATGATAATTTATATTGTGGAGGCGTGCGCGATGGGCGTTTATCATACGATACACACGTTAGAATTGCAGCGGAAAATTCCGCTGGGAGAAGTGAGCCGCTGGAGAGGGCGGCTGTATGAGCTGTCTGATCGATATGGGACAGGAGTTTATTCGAAATCAAAAGACGAACAGGAATTTTATATGTATGCGCAGAAGGGCGTGACGATCAATTTGCGTGCCGCTGTGAATTGCGGCTTTATTAAACTGACGATCAACTTAAACTCTGTGCTCTATGCAGAGCCGCAGAGGGTTGTACTGTTCTGCCCGGACAAAAACTATCTGGGCATATTCGACCGCAATCTGCGGGAGATTTTGCGGGACGCAGGACTGGGTGGAGCGGAAAAATTTGAATTTTCGCGCGTGGACTTCAGCGCGAACGCGAAGGTGGATGACCCGCTCGCATATATCGCTCTGGCAAGAAAGAGCGGCGTGCCGAACGGCTATCAAGAGACTTATCCGCGGTTTGATAATAAAAAGCGGAATAAACCGATAAAATATGCGTATTCCTTTGATTTGACGCACAATCGAGAGGATTATGCCGTCACGCTGTATTCTAAGGCAGACCAGCTGAAGGATGACCGCAATGCAGAACTGAGGGATATACAGGATGCGCAGAGACTGCTGCGGTTCGAGGCGAAATACGGTGCGCCGATGCTGAAAACGTACATCGGAATGCACGATCTGCATTATTCTAAGGAAAAACTGTACGATTTACTGTCAGCTTCGCCATCTGTCCTGCGCAGAGCAATGTGCAGCTGCTTTCCGGAGGGTACTTATTATTCGCTTCCGGCGGCGCGAAAGCGGCTCGATCGGGCTGCGCAATCAAAACAGCGCGAGCGGCTTTTGAAATGGATCGAGGAAACCTCGCGTATGAACAGCGCCTGCAAGGCACGGCGAAAGCTCTGCGAAGGTCTTTCTTTTTCGCAGCGTGCCGCGCTGATGCAGTTTCAGCGCGAAAGCGGTATCAATCCGGTCACGATCGGCCGGGACTGGAAGCGGCAGTCCCTCCCGAGCTTGCAGGAGGTATTCGAGCTCGAGACATGAAAGCCTGAGGGACAGAACAGAGAAATGGAAGTAAATGAGAATAATTTATGCTGTGAACAGCATAAACTTGATAAAATAAAAAGTTTGTGCTATGATGATGCAAAGGAGTGATGCCGCATGATCCGTTCACATACCCTCAGAAAAAGAGACCTTTACCTGAATAAGCTCATTGCATTTCAGGACACCGAGCCCATCAAAGTGGTAACCGGTATCCGCCGGTGCGGAAAGTCCAGTCTGCTCAAGTTGATGGCGGCGCATCTGCGCGGAAATGGAGTTTCGGATGAGCAGATCATTGAAATGAACTTTGAATCCTACGAGTTTCTGAAGATGACAGCGGACGAGCTGTATCGCTATGTCAAGGAACGCGTGCTTCCGGACAGGCGGATATACCTGTTTTTTGACGAACTTCAGCGCATGGACGGCTGGGAAAACGCCGTCAACTCGTTCCGCGTGGATTTCGACTGCGATATTTATATTACCGGCTCGAATGCCTATCTGCTTTCCTCTGAGTATTCGACCTATCTATCCGGACGATGTGTGGAAATCAAGATGCTGCCGCTGTCCTTTGCGGAGTTCGTTGATTTTTACGGCTTTACGATTAAGACGGTCAAGAGCGCACTTGGCGGCCAAAAGAAGAAAGCGGTCGATCAAGATGGTACGCAATACGAACTGCGTGAGATTTTTGACGCGTACATGCGTTTTGGCGGTATGCCCGGTATTGCCGACGTCGGCATGGAACAGGATAAGGCGCTGACTCTTCTGGAAGGCATCTATTCGACGGTTATTGTTCGTGACATTCTCGAACGGGAAAAGCGCAGAGGGCAGCGCCAGCTTACAGATGCTGTGCTGCTCAAGAAAATCGTCCTGTTTCTGGCGGATAACATTGGCAGTTCGGTTTCAATCTCTTCCATCGGCAACACACTGGTCAGTGAAGGGCTGCTCGATGACAGCGGCCGCCGGGGCAAGCCAAGTGCACACACGGTTCAGGCCTATGTCAATGCGCTGCTGGAGTCCTATTTTTTCTATGAAATCAAACGATTTGACATCAAAGGCAGGGAGTTCCTGCGCACACTGGGTAAATATTATATCGTGGACATCGGCCTGCGGAATTACCTGCTTGGATTCCGCAACCGCGACAGCGGACATGCGATTGAAAATGTTGTATATTTCGAATTGCTGCGCCGCGGCTATGATGTCGCAATCGGCAAGGTCGGCAACGCGGAAATTGATTTTATTGCAGCCAAAGCTGATGAAAAAATATACGTGCAGGTAACCGAGTCGATGGAGAGCGAAACGGTTCGCGCACGTGAACTGGCGCCGTTGCAGGGGATTGCAGATAACTATGAGAAAATCGTGCTTTCGCTGCATCCGGGACTGGAAACGTCCTATGACGGCATTAAATCCATCGATTTGATAGAGTGGCTGCTTGAAAATCAATAAACCGTATCAGCTCCTTTTTCGTTGATATATTATACTTATATATAACGAAAAGGAGGGAAAACAATGCCGCTAAACCATTTTATCTGCTCCTGCTGCGGCAAGAGCAAGCCGATCGATCAGCGCATCCTTCTCGGCGGGGATGCGCTTTGTCATGCCTGCGCCGAGGAATTCACGACGCTCTGCGACCGCTGCGGTGAGCGGGTGTACCGCAGAGAGACACGACAAGTCAATCATCACACGCTTTGTCCACAATGCTGTGGAAAAGTCCGTGCGCAAAACTGATCCCACTGAGAGTCATGCTTTCAGTGGGATTTTGCATTTTAAGGAGAAAATTATGTTTGAAAATCAGAAATTTCTGACGAGCGGCGTACAGAACGAGATCTCGTCGTGGCTGATAGACCTTATCTGGTGCATGGTTTTTAGCATGAAAACCGAACATAAGGACTATTTGCAGGTGTTTACCTTAACTAAAACGCCAACCGGTCAGCACATCGTCCACGAGCAGGAGCAGCCGCCCTATCGTTATGAACTCGATGTACCTTGTGACGATGCCGTAGATGCGAAGGTGTTCGTCATCGACGATTTGACGCATTCTACCATGCTGCTTGCCGAAGAGTATTAACATTCACCAAACGAAATGGAGGAACAACCAATGAAGGAAACGAGAATTTGTGCAAACTGCGGTGCAGAGCACCCGATTGAAGATATGTTTGAAGTAGAGGGAGACTGGCTCTGCGAGGACTGCGCCGACCGATTGACTGTCATCTGTGACCACTGCAACGAACGGATTTATGAGGAAAATGCTGTCGAGGATGACACGCACATACTCTGCGATCACTGCTTTGATGAGTATTACGTGCGCTGCGATGATTGTGGCCGCATTATTCATCGCGACCGCGCATACTGGGACGGAGACGACAACGCTTACTGCGCGTCCTGCTGGGGCGAACACTGCGAGGTCATCCACGAATACAGCTACACGCCCGATCTCGTGTTTCATGGCAAGGGCCTGCGTCATTTCGGCGTTGAGCTTGAAATTGATGACGGCGGCACGGTCAACAGCAACGCACAGAAGCTGCTGGATATTGCCAATAAGGACGCCGAAAACCTGTACATCAAAACGGACGGCAGTTTGGATGAGGGCTTGGAGCTTGTCACTCATCCGATGACGCTCGAGTATCAGCTGAACGAAATGCCATGGGAGCAGGTTCTTCGCAAAGCGCAGAGCATGGGTTATTTGAGCCACGCGGCCGGAACTTGCGGACTTCATGTTCACATCTCTCGCCTTGCGTTCGGCTGTACCTACGAGCAGCAGGAAGCCGCGATTGCCCGACTGCTGTACTTCGTCGAGAAATTCTGGGCCGAACTGCTGCGGTTCAGCCGCCGCACACAAAGCCAGATGAACCGCTGGGCAGCGCGGTACGGTATTCGTCTTACGCCGTCCGAGCAGATGAACCACGCGAAGAATTCCTGTGCCGGACGTTATACGGCGGTAAATCTTACGAACTCGGACACGGTTGAAATCCGGATGTTCCGCGGCACGCTCAAGCTGAATACCTTAAAAGCCACCTTGCAGATGGTCAACCATCTCGTCGAGGTGGCTGTTGCTATGTCTGACAGTCAGGTGCAGGACATGAGCTGGTTCGATTTTCTGGACAACATCACCGAACCCGCACTTATCCAGTATTTGAAAGAGCGTCGGCTTTATGTAAATGAACCTGTAAACACTTCGGAGGAGGAGTAATATGTGCAGTTTGTTTGGTTTAATCGATTTTAAGGAGTGCCTGAGCACCCATACGAAGAACAAAATCCTGAATACGTTAGCGCGTGAATGTCAAGTGCGCGGTACGGATGCAACCGGTATCGCCTATAACTTCAATGACCGTCTGCGGATTTACAAGCGTCCCCTTCCCGCTCGAAAAATGAAAATCCACATTTCGAACGGCGTGAATGCCGTCATGGGACATACCCGTATGACGACACAGGGCAATGCGCAGTTTAACCAGAACAACCATCCGTTTCTCGGCAAAGTTGCCGGAAACAGCTTTGCGCTCGCGCACAATGGCGTTCTCTGGAATGACAAAGAGTTACGCATGGAAGAAAATCTGCCGATGACGAGTGTTGAGACGGACAGCTATGTTGCCGTTCAGCTCCTTGAACAGCAGAAAGCCCTCGACTTTGACAGCCTGCAAGCTATGGCTGAGAAGGTCGAGGGTTCCTTTGTCTTTACGGTTCTGGATAAGGACAACTCCATCTGGTTCGTCATCGGGGACAATCCACTGTGCGTCATGTTCTACGATGGCTTTCTGATTTATGCCTCGACACAGGAAATTCTCTGCAAAACAATCAAAAAGCTGCGACTGAAAGCGCCCACTGATATTCTCGAACCGCAGGAGGGCGAGATCATGAAAATTTCTCACACCGGCCGTATCACTACCGGGACTTTCACACCGCACACGACGTACGAGCACTGGTGGCGCAAATATCCGTTCTACCGCAGCTATTATGAGGACACGCCGACCAGTTATGACGATCTGTTCAGCGTGGCGAAGGCATTCGGCGTAACCGCCGACGAGGTGCAGGCGCTTCTCGATTACGGCTGCTCCGAGGAAGAAATCGAAGAAATGCTGTACGACCCGGAACTCTTTCACGAGATGACCGGCGAGCTGCTGTATGCGTACTGAGGAGAGGAGGTGACCCGATGAAGGTAATCAAGAACACGCTGCTGTTCGGCATTAAGATTGTCGCGGCGGTGGCGGCGGCAGTCCATGTGCTGCGCGGCAAGGATGCGTCCGAGTAACAGATTGGCCTTTTCTGTGCGGAACAATGCAATAAACCACACAGAAAGGCGGATACGCATGAACCTGGACAAATATCCCGATGTGCTGACGCTGCGTGAGTGTCAGAAGATTTTGCAGGTGAGCCGCGGCACAATGCTGCGGCTTCTGCACGAAGGCGAGATCCCGGCGTTTCGCATCGGGAACCGCTGGCGCGTTCAGCGAAAAGAAATGCTCGAATTCATCGAGCGCAGCGAATACTGAAAACAACAGAAATGAACCGTTCCGTTTGGGCATACCCATGCGGAACACGCGGAAATCCTCCCGTTTAAGTCGATTTTGAGGTTTCGGAACGTTCCGAAATTTTCATCGGCTTAAACGGGAAATTTCTTTTTTGGAGGGAGACATATCATGAAAATCGGATATGTGCGCGTGAGCACGGAGGAGCAGAACACGGCGCGGCAGGAAATTATGCTGCGCGAGCTCGGCGTAGACGAGCTGTTCGTCGACAGGGCGAGCGGGAAAAACGCGGACCGGACGGAGCTGAACCGGATGATGAACTTTGTTCGGCGCGGCGACACGGTCATCGTTGAGTCGATCAGCCGCTTTGCAAGAAATACGCGCGACCTGCTCGACCTTGTAGAACAGCTGACCGCAAAGCAGGTAGAGTTCGTCAGCCGCAAGGAAGCCATTGACACGACAACGCCGACCGGCAAGTTTATGCTGACCGTGTTTGCGGCGGTGGCAGAGCTCGAACGCGAGTACATTTTGCAGCGTCAGCGTGAGGGCATTGCCATCGCCAAACAGCAGGGAAAGTACCGCGGCCGTCCGCCGAAGGTATATCCGGACTTCGAACGCATCGCAGCCCGGTGGCAGAAGGGCGAAATCACCGCCGTGCAGGCGATGAAGCAGCTCGGGATGAGCAAGACAAGATTTTACGAGCGAGTGAAGCGGCTTAAAAAGTAGAAAGCTGCATGTGCGGTGCGGCATACGCTGAAGCAGGATAGAGCTCCTGCCTTTTAAGCAGGGTGTCTAAGGTGATCGTGCGCAGAGACAGAAATGACCGGGCTGCTGATGTGAATTCATTGAAAAGTCAATAATGACGAAAATGGGGATTTTCTCTACAATAAAACAAAAGGCAGTACTGCATTGCACACGCGCGGTACTGCCTCAAACTTTTTATGGAGGAATTTCAAATGGAAAATCAAATCTACGGCTACATTCGCGTGTCCTCACGTGACCAGAACGAGGACAGGCAGGTGATCGCGATGCGGGAATTCGGCATCGCGGAGAAAAATCTGGTCATCGACAAGCAGTCCGGCAAGGACTTTGCAAGGCCGGGCTATCGCAGACTGCTGAGAAAATTAAAGCCGAACGACACTCTCGTGATTAAGAGCATCGACCGGCTGGGTCGCAATTATGATGAGGTGTTGGAGCAGTGGCGGCTGCTGACCAAGGAGAAACAGGTGGACATCGTGGTGCTCGATATGCCGCTTTTGGATACGCGGAAGGGCCGTGATTTGATCGGAACACTCATTTCGGACATTGTTTTGCAGCTGCTGTCCTATGTCGCCCAGACCGAGCGGGAATTTATCCATCAGCGGCAGGCGGAGGGTATCGCGGCCGCCAAGGCGAGAGGGGTCAAGTTTGGTCGAAAACCCAAGGAACGCCCGGCAGAATACGAGCATCTGCGTGATGAATGGCGGGCAGGACGCATTTCCGCACGCGCTGCGGCGCGTCAGCTGGGTGTCGCACATCGAACCTTCATGAAGTGGGTCGAACAGGAAAATTCAGATTGTTGATAAAAGTACACTGAAATAGACGCTCCTCGACGCGGTCGGTCAGCGCCTGGCTTCTTACGTTGGATAATTTCGACATAGGCGGCTCCTTTCGCTCTCCGTGAGCGGTTTTCTGCCTCTATTGTAGCGCGTGCAGAACGTTTTCGCAACAAAAACCCGCCCGGCTCTGATGCAGGAGAGAGAACGAGCCGGGCGGTATACGGAAATGAGAGAGAAGGAAGCGGGTTTACGGAACGAGGCAGTCGGGGAGGAGCGCGCGGAGCTGCCGGAGCAGGCCGTCGCAGTCGTCCGAGTAGATGACGAGCGTCAGCGGATTGCTCAGGTCGAGGCTGTAAATGCCGAGCAGGGACTTCGCGTCGATCGTGTAGCGGCCGGAAACCAGATTGACCTCATACGGGCAGGGAGTGAGAAAATCGACGAGTTTTTTGACCTGATCGGTCTGCTGCAAACGAATTTTTACTTCAGTCATATCCAGAATTCCTTTCCATCAGAGCAGAGGGGCGGAGGCGATACAGCTGCGGATTTCTTCCATGGAGGGCATGGCGGGGATAGCGCCGCCCTTTGTGGTGGTCAGACTGCCGGCGGCGTTGCCGAAGCGGACGATTTCGCGGAGCGCATCCTCGGGGAGCGCGCGCAGCTCCTCGGCGGTCTTGCCTTTCAGCAGGAAGTGGATTGCGCCCATGAAGGCGTCGCCTGCGCCGGTGGTGTCCACCGTCGGCACATCGAAGGTCGGGAGCGCCCCGGCACACACTGCGTTGCGGCAGTAAGCGCCCTTCGCGCCCATGGACACCAGTACGAGCGACGGCCCCATATCGAGCAGCGCCTTCGAGCCGCGTTCCGGGTCGCTTTCGCCGGTCACGAGCTGCATTTCCTCCTCGGAAACCTTGAGAATGTCCGCGAGGCGGATGCCTTCCTTCATCCGGAGAACCGCCTCTTCGGTATCGTCCCAGAGAAGCGGACGGTAGTTCGGGTCGAAGCTGACGAGTTTTCCCTTCTGCCGCGCATAGCGGGCCGCGGAGAGCGTCGCCGTGCGGCAGGGGTCGGCGGTCATGGAAACCGAACCGAAATGGAAGATGGCGCAGTCGTCGAGCAGCGCGGTATCGACCTCGGACTCGCGCAGCATGATGTCCGCGCCGGGGCTGCGGTAGAACGTAAACGAGCGGTCGCCGTTCGCGTCGAGCTGGACGAAAGCGAGCGTCGTGGGCACCTTTTCATCGACTGCCAGACCGGAAACGTCAATTCCGCTGTCGAGCAGCGTCTGCCGCAGAAAATCCCCGAAGCCGTCGCGGCCGACCTTGCCGATGAAGGCGGTCTTTCCGCCAAGCCGGGCGTTCATCGCCAGAACATTCGCCGGTGCGCCGCCGGGGTTGCGGGCAAAGAGCGCGATGCCCTGCGCGTTTTCTCCGTTCGGCGTGAAGTCGATTAGACATTCACCGAGAGCTGCAACATCAATCATTTTTAATCACCTCAAACTGCTTTTTCGCGTTCAGTTCAGTCATGATGCGGTTATACGAACGCTTGTTGATACGATAGAAGAACAGGACGGCCGCCGTTAACAGCCACAGCACGCCGGGAATCAGCGAGAAGGCGAGGTGCATGCTCGTCTGCACGGCGGCATTCTGCGTCTGATTGGGGACGAACTGCAAAGCGCCCAGAATGCCGGCGAGTGCCGAAGTGCCGATGGCCATGCCGAGCTTGTTGCCGAGCGACACAAAGGCGTACTGGAAGCCGTCGTTGCGCACGCCGGTTTTCCACTCGCCGTATTCCACGCAGTCGGGCACGATGGCGTAAATCGCGGTGTTGAAGCCGCAGAAGAAGAACTGCGAGAGCGCGGCAAACGTGTAGAACGGCACCGGGGTGGATACCGCGCTGAAGAAATACAGGGCAATCAGTGAAACGCCGGTTCCGGCGGAGAACAGCGCGGCGGTATGGCCCTTGTTGCCGAGCTTTTCGAACACGAAGGGGAACACGGCCGCACCGAGAATGGACGGCACAATTAAAATCAGAGAGTAGACCGTGAACAGGTTTTCGTTGCCCTCCACGTATTTGAAGTAATAGAGCAGGTCAGCGTTGCGGCCGTAAAGGGTCACGCCGAACAGGAACTGACCGGCGAGCGCAATCAGATACGGACGGTTCTGCGCCGCCGCCTGAAACTGCTTTTTCAGCGAAACCTTTTCGCGTCGGGGAGGCTGCACGACCTCCTTCGTCTTTGCGAAGCAGAACCAGTGGCAGAGCGTAAAGATGCCGCCGTAGAGCACCGTCACCATCAGGTAGCCGTGCGCGGCGTTGTCGCCGCCGAAGTGAGAGATGAGCGGAAGCGTGATGATGTTGAGGATGTTGATGGCGATCATCGCGCAGACCGAGCGGGAGGTGTTGATTTTCGCGCGCTCCTCGATGTTCTGCGTCAGCGTGCCGCACAGCGTACCGTAGGGAATGTTGACGCAAGTGTAGCCGAGCACCAGCACGCAGTAGGTGATGTACATATACAGGCTTTTCGCCCTGTCCGGCCACGCCGGATGCGCCCAGAACGTCAGCACCAGAACGACGGCGGTGAGCGGCGCGCCGATCAGCAGCCACGGGCGGTAGCGGCCCCAGCGGGTGCGGGTGCGGTCGCTGAGCGAGCCGATGACCGGGTCGTTTATCGCGTCCCAGAAGCGGGAGACCAGCATCAGCAGCGAAACCGCCGCCATGCTGATGCCGCAGACATCGGTGTAGAAAATCATCAGAAAATTGCCGACAAACATCCAGCTGAAATTGCAGCCGACGTCGCCCATGCCGTAGGCGATCTTGCTGATCAGCGGAACCTTGATATTGGTGTCTTGCTGCCGGGACGGTGCGGTGGTACTGCTCATTCGGCGCAGCTCCTTTCTCTCTTTACCCTGTTCCGAGGATTAAAGCCGGGTTTCGTCCGCGATTTTCACGACCGCCTTGACGATGTTCGCCTTGTCGGCGATGCTCTTGTCCATCGCGTTCTGGATGTCGTCAAAGTCGAAAATGTTGGTCACGACGCCTTTGAGGTTGATTTTGCCCGAGGCGACCGCGTCGATGGCCATGGGGTAGATGTGGCGGTAGCGGAACACGGTCTTGAAGGTCAGCTCCTTGTCAAGTGCGAGGCTGACGGGGAGCGTCATTTCGCCCGACTTGGAGTAGCCGACGAGAACGATGGTCGCGCCCTTGTGCACCATTTCGATGGCCTGACGGGTGGTGAACTCGGTGCCTGCGGTTTCGATGACCAGATCGCAGCCGAAGCCGTCGGTCAGGTCGAGAACGGCCTGCACGGCGTTCTGCTCCTTGCCGTTGATCACGCCGTCCGCGCCGAGCTCGAGCGCTTTGTCCAGACGCGCCTGCATGATGTCCACCACGTAAACGTGGGAAACACCCTCAGACTTGAGCGCCATCATGCTCATCAGACCGATGCAGCCCGCGCCCATGACAACGGCGGTCTGACCGGCGTGCGCGCCGCCCTGATTGGCCGCGTGGAAGCCGACCGCGAGCGGCTCGATGAGCGCGCCTTCGAGCGTGCTTACGTTGTCCGGCAGCTTGAAGCAGAGCGCGGCTTCATGCGCGACATACTCCTGAAAAACGCCGTCCACCGGGGGAGTCGCGAAAAATACAACATCCGGACAGAGGTTGTATTTGCCCTCGCGGCAGAATTTGCAGTGGCCGCAGGTCTTGCCCGGTTCGAGCGCAACGCGGTCGCCGACCTTGAGGTGCGTAACCTTCTTGCCAACCTCAACGACCGTGCCGCCCGGCTCGTGACCCAGAACGAATGGCGGCTCGACCACGTAATGACCGATGGCGCCGGTTTCGTAATAGTGCATATCGCTGCCGCAGATGCCGACATATTCGAGCTTTACCAGCACCTCATCGTCCTTCGGCGTCGGAATATCGCGCGTGGTGTAACCCATTTTGCCGATGCCGTTCATGACTGCTACTTTCATTTTGCCTTCCATAAAAATCCCTCCGCATTGTTATATGTATTTACTTTTATAAACTACTTATGAATGTAGCTATAAATTAGCACAGGGCAGAAAGATTGTCAATCCCCGCGGCAGCATTTCAGAGATATGCACAAGAGCGCGGACGTAAAATTGTGCAAAAAAATCAGGGACAGAAGTCTGTCCCCGAGAAAATTCAAGTTATAACGACTGAATAAACGACTCAATGTGCACGAGCGCCGCGCCGAGCGCGGAGGATTCCAGCTGATAGCGGCTGAATTTCAGGTAGCTGCTGTCCGGCTCGAAGGTGTTGTGCCGGGCCAGAAGCTCCCGCAGCGGCGCACCGAATTCGGACAGAAAACCGCCCACGTAGCCGCCGACGATCACATCGCAGTCAAAAATCATGCGCAGGTTGTTCACCGCGACCGCGAGATGGGCGAGGTATTCGTCCCACGCGGCCTGAAGCGTGCGGTCTCCGGCACGCAGACCGTCGAAAAACAGCGCAAGATTGCCGCCGGTCAACGCGGAGAGCACCTTTGCGGAGCAGTAAGCGTCCACGCAGCCGCGCTTGCCGCAGTAGCAGGGGCGGCCGTCCGGGACGAGGGTCATGTGGCCGAACTCGCCGGCGCGGAGGTGCTCCCCGACGTAGAGCGAGCCGCCCGTGAAAATCGAGCCGCCGACGCTGTTGCTCAGCGAGAGATAGACGAGGCTGTGCAGGTTTTCGCGGCCGCGGATCTCGGCGAGTCCGGCGGCGTTCGCGTCGTTGATGAAGCGGCAGGGGAAGGGGATGCAGCGGCTGAACTCCTCGACCGGCACGCCGCGCAGACCGAGCGCGTGGGAATAGACGAGCGTTTTCTCGTCCCGATCGAGAATGCCGGGCAGGGAAATACCGACGCCGAGCACGGTTTCCGTCGGGCAGCCCTCTTTTTCGAGCAGGCTCTTTACAAGCTCGGCGAGTCCGGCGGCGTAGGCGTCGCACCGCTCAAAGGGGCGCTTTTTTCGCTCAAACCGCACCAGTTCGCCGGATAAATCGACCAGAACCGCACCGATATGGTTCTGCGTTATTTCGAGACCGACCGCATAGCGGGCGTTCCGCACCGGGGCAAAGGCTTTCGCCTTGCGGCCGCCGGTGGACTCGAAGGTGCCGACCTCCTGCACCAGTCCCATTTCCATCAGCTCTTTGACGTTCTGGAGCACAGTCGGCCAGCTGTTGCCGACCTTGGCCGCCAGTTCGGGCTGGGAAATGCGCTCGCAGGCAAAAATGCTGCGCATCGTTCGAATGCGGTTGATTTTCTTTACATCGCGGTTGTTCGCTCCGCCTTTTATCATCTGGATGCGTCACCTCCGGATACGAAAACGACATCTGAAATGTAATTTATAAAGTCATTTCTATTATAGGGAATTCGGAGAGATTATGCAAGGGGAAACCTTTGATTCGGCGGAAGTTATAAAATAATAGAAACCCCGGAGCGGCTGCCCCGGGGTCTGTCTGCTGTCCAATCAAATTTTTAGTTCTTGCTGCGATACAGGAACGTTACGATCTGCGCTCTGGTGCAGCCGTCTGCCGGGGCGAATGTCGTTGAGGAAGTGCCGGTAGTGATGCCGTGCGCGACCGCCCACTGAACTGCATCGGCATAGAATGCGCCGTCCGCCAGATCGCTGAAGGCGAGATCTGCCTTGGCTGCGGGTTTGCCTGATGCACGCCACAGGAAGGTTACGACCTGATCGCGCTGTACCGTTACATTCGGGTCAAAGGAAGTTGCAGAAACGCCGTTCGTTACATTGTTCGCAACCGCCCACAGAACCGCCTGATAGTAATAATCCGAACGTTTGACGTCGGTGAACGGATTATCTACGCTGTTCGTCTGCGGAGAACCGGCAGCGCGCCACAGGAAAGTGACCGTCTGTGCGCGCGTACAGGTCTCCTGCGGCCCGAAGGTCGTTTCGGTCAGACCGGAAGTCACCTTGCTGCCTACCGCCCACTTCACCGCATCATAGAAGTAATCCGACTTGGCAATATCGGAGAATCCGGTATCGGGATCTTTCATCGGAGCCGTCGCAAAACGCGCCTCGATGGTGTGCGCGGTCTGCACCTTGACGAACTTATAGGACGCTACCGCACCGATGCTTTTGCCGTCCACCAGAACGTCCGCGATTTTATAGCCGTTATTTGCGGTAATCGTATAGTTCTGATTGTTGCCGTTGGTGATGCTGCTGGTACCGTTTGGGCTGATGCTGCCGCCAACGCCTGCCTTGGCCGTAATCGCATGCTTTTCTCGGGAGATATAGCCGCCCGAACCCTGCAGGACCGGGAAAGTTGTATACGCTTCGCCAAGTGCGCGTCCGTCTCGGCCAGTTCCCTTGAGGGTATAGTAGCCCGGCTTTGCATCCGGATCGACCCATACGCCCTTGTTACGGATATAGACTTCGGAAGGCTCCTGCCCCTCTTCATCTGTAATCGACCAGTCCACCTTGCTGAAAATATCGTTGCCGTCGGCGTCATAGGCATATACTACGGCTACCGTACCGCCGTACATGCCGGGCCAGCCGGCAAGATCGACCTTAACGGAAACAACGGTCGGCAGTTCTTCCTCCGCTGCGCTTGCCGAGAAGACAGCCATGCTGCATACCGTCATAAGCGCCAGCAACAGAGATACGATTCGTTTCATCCTTTTCAAATGTACCACTCCCGTAAATTGGAATTCGTCAATGTTTGATTTGTTTCAGTTTACAACATTTTCTGCGGGATGGCAAGGGCGTTCCGGGGGGTTCGCTTCGTGTGTTGCATGAAGATAACTTCGCTTTTGATTATTATCGGTATAGCACATAACAAAGCCGGAATCAAGCGTGATTTGGTCGTGGATTTTGTCCGGCCCACGCGGCTTTGTTCGAACTATTCGGATTCCATAGACAACATTATACAATAAGTTCTCAATATTTCAACGAATAGCCGCAATTTTTCGGGCGGTTCCATAACATTTATGGGCTGATGAATGACTGCCAGAAACATACAGAAATATACTTTTGCTGAAATTTTATATAACCAATATTGACAAGGCAGGCAGAGGGGGTATAATAAGCGTGTCAAATAGGCACAAGGGTACCCTTGTATCAGGATAGGACTATCCTGATACAATCCGTTCTAATGACAAAATTTTTCGGAGCGGAGCGGAGATACTTGCGGCCGAAGGTTCTGCAAATAAACGGAAAACCGCAGAACCGGAATATAAGCGGAAGTTGCCGCAATCCTCATGCGTTTTTGTGAGAATGTTAAGTAAAAAATAAACATCTTTCTGAGAGCAGCTGCACCTCACCGTGCGGCTGTTCCTTTATGGAAAAGGGGGGCATTCCTTGATGGGAATGAGCGAAAACAGGGCGCAGAGGGCGGTTTTAGAACGGCTTTTCGCCTTGCAGGACACGAAATACCGGGCGTTTCAGAGCAAGCTGATGCCGACCGTCGCGCCCGAAACCGTAATCGGCGTGCGCACGCCGCTGCTGCGGAACCTCGCAAAGGAGCTTGCGGGCACCGCCGAGGCGGCGGACTTCCTGCGCGTTCTGCCGCACGCATACTACGAGGAGAACAACCTCCATGCGTTCCTCGTGGAGAAAATCCGCGACTACGACGCAGCGCTCGCGGAAACCGAACGGTTCCTGCCGTACATCGACAACTGGGCGACCTGCGACTGCTTTTCGCCCAAGGTTTTCGCGAAGCATAAGGACGAGCTGCTGACGCCCGTCCGCCGGTGGCTCTTATCGGAAAAACTCTACACCGTGCGCTACGCAATCGGCATGCTGATGCGGCATTATCTCGATGCGGATTTCCGGCCGGAATACCTCGCGTGGGTGGCGGATGTGCAGAGCGAGGAGTATTACCTGAACATGATGCGTGCGTGGTACTTCGCCACGGCGGTCGCCAAGCAGCCGGATGACACGCTGCCGTATCTCACCGAGCGGCGGCTCGACGTCTGGACGCACAACAAGGCCATTCAGAAGGCCGTGGAGAGCTATCGCATTCCGCCCGAATTGAAGCAGCACCTTCGCGAAATGCGCATCCGCGCGTAAAACTTCCATAAAATACCGGAGCGCACGGCCCAAATCGTCAGGCTGTGCGCTCCGGTTTTTACTTATCGTCCTTATGGTTCATCGCGCTGATGACGGCTTTCAGCACGCTTTCCAGATAAGGAAGCTGACTGTGCGCGACGCTTTCTACCATAGGGGAGAGCGCCTTGAACACCGACAGCTTTTCCTTTTTCTCCTGTTTGCCGAACAGGATGTAATCGGTGGACAGGCTGAGTGTCGTCGCAATGCGGCACAGCGTCGGCACGGACATACCCTTGACGCCGAGTTCGATGTCGGAACAGAAATTTGCTTTTCACGCGAACAGGATATTTATAACGCAGTTAAGGCAATACCGCATAATTGGGCAAGAGCGATTTGCGAGTGAATTTTGCGTACTGACGAGGCGCGGTTTTGCGGTAATACTTGACGTATTACCGTGAAATCGCAACAAAGTCAGGGCACGAAATTTCCGCAAAGCGCCGCAGCTTTAATTGTGCGGTGTTACCTTAATGCATATCACTTTCTTCTCCCTGCGGGACGGCTCGCAGGGAGGGAAAACCCCGGCAGAAGGAGAAATATATTATGGAAACTTTAAGAATCGGACTCGTAGGCACCGGCGGCATCGGACGCACCCATATCGAACGCATCAACAACACGCTTCAGGACGGCAAGGTCGTTGCCTGCGCCGACCCGGCGAGCGCATTCGGCTTTTCGGTTGCCGAGAAGTACGGCATCAAGGGCTTCGAAAACCCCATCGACATGATAAACTCCCCGGAAATCGATGCCGTTATGTGCACCACGTCCGACCCGTATCACGAGGAGTACGTTCTCGCCTCCATCGCGGCAGGCAAGTACGTGTTCTGCGAGAAGCCGCTCGCGCCCAAGGCGGACGCCTGCAAACGCATCGTGGAGGCCGAGAGGAAGGCAGGGAAGAAGCTGGTTCAGATCGGCTTCATGCGCCGCTACGACGAGGGATACAAGCAGCTCAAGGCGGCGGTTGACAGCGGCAAGTACGGTGAAGCGCTGCTGCTGCACTGCGCACACCGCAACCCGTCTGTTCCGGATGACTGGGACAACTCCATGGCGGTAGAGAACTCCATGGTTCATGAGATCGACGTGCTGCGCTGGCTGCTCGGCGAGGACTACGCGACCGCTGAGGTCCGCTACGGCAAGTCCACGAACAACGGCCCGAAAGACTTGCACGACCCGCAGATCATGATCCTGACCACCAAGTCCGGCGTGCGTATCGACGTTGAGTCCTTCGTCAACAACAAAAACGACTACGACATCAAGTGCGAGATCGTCTGTGACGGCGCGGTGCTCAATATGCCGAAGCCGAACTACATCTCGGTAAACGCGAACGCAACCACCGGTCAGGCGATGTACACCGACTGTTTCCAGCGCTTTGCAGATGCGTATAATGCGGAAATCCAGACCTGGATCAACGCCTCCAAGGCAGGCTACGTTGACGGCCCGACCGCATGGGACGGCTACTGCTGCCAGGTTGCAGCGGCGGCGGCTTCCAAGGCACGCGAGACCCAGACCATTCAGCCGGTCGTCTACGACGAGATGCCGGACTTCTACAAGGCATAATTTCCCGCACTTTTCTTCAATTCATCTCAGAACCTATCTTCTCTCTTTTTTCTTCGGCGGGTGTGCGGCAATCCGCGCACCTGCTGCCTATTTTCAGGAGGTAATCTTTATATGAAACTCGCAATTTGCACGGATGTTTTTGCTGATCTGTCATACACGGACATGCTCGATAAGGTAAAGTCCCTCGGCATTGACGCGGTCGAGATGACCGCCGGCGGCTGGGGCGCACGCAAGCACTGCAACACCGCCGAGCTGCTCGCGGACGCAGGCAAGCGTGAAGCGTTCATGATGGAGCTTGAAAAGCGCGGCACTGAGCACATCGCTATCGAGGAATTCCCGGGCACCATGGTTTGGTCTGCTTCGACCCTGCTCAAGCTGCGTGAGGCTACCGACCCGATGCTCGGCATCAACCTCGACCCCTCCCACATGATGGTTCTGGGCGCAGACCCGATCGCAGCGGCGCGTGCACTGAAGGGATGCATCTTCCATGTGCACGGCAAGGACGCCCGCATTGAACGCGGTCTGGCCGACACCGACGGCCTGCTTGAGCCGCGCCCCGTTACCGAGTCCGCTGACCGCGTATGGAACTACGTTGCGGTCGGCTGCGGCAAGAACCTCCAGTGGTGGAAGAAATTCTTCTCTGTCTGCCACATGATGGGCTACGACGGCGACGTTTCTCTCGAAATGGAGGACCTCACCATGACGGTTGACGCCGGTGTTCATACCTCCATCGACGCGCTCCGCCAGACGATCAGCCGGTAAAACGTAAAATATAAAACAGTATAAAACCCCTTCCCGTTATTCCTCTCGTAACGGGAAGAGGTTGGTTTTTCGGGGGGTAAAGTCCATCATGCAGCCGGTCTGTGCCTTTGGTTCTCTCGTGAAATTTCAGGAGGTGTATCGATGGATCAATTCTCTGAGGTCGTTTAGCGTGATATGCGCAATATCATTGGCGTTATCAGCAGGCGATGGGGCGTTTTCGGCAGGGTAAGGGAGATAATAAAGCGTATCATCGTCACCTACTAACATCTGACAGAATTTCCAACCCAGCTGTTCATATGCATCAGCCGGCATGTCGTCGGTCGGAGCGCCGAGGAAAAAGATATACTGCTGACCGACTAAGGGGCTTTCCTGCATATCGGCTGCTTGGCGGATGATCGTATTTTCCAACTCTTCATCAGTCATATCGGTATAGCTTTCTCGATTATGTTCCGCCGCGGCAACATCTTTCATAGAAATATACCCGCCATATGCGTAGATCGTAATGTTTGACCTGTCCGACAGGTCGCCGGACAACACGTCTTGTACAGCGGCGCCAATAACGGTCCATGCGTTAGCGCCGATGGAAGTATATTCTATGTTATCGACTGTCGCCTGAACGATGGCAGTTGCGTGCGGAATGACTTCTTCGAGAACTGGGCGATATGCTAAATCAAGGCGGGAATTGTCGTTTATAACGGTTTTATCCTGATAAATTGAGGGCGTTTCTTGCTCGAAAAGTATGATTTCAGAGTCGGGAATTGGGGTTTCTTGGGGCAGGGGAGTGTTGTCTGTTGCGGAAGTCTGATCGTCAGCGCTCTGGCACGCCGTCAGCGAAATAATTACAAGGACGCTTAGGAGTAAAATGGATATTTTGGCTCGGTGATGCTTCACGACAGGTCGCTCCTTTCCGTTTATGGATAGATTTATTATATCGCTGTATCAATAGTCTGTCTATTCATTTGAAGAGGAAACGGTATATTCCCAATTTGATAAATAAAAACAGCAGGCACATTCGTGTCTGCCGTCCTGCTGCCCGTCACGGCTTTTGTGCTGTGGCGGGTATTTTTTTGCGTTGAAATGGCCTGTCCTTGCGGCTGCCGGAGATTGGCGGTCAAGGGTGTTGATAAAAGTACAGGTTAATAACCTGCCAAAGCCTTGTAGTTTCGCGTATTTTTTGATATAATTGTAAATACTTTAATGGAATAAGCAGTCCAAAGTAAAAATACTGTACACTGTGTAGTAAATCGTACTATTTGCTACGCTTTTGTCGAGCAATGTGAGGGTTAAGGAATGGAACCGAGAAGCTTTTATTACTCCTGCACACCGGAAGCTGACCGCGAAACGCAGTTTGAAAGCTTCCGTTCGATGGGAGCACACGAAAGCGAGATTTTCATTGATGTGTGCGGGCACAGAAAGTCGAGCCGCAGCAGTCTGGCGATGCTCAAGCGCATCGGCTTGCGTGAGGGCGACCGGCTGACTATTCCGACGCTGTACTGTCTGAGCGATTTGAAAAAGGGCCTTGCAGATGAGCTGAACTGGCTTCGACAGCACGGAATTCAGCTGCGGATTGCTGATATTCCGATGACAATGCGTTGCTCTGATGAAACGGAGCAGCGCCTTGCCAGCGAAATGCTGTATCAGGTGATCGATGCGACGGTTCTGAAGGAGCGCGAGGAAAAACGCCAGAAGCAGAGCGAAGGCATTCGTGCGGCACAGGAAAAGGGCGTGCATATCGGCCGCAAGCCGAAGGAGCGCGGCACTGAGTTCGAAACGCTCAAGCAGCAGTGGCAGCGCGGCGAGATCTCGCTCAGAGAAGCCGGAAGACGGCTCGGCGTGACGCATCAGACGTTTAAGAAGTGGGTGGAGGAACCCGAGGAAGATTAAGGATAAGGTTGTACAAATTCATGTCAAAAACACAGCAGGGGTTCTCGACAAGGGACCTGAAAAAGATTTTTTCGATTGTTTTCGTCGCGTACATGGTGCTTGCGGTGGCGTTTTATTTTCTCGCCGGAGAGCAGCTGCGTTATCGCGACTCGCGCGGCAATATTGAAATGCCAGTGGCGAATGCCGCGACGGTAGAACTGACAGCAGGTTCGGTTGTGGAACAGCAGTTCACGCCGAAAATTCAGATTTTTGAGCATCTTTCCGTGCAATGGGGCGTGTTCAACCGTGTCAATCACGGCACGGTGAACGTGCAGCTTGTGAACCTGGCAACGCAGAAAGTCCTGCTTGACCAGAATTTGCAGGCTGACCAAATTACGGAAGGTCAGGTTACGACGTTTGATTTCCCGGCAATGGAAACGGTCTGCAATGCACCGCTTGCGTTGCGTATCACCTCGCCCGATGCAGTGGCAGGTGACGCGCTCACGCCGGTGATGAAAACCGATGCAACGCTTGAAAACGGTCAGCTGTATGTCAATGGACAAGCTGTTGCAGGTGAACTCGCCTTCTCAGCAACTGGTCGAGACTATATCTGGACCGGTCTGCATTACTGGCAGTTCGCGGCGGCCGGCGCGGCAATCCTCGCGGCGCTGCTGCTCCTGCTGCTGCACAAGCACAAGACCGGTAAGAAAAGCTTTATTCTCAATGCGATGATTGCCCTGAGGCGGTATCGCTTCCTGATTAAGCAGCTGGTTGACCGCGATTTCAAGGCAAAGTATAAGCGTTCAATTCTTGGCGTGTTCTGGAGTTTTCTCAATCCGCTTTTGAACATGATCGTGCAGTATGTTGTGTTCTCCAATATGTTTAAGTTTGATATTCCATACTTTCCGGTTTATCTGCTTTGCGGTAACGTTGTCTTCAATTACTTCTCTGAGGCATGCGGCATGGCGCTTACATCTATTGTAGGTAACGCTGACCTCATTAAAAAAGTATATGTGCCGAAGTATATTTATCCGCTGACGCGCATTATGTCGTCGCTTATCAATATGCTGATTTCGCTCATCCCGCTCGCAGCGGTGGCGATTTTTTCGGGTCTGCTGCCGAATAAAACGTATTTTCTTTTGCCGTTCCCGCTGCTCTGCCTAGCACTGTTCTGTCTCGGACTGGGTATGCTGCTCGCATCGGCAATGGTGTTTTTCCGGGATATTCAGTTTCTTTGGGGTGTATTGACGACGATTTGGATGTATTTGACCCCTATTTTTTACCCGATTAGTGCTCTGCCGGACAGTATTCAAATGATCGTTAAAATGAATCCGCTGTACTTCTATGTAACGTTTCTGCGTTCATGCGTCATTGACGGTCTTTCGCCTGAACCGTTCATGTATGTGCAGTGCGCGCTTATTGCGCTAGGAATGCTTGCTGTGGGTGCATTCACGTTCAAAAAATCGCAGGACAATTTTGTCCTCTATTTATAAGGTGTGAAAATGAGCAAAAATGAAAAGCTGCTCCATGAGCAGAAGGAAAAAGTTGCAGAACTTCAAAAGCGAAAAATTATTGAGGTACAAAATGTTTCGATGCGCTTTCGGCTGACGGACGATAAAATCATGTCGCTGAAGGAGTTCGTAACACGCAAGCTGAGCGGCAAGTACAAGACCTCAGAATTCTGGGCGCTGAAGGATGTATCGTTCGATGTGTATCGCGGCGAGGTTGTCGGCATTATTGGCCACAACGGCGCAGGCAAAAGCACGATTTTGAAAGTCATTTCGGGCATTCTCAAACCGACTGAGGGATCTGTGACCTGCAGAGGCAACATCGTGCCGATGCTGGAACTGGGCTCGGGTTTCGACCATGATTTGACCGGACGCGAGAATATTTTTCTCAATGGCGCAATTCTCGGTTATACGGAAGATTTTTTGAAGTCAAAGTACGACGAAATTGTTGCATTTTCCGAACTAGGTGAGTTCATTGATGTGCCGATTCGCAACTATTCATCCGGTATGCTGATGCGTTTGGCGTTTTCGATTGCGACGGTTGTCAATCCGCAGATTCTCATTGTGGACGAGATTCTTGCTGTCGGTGACGCAAACTTTCAGAAAAAAAGCCGCAAGCGCATGCTGGAGCTTATGAGCGGCGGTACGACCGTGTTGTTTGTATCGCACAGCCTGGAGCAGATCCGCGAGATGTGCGATCGCGTGGTTTGGCTGGAACATGGACAGGTGCAGACTGTTGGAGAGACGAAAGAGGTGTGCGATGCGTATGAATCCTGAAAAAGTGTTGACGATTGCAATACCCGCGTATAATGCGTCAAAATTCTTGCCCAAATGTCTGCAATCTCTTGTCGATTCAAATGAGCTGGAACGTATGGAAGTCCTTGTCATCGATGACGGCTCCAAAGAGAGTCAAGATGAGGTTGTTCGTCCCTATATCGATCGTTTTCCGCAATCGATTCAAATGATTCACAAGGAAAATGGTGGACATGGTTCAGTTATCAACAAGGCTGCTGAGATAGCGACCGGAAAATACTTAAAAATTCTCGATGCTGACGATTGGGTCGTATCTAAAAATATGAAATCACTTTTAGATTCACTCGAGCGACTGAATGCTGATGTAGTCATCACTCACTTCGATATGGTCGATGCCGAAGAACGATTCCGTCAGCCCTTTGCAACTGAAAATGTGGAATTCGGGAAAATATATACCATGGACGATCTTGCGCAACTTCCCAAGTCCGTATATGCATGCAGCACCTTCCATGGCATATTTTATCGTCTTGCATTTTACCAATCGACACAGATCCGAATGTCTGAAAAGGTGTTCTACGAGGATCAGGAATATGCAACGCTGCCGTTTTGCTTTGCTTCTGGCGTTGTATTTCTGGATCTGACGATTTATCAGTACCTGGTCGGCCGTCCCGGACAAAGTGTATCGCATGAAAATCAAGTAAAGCGACTGCCAGAGATCAAGTTTATTTTGGATAGTCTGATTTGTTTCTATCAAACCCATTATGACATGTCTGAATCTCGAAAACGATATTTTCAATACAAAATAGGTGCTGTGATTTTGAGCTATTATGTCGCGGCCCTGCTTAAAAATCCGGATCGACGTAAAGGTCGGCATGATGCCGATGCACTCCGTCGGGAACTTCGCCAGAATAGCTGTGATTTGATGAAGGCAACGGAAAAGAAATATTGGATTACAAAAGGATTGCATTTCGTTCATATGACACCAGATGGGTTGGAAAGAATAAAAAGAACGCATTTTTATTACATATTGAAGAAATTTATTTGATAATGGGGATGGAGATTTGAAAGGTCTAATCTTAGCCGCAGGCAAAGGCACGCGCCTTTACCCGATGACAAAGCCGATGAGCAAGCCGCTGCTGCCGGTTTATGACAAGCCCATGATTTATTACCCGCTTGCAATTCTCATGCAAGCGGGCATTTCCGATGTCATGGTAATCGTTCCGCCGAACGAAACAGACACATTCTGCGCACTGCTTGGTGATGGAAGCCAGTTCGGCATTCATATCTGCTATGCAGAGCAGCCGGTTGCGCGTGGTATTGCGGACGCTCTTCTGATCGGTCGAGAGTTTGTGGGCAACGACTCGGTATGCCTTGTGCTGGGCGATAACATTTTCCACAGCGACACGCTGGCTGAGGTTCTGCGTAAGGGCGCACAGCAGCAGAATGGTGCAACGGTATTCGGCTACTGGGTCGAGAATCCGCGACCGTTCGGCGTGGTAGAGTTTGACGAGGATGGACGGGCTATTTCGATTGAGGAGAAGCCACGCCATCCGAAGAGCAATTACATAATTCCTGGCATTTATTTTTACGATAATCAGGCAATGGAGATTGCAGCAAGGCTCACGCCGTCTCAGCGCGGCGAGCTTGAAATCACTGATGTAAATCTGGAATATCTGCGCCGTGACCAGCTGCAGGTGCTCCCGCTCGAGCGGGACGTTGTGTGGCTGGATGCCGGTACAGCTGACAGCCTGATGGACGCCGGACAGACTATTCGAAATATCCAGGCTGAGACAGGACGCTATGTCGGCTGTCTGGAAGAACTGGCATTCAATCAGGGATGGCTGACGGAAGAGCAGGTGCACAATGCCGGACAAGAGCTCGGCATGACACTCTATGGACAGTACTTACAGTGCTTATAACGGAGGATAGAAAATGACAGTTTTGTTAGCAGGCGGCGCAGGCTATATCGGTTCGCACACCGCCGTGCAGCTTTTGATGAGCGGACATGACGTAGTAATTGCAGACGATTACAGCAACAGCTGTCCGGAGGTTATCAATCGTATCGAAGAAATCACCGGCAAACAGGTTCGCGCCTACGAGACTGACGTGAAGGACAAAGTCAAAGTACAGCAGATTTTCGCAGAAAACAAGATCGACTGCGTAATTCACTTTGCTGGACTGAAGGCAGTCGGCGAGTCAGTACAGCAGCCGCTGAAGTATTACCGAAACAATATCGACACCACACTGACGCTGCTCGAGTGCATGCAGGAGGCAGGTGTCAAGCAGTTTGTTTTCTCATCCTCCGCGACGGTTTACGGCGAGGAGAATGCGATTCCGTACATCGAAACGATGAAGCGCGGCAGCTGCTCCAACCCATATGGCTGGACCAAGGTCATGATGGAAGAAATTCTTGAGGGCGCGGCAAAGGCTGACCCGGAACTGACTGTCGTTCTTCTACGCTATTTCAATCCAATCGGCGCACATGAGTCCGGCCGTATCGGCGAGGATCCGCAGGGTATTCCGAACAATCTGATGCCGTATATCGCGCAGGTTGCCGTCGGCCGACGCGATCACCTCACGATTTTCGGCAACGATTACCCAACGCCGGACGGCACCTGCCGCCGCGATTACATCCATGTGATGGACCTTGCGGACGGCCATGTAAAGGCGGTTGAATACGCCGCACAGCATAAGGGCGTTGAGGTGTTCAATCTTGGTACCGGCACGCCGTACAGCGTACTTGAAATTGTGCACGCATTTGAGAACGCGACCGGCGTTGCAATCAAGCACGAGTTCGGCGCACGCCGTGCAGGCGACCTGCCGGAGTTCTGGGCGAACGCAGATAAGGCCGCAAAGGCGCTCGGCTGGAAGGCAGAGCGTGACTTGACGGCTATGTGCAGAGATACGTGGAGATGGCAGAGTGGGAACCCGGAAGGATATCGCAAGTAAAGGAAAGAAGGAAAGCAAATGAAAAAATATGATTATCTCATCGTCGGCGCCGGCCTTTATGGCGCTGTTTTTGCGCATGAAGCGATGAAACACGGCAAGTCCTGCTTGGTTATCGATAAACGCCCAAACATTGCAGGCAATGTTTACACGGAAGAAATGGAAGGCATCAATGTTCACGTTTACGGTGCCCATATTTTCCACACCAACAATCGTGAGGTCTGGGATTACGTCAATCAGTTTGCTGAATTCAACCGCTTTACAAACAGTCCGGTTGCAAACTATCACGGCGAGCTGTACAGCCTTCCCTTTAACATGTATACATTCAATAAGATGTGGGGTGTTGTAACGCCGGAGGAGGCTGCCGCCAAGATTGAAGAACAGCGCAAGGCCGCAGGCATTACGGAGCCGAAGAATCTGGAAGAGCAGGCCATCAGTCTGGTCGGCACGGATATTTATGAAAAGCTGATCAAGGGCTACACTGAGAAGCAGTGGGGCCGTCCGTGCACAGAGCTGCCGAGCTTTATCATCAAGCGTCTTCCGGTTCGCTTGACGTTTGATAACAATTACTTCAATGCGCTGTATCAGGGCATTCCGATGGGCGGATATACCAAAATGGTTGCCAATATGCTGGACGGCGCGGAAGTCCGTCTGAACGTTGACTACTTACAGCACAAGGATGAGCTGGATGCACTGGCCTCCAAGGTGCTGTATACTGGACCGATTGACGCTTATTTTGATTACAAGCTTGGCAATCTGGAATATCGCAGTGTGCGCTTTGAAACCGAAGTGTTGGATAAGCCTAACTTTCAGGGCAATGCCGCAGTAAATTATACCGATCGAGAGACACCGTGGACACGCATTATCGAGCACAAGTGGTTTGAGTTCGGCGCACAGCCGAAAACTGTTATCAGCCGCGAGTACTCGAGCGAATGGAAGCCCGGTGACGAGCCGTACTATCCGGTCAACGACGAGAAAAACGGTAAGCTGTACGCTGCGTACAAGGAGCTGGCAGATGATGAACAGAATGTCATCTTCGGCGGCCGTCTGGGCGAGTATAAGTATTACGATATGGACGCTGTCATTGCGGCAGCGCTGGAAAGTGCAAAAACGAACTTGGCAAAATAACATGGAGGAACCAAAATTATGGAAAAAATATTGTCCATCTCTGTTGCGGCATATAATGTTGCATCTACATTAAAAGAGACTATAGATCCTTTTATTGAATCTGGCGTATTAGACCAGCTAGATATTATGATTGTGGACGATGGATCAAAAGATGACACCGCAAAAATTGCTCAAGAATATGCAGATAACTACCCGAGCTCTATTCGTTTGATTAGCAAAGAGAATGGAGGATGGGGCTCCACTGTTAATACTGGAATTCGTCTTGCGCAGGGTAAATATTTCAGACAAGTAGATGGTGATGATCACTATAATGCTGAAAATATGCCTGCGTACATTGATGCGTTGCGGAACAGTGATGCAGATATGGTTATTACCCCTTATATTACATACGATGATAGCACCGGCGAAGTGTTTTCTCACGAAAATTGCAATCCAAACTGCGAAAATGGAAAAGTATATCAACTTGCAGATGTAGAGGCTTTTGCGCCGTTTATGCATAGCTTGGCAATGAAGACTTCGTGTATTCGAGACACGGTATCGATTACTGAACATTGTTTTTATACAGATACTGAATTCGTTTTAAAATCTTGTAATCAAGCGCATACGGTGATGTTTGTTGATTTGGAAATATATTGTTATCGCAGAGCGTCAGTGGGACAGAGCATGAGCTTGACAGGAATGGAAAAGCATTATGCGGAGCAGACAAAAGTGATTGATGTTATGCTGGCCTATATGGAAACTGAGGTAACTCGGTCTGAAGTCAGAAGAATATATGATAAATTACTTCTTGGAACATGCTGCTGGCAATATTTGGTGTTACTTTATATTAAGCCGACTTCTCAGCACAAACGTGATTTGATGGCATATGATGCCATGCTGAAAGACAGAGCACCGGGTTATTATAACCAAATTGGTATTGGAACGATTGACAAGCTGCGAAAGACGCATTTCTTGGGTTACGCTTTTGCTGCATGGCATAAGAAGAAAAAAGATAATCGATTTACTAAAGATGGACGGCTTATTTCTTAAGCACGGTTATATTTTGACTTATTGAAATCTCTTTGAAATTCAGCAAAAAAACAAACAAAGAAATATGAAATCGGAGAGCAAAATATGGGGACACCATTAGTAAGTGTAATTGTTCCGGTGTATAAAACACCGGAACAATTTTTAAGAGCCTGTATAGAGAGTATTCAGCAACAAACAATAAAAGATTTACAAATAATTTTAGTCGATGACGGCAGTCCGGATAAATGCGGTGATATCTGTGACCAATACGCAGAAAAAGATAAGCGGATTCAGGTAATACATCAAAAAAATGGCGGACCGAGTAATGCTCGAAATCATGGCATTGAGTGTATTCGCGGAAAGTATCTTATCTTTATAGATGCGGATGATGAGATATATCCCAAAGCGCTGGAAACAGGTATTGCAGCCATGGAACGAACGAATGCGCAATGTGCAGTGTTCGGATGGATAAATAATGAAACAGGTAAACCTGTAGACTGTAATGTTACAGAGATCGAACGCGTCATTACTGCTTCTGAAGCGATGAAGGAAATTGCCGGCGAAAACGATTTATGCGGAGGCGGCTATCCGTGGAATAAGATTTGGAATGTAGATGCGGTTCGAAATTCGCATAATGGTGAAATTTCTTTCTTTGATTGTACGTTATTCACATACGAAGATAAATATTGGGTACTAAATATGCTTTTCGGGTTAGAGCGAGTGGTATTATTGCCGGATGTTTTTTATAATTATCGTTTTGTGGAATCCAGTCTGACAAATAGCAGTGACTCGTGGAAACGTCGGCAATTTAACGCATATGCTGCATATGATAAAATCTGCGATTATTTACAGCCCATTAATCAGTCTGCATATCGAGCAGGGTTGTGTAAGTATTTTAGATTTAGCTATATTGATATGATGAATATGCGTTCTTGGCGCAATGAGGATATCGAATGGTATCGAAAAACCAAAAAAAGTGTACTTAAAGTCTGCAAGCGTATACATTTGGGAGATTTAAAAAAGTTTAAGCATTATATTGCATGGATTTTTTGTTTAATCTATTGCCGCATTTGATTGTTTATTACTGTATATAGAGCTATTTTGCGAGGAATTATCTGATGATATTAGAAGCACTGAGTGAAAAAGGTTTAGAATGTACAGGCTGTAGTGCCTGCATGAATAGCTGCCCTGTACATGCTATAACGAATAAGAAGGATAACTATGGTTTTTTGTATCCAAGTATCGATCAATCAGCGTGTGTTAAGTGCAATAAATGTGTAGATGTATGTCCTGTACTGAACTTTGAAACGAAAAGAGAAGAACCGATTTCCTGTTATATGCTAAAGATGGCGGATGATATATGTGCAGTTAGCTCTTCAGGCGGAGCCTTTACTGCGTTGTCAAAAGCAATCTTTGAAGCAGATGGAGTTGTATTCGGCGCAGCGATGGAAAGTGATCTTTCGGTTCATCATAGAATAGCCCACAATGAAGCAGAACTTGCATCGCTGCGTAAATCCAAATATGTTCAAGGCGATATGGGTACTACAGTGCAAAAGGTAAGACAACATCTTGAGAATGAAGATGCAGTACTTTTTGTAGGCTGTCCTTGCCAGGTTGCGGGATTAAAGCGTTACTTGGGACATCTGTATGAAAAATTATGGACTGTGGATGTGATCTGCCATGGAGTACCGTCGGCACAAATGCTGAGAGAATCGCTTGCAGAGATGCCAGATGTTTCATCAGTAGATTTTCGAGATAAAGATTATGGCTGGGAATGTCTGGGCATGACGGTAATTAGAAATGATGGTTCACGACATCGGCTTTCGTATAATGAAAGTCGGTACGAACAGGGATTTCATCCCAATATTACGCTTCGCGAAAGCTGCTATGACTGTAAATTCTGTGAATTTCCTCGGCAGGGCGATATATCTATCGGTGATTTTTGGAATGTTGAGAAATATTACCCAGAAGTCGATAAAAAAAACGGAGTAAGCTCCGTAGTGGTGAATACATTGCATGGAGAAATGCTGATAGAAAAAGTTCACAAGTATGTAAAATTATTAAAAGAGATACCTTTGAAGTGTTTGGAGGGGAATCGTCTGCAGGCCAAAATTTCAAAGCCCAAAGAACGAGAAGCATTCCTGCGGTTGTATCCGCAAAAAACATTTAATGAAGCTGTTTTGTATGCACAGCAAAATATACATGATATTGGCATCGTAGGTAATTGGTCATATCCGAATTATGGAACGGCGTTAACCTATTATGCGCTGTATCACACACTATGTAATATGGGATATACCGTGACGATGCTCAGCTGGCCTGAAGATTCACCGTGGAAACCATATGAAAAAGCTAATCTCTTTAAGAAAAACCCATACCCCACTTGGGATATAGCGGAGATTCCTGAATGTCGCTTGGATTTATATCAGTACAATAATCGGTGCAAAACATTTGTTCTAGGATCAGATCAATTATTAAATAATAATTTGTATAATGCGTTTGGTCGTTTTATTCAGATGGACTGGGTGAAGGGAAATCGCAAAAAGATAGCATATGGTGCTTCATTTGGAACTGATTATATTTGGGGAGATGACGCAGATCGTGCAGAAATGGCATATTTTTTCCAAAAATTTGATGCATTTTCTGTAAGAGAAACAAGCGGACGGGAACTCTTAGACAAGTATTACGGTGTAAAAGCACAGGTAGTAATTGATCCAGTATTCCTATTGTCTAGGTGTGAATATGACCGATTGGTTTCTAACGGAAAGGAACGCGTACCGAAGGAACAATTTGTTTTTGCGTATATTCTTGACCAAACGGATGAAAAACTGGATCAACTGCAAAAATGCATTGAATGGATTGGTATTCCGATGCGATCGGTCAGCGATGCAGCTCCGAATGAGCATCAGATCAGCGCATACCATGGATTTACCGAATATAATGTGTATTTGGAAGAATGGATGGCATATATACAATGTAGTGAAGCAGTAATTACAGATTCTTTTCATGGAACATGTATGGCGATTTTAGCCGGGAAACCGTTTTTAGCGATTAGCAATGATTCGAGAGGTATTGCTAGGTTCCGTACTTTACTGCAGCTTTTCAATCTGGAAGACAGATTGTGTGAAAATGCGAATGAGATAAGTAAAAAACGTAATTTACTGAAGCAATGTCCGGATCAGAAAGTGATTGCTCAATGTTTAAGTCGTGAAAGAAATAGAAGTATTGAATGGCTGAAAGATGCATTAACGCATCCATTGGGTTATAAAAAATTCTCTACCTACGATATTCTGGGCGATAAATGTGAAACTGCGTTAGCACATTCTAATGAAGGCTTATCAAGGGTAAATGATTTGGAAAGACTTCAGCGAGAAGGCGTAACAACAGAAACAAAACAATGGGAACAGCTTGAAGATCATCGATTGCGTTTGGATGGTGCGGACGATCGCCTTAACGGATTAGAGAAGTTACAGAGGGAATCGGTAACTACAGAGTCTAAACAGTGGAAACAACTCGAAGATCATCGGCTTCGTTTAGACGGTATTGTTGCAGAAAATGATTCACTTAAGATGAATATAAATCAAATGCTTAAGACTATTGAGAATCTTGAACAACAGAATGAAGATTTGAAGGAGCAGATTGGAAAAAGTGAAGAACAGATGAAGGAGTTGGAACATTGGTCAATACTGCATCGGATTCGACATTTTATAAAGGATAAGAGAAAGGGAAAATAAAATTGAAAAATATTTCAATAATCATCCCCTGCTACAACGAAGAAGCGGCGTTGCCGTATTTCCTGCAGGAGATACGGAAGGTGGCGGACAACATGTCCACCACCTTCCAATTGGACTTTGAGATCCTTTTTATAAACGACGGTTCGAGAGACAAGACTTTACAAATTCTGCGTCAAGCGGCGCAGGAGGACAAGCGTATCCGCTACATATCCTTTGCCCGTAATTTCGGCAAGGAGGCTGCAATGTATGCAGGCTTCCAGAATTGTACAGGCGACTATGCTGCGGTTATGGACGCGGATATGCAAGATCCTCCATCTTTGTTGCCGGAGATGTATCAAGCCTTGCAGAGTGGAGAATACGACAGCGTAGCAACACGCCGTGTTACCCGCAAGGGAGAGCCGCCTATCCGCAGTTTTTTCGCGCGGTGCTTTTATAAGCTGATCAACCGCATTTCGGACGCGGATATTGTAGATGGCGCTCGAGATTTCAGACTGATGACGCGTCAAATGGTGGATGCGATTCTGTCTATGACGGAGTATAATCGTTTCTCCAAGGGTATTTTCGGCTGGGTTGGTTTCCGTACCAAGTGGCTGCCATATGAAAACGTCGAGCGGGTTGCCGGTGAAACAAAATGGTCGTTCTGGAAGCTGTTTCTGTATTCGCTGGAAGGTATTACAGCCTTTTCGACCGCGCCATTGGCAATCGCTTCGATCGTTGGCATTTTGCTGTGCGTAGTTGCATTGTTATTTGTATGTGTCGTTCTCGTCAAAACGCTTGCATTCGGCGATGCAGTAGGCGGTTGGCCGAGTATGATGTGCGTTATTCTGTTTCTAGGCGGTGTGCAGTTGTTCTGCATGGGTATTCTGGGACAATATCTCGCAAAAACGTATCTGGAAACAAAGAAACGCCCGATTTACATCGTGCAGGAAACGAATGAGGATCGAGTATGAAAGAGAAAATTATTCAAAATACAGTCCTTCGTTTCATCCTGGTAGGTGTTATAAATACGCTGGTAGGCACGGCAATCATGTTTGGCTTGTATAATCTAGCGCATTGCAGCTATTGGGTCTCCTCGGCATCGAATTATATTCTGACAAGTATTTTGAGCTTTTTCCTGAACAAATTCTTTACTTTTCAGAATAAGGAAAAGAGCATTGGTCAGGTTGTGCGATTTGCGGTGAATATTGCAGTATGCTATCTACTGGCATATGGTATTGCAAAGCCGCTGTGCCTCTACCTGCTGAGCGGCGTAGTAACTTCAGTGCGTGATAATGTTTCGATGTTCGTAGGCATGTGCCTGTTTACGGCCTTCAATTATTGCGGTCAGCGTTTTTTTGCATTCAAGAAACGAAAGGGGTAAATTCTTGATGATACTATCACAGCGAAAAAGTAAAATCGGGGTAATTACCCTTTCGGGAATGATAACATTCACTATATTAATCATACTATTTGCGATTAAAGGTCTCGCTCCTTTTGGAGATCGTTCTCTAGTGGTTATGGATGGAGATATACAGTATCTTGACTTTTTCTCGTACTATAAAGATGTATTAATTGGAAATAACTCTATTGGATACTCGTTTGGGAAAACGCTGGGAGGATCTAATATTGCAGTTTTTAGTTATTATTTATCTTCTCCCTTCAATCTTTTGTTGATATTTTTTGGAAACGCGCAACTTCATACTTTTTTTGATTTAGTAGTTGCTTTAAAACTATCACTGTCGGCTATGACATTTGCTTTCTTTGCTATCAATAGATTCGATTGGGAGGTTAATGATAATAGTATAATTTATCTTCTGACTTCAATCGGATATGGATTATGCCAATATAATATTGCTCAAAGTAGTAATATTATGTGGTTGGACGGCGTATATATGTTGCCGCTTATTTTACTGCAAATTTCCAATATTGTTGCCCATAAAAAATTCTGGTCGCTTCCATTGATAGTCGGAAGCGCTATTATATTTAATTGGTATTCTGCAGGTATTGACTGTGTTTTCTCTGCTGTTTGGTTTTTGTTTGAATTTGCACTACATTCTATTGAACAAAAAGCTACTATCAAAAATTTCATTCAAAGCACACTAATATATGTAAGTAATATGATTCTGGGTGTACTGGTCAGTGCTGCCTTGTTTATTCCAACTATTGGTGCACTAAAAAAGAGTACACGAGGATCTTTGCATTTTGGTAGCTTAATGGATTTGTCGTTTTTGGGAGAATTTCCGTCGGCTATTCAAAAATACACATATGGCGCTACAAGTGAATTAGGAAGTGTTGCACTATTTTGCGGTAGTATTACAATCATTTTTGCAATGGCTGTACTTTTTTATCATGGAGTTGATATACGCAAACGAATATTATTCTCAGGACTTCTTGGCGGATCACTTCTAATTTTTTACTGGAATCCGCTGTATACGGTGTTTTCTCTGTTTCAATGGGTTAGCAGTTATCACTATCGCTATTCATATGTTTCTATTTTTTCTATTTTATTCATTTCAGTAATTGGTTATCATGAACTCAATGACGAAAAGCGAGCGCATCGTTTTTTCTCAACAGCTTTGATTTTCTCATCTGCACTAATCTTTTTGTATTATTGTAAGCCAATCAATGATCTTAAGTATGTTTATCTGACGGCATTAAGCATTGCATTGCAATCTGCATTAGTTTTGATTGCACGATTTTCTAAAGTAAATGCTTTCTCTAGAAATATATTATTTATTGCATTTGGAGGACTGTTCCTGTTTGATATTGCGTTCAATGCAAATTGTTTAATCAACTACTATTCTATTGATGGGATCAGTCGATATCAATCTTATCGAGAAGGGCAAGAGAATACTATTTCGACGATAAATTCAGCTGATGATTCACTTTATCGTATTTCTCAAACTACCACTCGCAATATGGGTGACAATGGATTAACTGCAAACTATAATGAAGGGTTGTCATATAATTATGCATCAATCAGTGGCTATACTTCTTCTCCAGACGATAACCAACGAGAATTTTTGAACAGATTAGGATATCCTATTAATGGTGAAAATATGTGTATCACCAACACATCAATTCTGGGTGCGGATTCTCTTTTAGGTGTTAAATACATCCTGTCACCTTATGATATAGAAGGTCTTGTAAAAATTCGTGAACCTGATAATAATGGAAAAAGCATTTATTTAAATCCATATGCATTCCCATTGGCTTTTACATATAAGGATACCGAATATACTCCGAAGAATACAACAAATCCATTTGAGTATCAGAACGAACTGTATCGTCAATTGTTTGGCTTAACAGAAAACTTGTATACCCCGGTGAAATACAATGTCCGAGTCAATGATGATGGGTATGGTGCCCAAATCCAACTGGATATGCCCGATGATAGCTCGACATTAGCCGTATATGGGTCTGTACCTTGGGAGTATGGTGCCAATTCAGCTATTTACATAAATGGCGAATTTATAACAGATTATGCATGCTGGCTTTCACCGACGGTATTTTATATTCCTAATGATGCTAATCAGTCATGCGAAATGGAAGTTAAAACAGATGCGGATAATTTCAACTGGGATATGGTACAATTTTATTCATTGAACTTGAATGTGCTATCTCAATATGCAAAAATCGCAAACAGTCAGCGGGTAGATACTTTATCCGTAGAAAACGGACTGGTTACCGCAAGTATATCAAGTACACAAGATGATGAACGACTGTTTATGTCTATTCCGGTAGATGATGGTTGGAATATTACCTTGAACGGAAAGAAAGCGGAAGTTGAATCAATCGGCGACTGCTTATATAGCATTAAGATAACTAATGGCACTAATAATATTGTACTGAAGTATCATATTCGATATTTGAAAATAGGTATTCTAATATCTTGCATGACCGTGTTCGGTATTATTGTGATGAAGATAATGCGATTCAAGAGAAAAAATAGTAGAAGTGGCGAGAAAAAAAGTATTTAATCTTGATATCAGCTCATATCCATACAGAAACTGTGTAAATGGTTCCCGTAGTTGTATTTTCAACAACATATTCTCGAATCTGAAGCCCACCAAAAGGCTAGAAAAAATTCAATGTAGAAATTGTTCCAGGAACCGAAAGGGTTTGATGCTTGTGAATTGAGGGCGGCAAGCCCTTTAAGTTGGCCTTGATCCTGCGGTCATTGTAGTAGTTCAGATATTCAATAGTAACCGTCAAACTGTGATAGAGTATAGATGAAAAATGACCGTGTCAAGTGAGGTTCACAAAAAGGATCCCTGAAAATGAAATCAAGTTGCGGTGAATAGCGCTGCCGTAATGGCTTCTTGGATAGGCTAGACTCTGGAGATAGACCGTTTTTCGGCATATTCCAGAACCATAAGATATGTTGTCAGCAGACGAACATAAGAGTTCTCATTAGGGAAAATTCTAATCACGCTGATGCGTCTCTGAATTTCACAATTCAACCGGTCAATCATATTGAAAGATAAAATTTTCCGAGCATCCGGCTTGGGAAATGCATAAAATCTCAGAGAGTTCTCCAGAACGTTTTCAAGTAACGGGATCACCGAGTTCTTTCAAGCTTGCGCAGGCGTTGTATTCCTGTTCCGGTGTCTTTCCAGAGTCAAGAAAATGCTGTACTGTCTTTTCTGTCATAAGTCCAACGGGCATTGCCCAGGTTTTGAAATCATCTTCGTTATATGTCAGATAACGCTGATGCTCCTGCGGCATGTGCTCCAGCTTCATCAACGGTTCACGCTGCTTTGTCTGCAAACGGCGGTGGCTCGCAACGCGGCTTCCATGGAAATACACTTCAACAATAGTTTTTGTTACGCGAATGTCCACTTTTTCGCCAATCAGATTATATGGAACGGAATATTTGTTCCGGCCGTCACTCACGAGATAGTCGTTCGGCACCTTGGCGGCAGATCAGACAGCGGCTTCAAACGGTGCAGCGGCAGCATATACGCCTGTTCTTCCTCAAGATAAGCGCTGCGGCGCGTGCCGGTGTGCTGCTTGAATTCCCGGTTGTTCAGTTCTTCGAGTTTTTCAGCAACAGCTTCGTTGAGTTCGCGCAACGAGAAGAACTTCATATCCTGCAGCGCCGCAATAATCCAGGTTTCCACCAGACGAACAGACGCTTCCGCAGCACTTTTGTCCTGCGGCTTGCGGACACGCGCCGGCACGATTGCGATACCGTAATACTCGGCAAGTTCCTGGTAACTGCGGTTCAGTATGGTTTCATAACGGGTGTTAGACGTTGTTGCAGTTTTGCAGTTATCTGGGATAAGCAGCCGTGTTACGCCGCCGAAATAGTTGAACGCATGAACATGACAGTTCAGCCAGTTCTCTGTTTTCATGTCGTCGCAGGCTTCTGCATAGACGTAACAACTGCACGGGAGCACCGCTACGAACAGATAAGCCGCACTCTGTGCGCCAGTAACTGAGTCATATACTGGAACAGTATCTCCAGCCCAGTCCACCTGGATTGTATCTCCTGGCTTATGCTGAATACGCATGGTTGCCTTGGTAATGCGAGCCCATTTGCGGTATTTGTCACCGAACTGAGTGCTCATGTACGGCGTGCGGCTGCTTTCATAGCATTTGCGGCAGTATTCTTCCCATAAAAGCGTCAGCGTAACGCCGGGCTTTGCAAGCTCACGGTGGATGTACGGATAATCCGGCTCAACGTAAGTGCTGATTTTCTGGTACTTGTCTGGGAAAAGGATCCGCTCCAGCTCGGCGTTGGTAATATCATCCTCAAGGGGCCAGTGGATATTGGCCTTGCTTGCTACCTCTAATACCTTACGAATAGTATGGTGTGAACAGCGTGCGCTGTCTGCGATTCTCCGCTGACTGTAGTCAAGATAGTCTAGCCGCAGGATTTTCAAATAGTCTGTCATTTCAAAACCTCCAGATAAATGTGTAACAGCAGTTGCCGTGCATATTCATTATAAAGGCTTTGGCGCTCTAATGCGGCAGAGTGGAGCTAAAACTCCGGCAAGCTTGGACTAAAACTCCGTGCAGATGGAGCTCTTATAGCGATTTATGCAAGAGGGCAGGATGAAGGTAGGAAATACATCGAGCAAAAAGCTCCAGCTCTGTCGCCTTGACAAAGCCGGAGCGCACGTTATAATAAAAATATAGAGGGACGCTGCTACCGCAGTCAGAACCCTTGTTAAGTATCGATTTTTAGTCGATGACCGTTCGGGGCCTAATCCGAGCGGTCATCGCGCTTTTATACAGAAAATGTACAACAGGATGACTGCACATACAAAAAGCTGAAACGGGAAGGACCATATTCATCGAGTATGGTCCTTCCCGTTTGTTTTTTTATTAATCCTCTTTATGATTCATGGCGCTGATAACCGTTTTCAGCACGTTTTCCAGATAAGGAAGCTGACTCGGTGTTACGCTCTCGATCATCGGAGAAAGCGCCTTGAATGCCCAGAATTTGTCCTTCTTTTCCTGCTTTCCGAACAGGATATAGTCGGTGGACAGGCTGAGCGTCGAGGCGATACGGCACAGCGTCGGGACAGACATACCCTTAATGCCGAGCTCGATATCTGAACAGAATTTCGGCGTAATATCCAGTTTTTCAGCAAACTGCTCGCGCGTCAGTCCTAAATACTCGCGCTGCTTGCGGATTCGTCCGCCAATCGCTATCCAGTCCATTCTGTTCCTCCGTCAAGTCTTTTCATTTAGTGTACCCCGGATAGTTCCTGCAAAGAATAAACTATTAGGGTGGAAATGAGGGAACTTTGGGTGTATAATAAAGACAACTGAGGGGGGACTGCCGATGGAGTACAGAGAGCATGCGTTTACGGTGCACGGAAGAGAAATCCGTTTTTCACATGCGCAGGATATCTATAATGCAATCGAACAGCAATTCTGGCCGCGATATAACGAGACGGTGAAAGATTTCGACCGGTTTTATTCGTCTAATATTTCTTCGTTTGAAGACATCTTTCGATACCTGCCTGAGGGAGCGGACAGCCGCATACGGAACCTTGTGATATCGTCCGTGGGTATTCTGCCGAGTGCTGGTGTTCTGTCCTATACGCCGGTGAGCTTTTACGGAGAATACGAAAACGAACTGATTTACGAACCCTGCATGAAGGAACTGTACGAGGCACGGGAGCAGATTGAGCAGGCTCGTGAGCAGCAGGAGCAGTACCGTGCCGCGCAAAAGGCAAGCCGGAGACACTGGCAGGGCGGCGGATTTGGTTTTTCGGGTGCGATCAAAGGCGCCGTGATGGCCGGTATGCTGAACGCAGGCAGCGGACTGATTCATGGTGTCGGCGACTCATTTGCCGCGGCAGGAGACTGGGCTCAGATCGCAGGCACGAAACGCCAGGTCTTTCAGCATGTGCAGAAAAGCGGAATGCTGAAGGAGGCGTTTTATCTCCGCTGCCAGCGCATCTTTTATGAGGTTTTAGAAACCGTCGGGTATGAACTGCATGTTGAAATGCCGGATTATGATGAGGAGAAAGCAAACGCGACGTTCAAAAATGCGGCGGCGCAGCACCGGAAGGGACAGCTTTCGGACGAACAGTATTTCGACTATCTGATAAAATGCGTGCAGCTTTATCCGTACAAGCCCAGCATATATGGAGAACTGTATCGACTGCATCCGGAGGACGATAAGGAACTACAGTCGCTGTCCGAATATCTGCATTTGCGGGAAGAATATCTGAAGCAGAGGGCGGCGGTCATTGAAGCACAGCTTTCCTATATTGCAGACATGCCGAGCGATACGATCATCGCAGTACAGAAGAAAATACAGGCGCTTGACGAGCTGGCGGAACGCTATCACGCAGCGGATGATAACGACTGGCTGAGCGAAAAAAACAAGGCCCAGGCGAAGCTGCAAGAGCTGCTCCGGCTGAAGGATGAACAGGAGCGCACCGCACTGGGCGTTCTCCTGCCGACAAAAGAGGAAGCGGACCTTGTTCGCATGGAATGGAGGCAGGTATCTGCTGTTCTGGATGACTATCCGTACCTGTCAGACATTGGTGCGGCACGAAAGTGCGCCGAAGCGCTGAAGGAAATTTCGGTCACGCATCCGCTGGTGCGCGAACAGGTCGAGCGGGTAGAAGACCAGGTGGTCATTTTACAGGCGAAGCAGGGTTCGTTCCAGGAGGAGATGACGCGGCAGTACCGGAAGATTTTCGGCAGTGCAGAACTTGGGGAATCCCTCGTCAATATCGACAGCGAGTACGATGAGAACTCGAATGCCGAGCTTGACCCGGAGAGCGAAAAGTTTATCAATATGATCTGCGATATGACGGTCGAAAGAATGCTGCTGTACAGCATGACAAGGCAGGTGCTGTGTCTGACTGATACCATGCTGCACATCACCACATTCGAGAACGAGCAGGCGCATTTTGTCCATTTTCCGCTGTACGGAGACAGAATTGAGATCGAATTTCCGTCCAGTACCATGATGGAGCTGCATACGCGCACGCAGAGAGCGCAGTTTTCACTGGAAGACCTCGAAAACGTGCCGCAATTCAAGGAAATGCTGCAAGCATTTCTCCGCGAAGCATCGATTTGCAGACTGTCGCCGTTTTCGGGTGCACTTAGCTGCAAACGTCTGCTCAGCCGGTTCGCGGCGGAACTGCCGCAGATCGATATCGAACGCCGAGAACGGATTGCGGAGCGAATGCAGCTGCTGAAAGATGCCGTGCTGTGCAGCAACCCATTCCCGGGGCAGGTACAGCAGGTGCTCCCTAATCCGATGTCGCGGTGGCAGACCGGAGAAGATGTCTGGCAGAGGATGCGCAGCATTGCGGAACAGCAGGAGCCGCCTGAAATCCCGACGGTGCTTTATCGGGACGCGCCAGAGGGCGCACAGAAACTCACGGCTTTCTTTACCGACCGGGCGGTGTACCGGCTGGACGGCGATGCGTGTGAACGGCTTGCGCTGAATGAGATTACGGAAATGACAGTGCA
Organism: Agathobaculum hominis; assembly: GCF_014288055.1. Classification (NCBI taxonomy): domain Bacteria; kingdom Bacillati; phylum Bacillota; class Clostridia; order Eubacteriales; family Butyricicoccaceae; genus Agathobaculum; species Agathobaculum hominis. The sequence goes on from NZ_JACOPK010000005.1 coordinate 179,949, forward strand.
TGCCACGTTAGCTGAACCGTATCTTCAGCTGAGCAATACGGTCGTTCTTCCGGCGGAAGAGATCGGTCCGCATCATCTCGGCGAGTTCGCACAGCTGGTCGGCAATATCGTACATGTGCTGCTTGGCGGCGTGATTGCGGAAGCGCTCTGCGAGCCTCCGCAGGAAGAGCCTGCGCTGCCTGCATCGTCGGTTCGGTTTTGCCCGTCCTGCGGCGAGGCAGTAGAAGAGGGCGCACGGTTCTGCGGCAGCTGCGGTGAACCGCTTTTCCGGTACTGCGCTTCGTGTGGTGCGGAAAACGATATAAGCGCCATGTTCTGTATGGAATGCGGCGAGAAAATGATGTAAACAGAGGAGAATTACAATGGCAATCAAAGATGCAACCTGTCCGGCCTGCGGAAAGTCGATCAAGCTGAATGATGAGAAACCGTTCGGCTTTTGCAGCTTCTGCGGACATAAGATCGATACGGCAGAGTATTTCAGCGCTAAAGTGCCTAAAGCGTCTGCTGTTCAGGCAGAAACGGATAAGCCGGAGCTTGCGGCAGCACCAATCTCGGCTCCGACTCCAACCCCGGCAGCAGCGCCGTCCATCAAGATTACGCAGGATGCGCAGAGCAGCGCGATCAGCCAGATCGAAGCGATGTTTACGCTCTGCTCGACCGAACAGGAATACATGGGCCTGCGTCAGCGCGTACTTGATGGAACTTACTCCGACCAGGACAAGGCGGTCATGGTATCCGAGCTGGACCGGCTGATGAGCAAGCGGCTGCACGACGAACTGGCGCTGGAGGCAGACCTGCCTGCGGCAAAAGAAGAGGTCTCCAAACTCGCGATGGGAACGGTATTGATCGCCGTTATCGGCCTTGTCGTGACGATGTTTTTCCCGATTGCGCTGCTGATTACCGCCGTTCTGGTGCTGTGCTGCATCGCGGGCGGCGCGAAGGACCGCAAGAGAAAGAAACAGTGCGTCCGGGCGCATAAGCATCTGGAGCAGTACCGCAAGCTCGGATATAAGCTTTGATTGAGACGCTATCAATGTAAAAAGTTCCGGCCGTGTCGTATTGACAAAGCCGGAGCGCACGGTATAATCAAACAGAAAGGGACGTTGCTACCGCAGTCAGCCCCTAATTGATCAAAACTTAAAGTAGTCGTTGACCGTTTCGGAGTCCACCCGAGCGGTCAATGCGCTTTTGTGCAGAAAAATGCACAGCAAAAATGCCTCACAGTGCGCCTGTCGAGATGCTTCGTAACATCCTGCGGCTTCACGGTACGCAAGCCGTGCTCGCACTCTGCGTAGTCGTTCGAGCACAGTTCTGTAGAGAACCTTGCGAAAAATAATGAATATTTATATAGCTAATTGTACGATAATGTCTTATCTGCTGGGGATATGTCGGTTTACTCCGGCTTTGTTAATTTTCATGAAATTTTCGAAACACTCTGGTGAAAATTCTGATGTGAAAAATCAGCAGATTTTCAGGGGATGGAGGGAATGAACGCGCGGAAATCTGTCACAGGGGCGAAAAATCAGCAAGCACTTTTTCGAAATAGGGAAAATGTGGCAAAACGGCACTTGCCGTGTTCGGACGATTTCCTTAACGGTATCTTAACACGAAGATGCAAAATTCGGGAAATTATTTGTATAAAATGCTGTCTGGAATACGGAATTTCGACGCGATAGGGAAATAATGGATATTACACGAAAAAATCATACTTTATTCCTTTGAAATCTTATGATATAACTTTTGTATAGGCAGGAGGTAAGCTGGAAATACAGAATCAAAAGGAAGGTCGTGTATAAGATGAAGAATAGAATTGAGCGGGGAACTGGGCTGCATGCGGAAAATCTGCGCACGATTGCTGCGAGAGAAATTGAATTTCGCTTAACGCCATATATCTTTAATCTCGGCATCCCGCCGCACGTTTCGGGGTACAATTATCTGCGTGATGCGGTGATTGAGCTGCTGCTCGAGCCTGCGGCACAGGTCGGAGTGACAAAATGTGTATATCCGAGCGTTGCCGCCATGTACGGCACAACGGTGCACGCGGTGGAGCGTTCGGTGCGGCACGCGATCACGTCGGCATGGAATGGCGGCGGCCTGCGCCGGGTGAAGGGCGATCCGCAAAATACGATTCTGAGATTTCACAGCAGACCGACAAACAAAAAATGTATCATGGCGCTCGCACAGATGATGCAGGAACAATATGGGAACCAGATTCCCGACTGGTATGGCGAAGCGGTATGTAACGAAACAGAATGACAGGGACACACCGAATCATCTGATAAAACCGAAAATCCCTCCGGAACCACTCGAACAGGGTGGAGCCGGAGGGATTTTTTGCTGTTATTCAGCTGCAATTTTTAGCGGGAGAGATTAAGCTGGCCTGCTCTCAGTCAGAGCCTTGACTTCGTCAACACTGATTTCCAGCGCATCGGCAATATCTTCATAGGTATATTTGCCGGAGTTCAACATACGCCGCGCAATCCTGACCATTCTGGCTTTATCGGCTTCACGCGCCGCTTCATTTCTCATATCTTCCATAGCCTTGCACATAGTCGCAACTCCTTCCGTATCTTCTTTGAAATAGCGAACTCTGTCCGCCAGAATTTGATAGTGCATCTCTTCGGCGCTGGTGCAGGAAAAGTCGTGCATGAGCTGCCCCAGAGCCGTATCGTCTTTGATCTGGGCGTTTACATACAGGATATGCGACTCGTCCCCGAACAATGCGCCGGTTTCTCTGACCGTCCGGTCAATGTGATAGATCGGACAGCTGCCGTCCAGTACATCATGCTCCGTGATGAAAATGACATAAGTTTCGTTCAGCTTCTCATATTCATCGCCGGGCTCGGTCACATTGGCGTCGAGCAGACTGCTGTTATAGCGGGCACGCTTGACGCCGGCGCCTTTGTCACTGCGCTGCACCTCGATATTGTAAACGCGGTCTGCTTCATCGACGGCCAGAATATCCAGCCGCACAGAGCGCCCCTGCAAATTCTTAATATCGTGCTGACCATGTACGCGCTGTACGCGCAGATCGGTGCGTTGTAAGATGATCTGGAGCAGGAACTCGGCACAGGCCTTGTCCTCAAACACCTTATTCATAAAATCATCATCCAGCAGGCGAAAACCGCGCAGCCGCTGCAAATCCTCTGCGTGCTTGCGCTCGAAATCCAGGTCGGACATAACGTCACATCCTTATCTATAATATACCATGGAAATCCGGGCGGTTCAAGCCGTGACGGCGGCTGTTTTCCCCGCTTTCTGCCCTTTTTCTTGTTTCCTTTTGTTTGGCGAAAGGTGTATCTCACGAGCGACCTCCATCTGGGTGCGGCCCTCGAAAAAGCGCAGGCGGATGATGCGCTTTTCGCGGTCATCCAGACCGTCGATGGCCTCGCGCAGGGCAATGGCGGCGAGCCAGTGGTCGTCCGTATTGCGCGTGTCGCCGACCTGATCCATGACGCAGACCGTGTCGGTGCCGTCATGAAAAACCGGCTCGAACAGCGAGACCGGGTCGAGAATGGCGTCGAGCGCGAAAACGACCTCCTCCTTGGGCACATTCATCGCCCGGGCAAGCTCGACAATATCCGGCTCGCGCTGATGCTCGCGCACGAAGGCCTCCTTGGCCTGAAGAGCACGGTATGCCGTGTCGCGCAGGCTTCGCGAGACGCGCAGCGTGCTGTTGTCGCGCAGGTAGCGGCGGATTTCCCCAATGATCATCGGCATGAACGTTCAAAGGGGAAAAACAGCTATCCGGCGCGGACCTCCGAGCGTTCCGCGCCCTCGATGGCGTAAAATATTTCGATGCGGTCATTTCGGAGCACGATCCTGTCCACGCAGGCGCGGACAAGCGACTGCTTCTCTCTCGCGTCCAGACTGTCCCACTGCGCGCCGACCGTGCGCAGTGCGCCGAGCGCGTCCTCTTTCTCTGCGTCCTGTCCGGCACGCTGCTGCACCGCGAGAAGCGCCTCCGAGGCGCGGTCTCTGTCCTGCTTCGCGCGTGCGATGGCGTCACGGAGCGTGTCGTCCTCGTCCTCGGCGTACAGCTCGTACAGCCGCCGCAGCCTTCGCTCCGCACGGGCGAGCGCTTTCCGGCAGCTCTGCTCGTCCTCGGCCGGGGCGGACGGCGGATCTGGCTGCGCGGCAAGCCGGGCAAGGTCTGCGGTCACGATGCGCTCGATCTCCTGCGCCATGATGCCGCGGTTCGGGCAGTTTTCGTCGTGGACGAGATGCGGCTTGGATTTGTCGCGCGAGTAGCAGACCAGCCGGTCTCCGGCGCGGCCCCATTTCTGATAGCGCATTTTTGCGCCGCAGTGGCCGCACACGAGCAGTCCGGTCAGCAGCTTTCCGCCGTCGGCGGCGCGCGGCCGGTTGGGGCGGTGCAGGCGGCGCTGCGCGCGCAGCCATGTCTCGCGGTCGATGAGCGGCTCATGGCGGCCGGGATAGCGCTCGCCCTTGTACAGGATAACGCCGGTGTTGCTCTCGCGGTCGAGGATCTGCCGCACGAGATGCTCGTAACGCAGACCGAGCGCCCGGGCGATGCCCCCGGCGGACTCGCCGGCGAGATAGCGCGCGTAGATCTCGCGCACGGTGTCCGCATCACGATTGGGCACGAGGATGCCCTTCGCGGCATCGTAATCGTAGCCGAAGGGGATCTTGCCGCCGCCCGGCCAGTAGCCCTGCCGGACGCGCTCGACCATGCCCATGCGCGTGCGCAGGAAGATGTTCTCGCGCTCGAGCTGCGCAAAGGCGGACAGAATACCGATCATGGCGCGGCCGTAGGGCGTGCCGGTGTCGATGTTTTCGTTGATCGAGACGAAATCCACGCCGTGCGGCGCGAAAACGTCCTCGATCAAGTAAAGCGTGTCCTTCTGGCTGCGGCTCAGGCGGTCGAGCTTGTAGACGACCACGCGCTCGACTTCGCCGCGGCGGATGCAGTCGATGAGCTGCGTCACGGCCGGGCGCGACAGGTTCGAGCCGGAAAAGCCGCCGTCCACGTACTGCGTGAAGCGGTCGATGCCCTTCATGCGGCAGTAGGCTTCGAGCTTTTCGGCCTGTGCGGCGAGCGAATAGCCCTCGTCGGCCTGCGCTTCGGTCGAAACGCGCAGGTATAAAGCGGTGTGTTTCATGGTTTTCCCTTTCCGGGACTGCGTTCCTCCGCCTTCAGTATAGCAGAGCGCGCACGCGGCGGCAATGGAACATGCTGGCGCGGCAGGGAGAAGGGCAGGACGAGCGGCGGCATCGCGCCGGAGAGCGGGACGCCGTTCAGATATCGGATGATCTGCATGGAAAAGCTCCTTTCCGCAGGGGAACATTGCCCTGCATCGGAAGTTTCCCCCGAAACTGCCCACTGCAACCCTGTGAGAGCCGGGGGTTCAGCTTTTCCGACAGGTAAAGCTAAATTTTGTCTTGTGAGCACGCCTGCACGGGTGTATAATGTATATAGAAAACGTTTGTCTGCGGGTGAGGTATGCCTGCACGGACGAGATAACGAAGGAGAATGAAATATGTTTGAGAACCTGATTTCGGCTCTGAAGGCTGAAAAGCGTACCATCGTATTTACCGAGGGCGAGGATGCCCGTATTCTTGAGGCTGCTTCCCGCCTGAAGAAGGACGGCCTGATGGACTCCATCCTGGTCGGCAACGTAGAGGCTGTTAAGGCTGCTGCTGCAAAGGGCGGCTTTGATATCGAGGGCATGGAGATCATCGATCCGGCAACCTATCCGGAGATGGATGCCATGGTAGCCAAGATGGTAGAGCTCCGCAAGGGCAAGATGAGCGAGGAGGACTGCCGCGCTGCACTGTCCAAGGGCAACTACTTCGGCACCATGCTCGTCAAGATGGGCAAGGCTGACGCTCTGCTCGGCGGCGCTACCTACTCCACCGCTGATACCGTTCGTCCGGCGCTCCAGCTCATCAAGACCAAGCCGGGCGCACACCTCGTAAGCTCCTGCTTTATTCTCGTTCGCGAGAAGGACGGCGTCGAGGAGAAGCTGGCTATGGGCGACTGCGCGATCAACATCGACTATCCGGACAGCAAGGACAAGGAAGGCAACGTAACCCTGAAGGGCAGCCAGAAGCTGGCTGAGGTTGCCATCGAGACCGCAAACACCGCAAAGGCTTTCGGCATCGACCCGAAGGTTGCTGTTCTGTCCTTCTCCACCAAGGGCTCCGGCAAGGGCGGCACGGTCGCTCTGTCCCGCGAGGCTACCGAGTACGCAAAGGAAATGAACCCGGATCTGGCGATCGACGGCGAGCTGCAGTTTGACGCTGCTGTATCTCCGGTCGTTGCTGCTACCAAGTGCAAGGGCTCTCCGGTTGCAGGCCAGGCCAACACCTTCATCTTCCCGTCCATCGAGGCAGGCAACATCGGCTACAAGATCGCTCAGCGTCTGGGCGGCTTCGCAGCTTACGGCCCGATCCTGCAGGGTCTGAACGCTCCGATCAACGATCTGTCCCGCGGCTGCAACGCAGACGAGGTTTACCAGATGGCGATCATCACCGCAGGCCTGAAGTAATTTCAGCTTAAAAACCGTATCATCAGCCGCCGGCGTGAAAACAAACCTTCGCGCCGGCGGTTTGTTTTTTCAGTGAGGAGGGAACGCAGTGAAACAAAGACTGACTTACGCGCTCGCCTCGTCTGCGGCGTGCATCGCGCTCGCGGCGTGGCTCGTGCCGTATGCGCCGATGCCGAAGGCGGAGGGCATCGGACAGATCGAGGTGCTGGGCACGATACAGGGACAGTATTCGGCGTATGTTACGCGCTGGCTCGACACGGATGAGGTGCGCCAGCTGCTGCCGCAGATCAAAATGAACAGCATTCCCGAAATTCTGGGCCGATACCCGGAGGGAAAGCTGACCTACCAGCTCGAGACGGATTATAACGGCCAGCCGCTCTATCTTTATTACTATCCGCCGGAATTCTATGTCACCTGTGACGGAAGATGGATGCACAGGCTGCGCGGCAGTGAGGACGCCGTGCAGCGCCTGCATGAAATATGCCTCGACGCCTGCGAGCAGGAATTGGCAGATACGATATACTGGTAGTAATATAATGCACAGATAAAACAAAAAGAACTCCTGCTCCGGCGTGAAAGAGGATTTTGCGAAATAATACGAAATGTAATATTATACGAAACGGAAACAAAAAGGACGCTCTTTTTTAGAGCGTCCTTTGGCCTTACATTTTGAGAAAATACTCGTGGATGGCGGTGCTGCTGTCAAGTTCGGGATGAAACGCGGTGACGAGCTGATTATCCTGCCGCGCCGCAACGATCTTGCCGCCGACAACAGCGAGCGCCTTCGCGCCGCCCGACACCGACTCGATGTAGGGCGCGCGGATGAAGGTCATCGGCAGCGTGCCGAGTCCCTCGAAGCTGTCGTTCGTGAAAAAGCTGCCGAGCTGACGGCCGTAGGCGTTGCGCTTGACCGCGATGTCCATGGTCGCGAAGCACGGAACGCCGCCGTCGACCTGCTTTGCGAGCAGGATGAGTCCGGCGCAGGTGCCGAAGACCGGCATTCCCTCCGCGATGCGCGCGCGGAGCGCATCGAACAGGTCGAGGTCGTGCAGCAGGCGGCGCATGACCGTGCTCTCACCGCCGGGGATGATGAGGCGGTCGAGCGGCTTTTCGAGGTCGCGTGCCTGCCGGATCTCAAAATGCGGCTCGCCCAGACGGTCGAGCATGGCGGCGTGCTCCGCGAACGCGCCCTGAAGCGCTAAAATTCCGGTTGCCATGGCTTACTTGCCGCGCTCCGCCATGAGCAGAGCGATCTCGTTTTCGTTGATGCCGACCATCGCCTCGCCGAGGTTGGTGGACAGCTCTGCGATCAGCTTTGCATCGGTGTAGTTCGTGACCGCCTTCACGATCGCCGCCGCACGCTTTGCCGGGTCGCCGGATTTGAAGATGCCCGAGCCGACGAATACGCCCTCCGCACCGAGCTGCATCATGAGCGCGGCGTCCGCCGGGGTAGCAACGCCGCCGGCTGCGAAGTTGACGACCGGCAGACGGCCGTTTTCGTGGACATACTGCACCAGCTCAACCGGAACGGCCAGCTGCTTCGCTGCTTCATACAGCTCGTCCTCGCGCAGGTTCTGCACGCGGCGGATCTCTGCGTTCATCGCGCGCATATGGGTGACGGCCTGTACAACGTCGCCCGTGCCCGGCTCGCCCTTGGTGCGGATCATGCTCGCGCCCTCTGCGATGCGGCGGAGCGCTTCGCCCAGATCACGTGCGCCGCAGACGAACGGCACGTTGAACCTGGTCTTGTCGATGTGGTAAACGTCGTCGGCAGGGGAGAGGACCTCGCTCTCGTCGATATAGTCGATCTCGATCGCCTCGAGGATCTGCGCCTCAACAAAGTGGCCGATGCGGCACTTTGCCATGACCGGGATGGAAACAGCCTCCTGAATGCCGCGGATCATGCCGGGGTCGCTCATGCGGGATACGCCGCCAGCCGCGCGGATGTCCGCCGGGATGCGCTCGAGCGCCATGACCGCGCAGGCACCGGCCTCCTCTGCGATCTTTGCCTGCTCCGGGGTGGTAACGTCCATGATGACGCCGCCCTTGAGCATCTGCGCCAGTTCCTTGTTGAGTTCGTAACGAGTAGCCATATGTATATATCTCCTTCGGATTAGTAGTTTTGCGGTTGATGCGGTTATTATAACGCCGTACTGACATGAATAAAATAATCAGTTTGTAAATATTTTATAAGGTCAGATGAAAAACTTCACCAAATTTACGGACGGCTCTTGATTTTCGGATCGCTGTCTGGTATTATACTGATATTATTTCGCAAGGGCGCGGGACGGTACAGTCTTGCGCCCTTTTGCCTTCTGCTGCGGCGCGGAGGGCAACGAAAGGATGGGTATAAAAATGGAGAAATTCACCGAGATGATCAATGCCCTCGACAGCTGGCTGTGGGGTCTGCCCATGATCGTGCTGCTGCTCGGCACGCATGTGTTCATGACCCTGCGCACGGGCTTTATTCAGCGAAAGACATTCACCGGCATCCGGCTGTCCGTGACCAAGGACCCGGATTCCCCGGGCGACGTCAGCCAGTTTCAGGCCCTGACGACCGCGCTCGCGTCCACCATCGGCACGGGCAACATCGTCGGCGTGGGCACAGCGGTGTTCATGGGCGGCCCGGGCGCGGTGCTGTGGTGCTGGCTGACCGGCGTGTTCGGCATCGCGACCAAGTACGCAGAAAGCCTGATCGCGGTCAAGTACCGCGTGAAAACGGCGGACGGCCGCATGATGGGCGGTGCGATGTACGCGCTCGAACGCGGCCTGCCGTGGAAAACGTTCGGCAGAGTGATGGCGGTGGTGTTCGCGCTGTTCGCGATGCTCGCATCGTTCGGCATCGGCTGCGGCACGCAGATCAACGCCATCGCGGAGGTCATGGAGAACAACCTGCCGTTCGCGTTCCCGCGCATCGCTGTCGGCATTATCTTCGGCATCATCACCGCGGTCGTCATCATCGGCGGCATCAAGTCCATCGCGGTCGTCTGCGAAAAACTCGTACCGTTCATGGCGGCGTTCTATGTGCTCGGCTGCATCGTTATCCTCGGCATCAACGCCGACTACATCCTCCCGGCCGTCAAGGCAATCCTGACGCTCGCGTTCCAGCCGGGCGCGGTCGCGGGCGGTCTGGTCGGCGGCGGCATCCGTCTCGCGCTCCAGTACGGTGTTGCGCGCGGCCTGTTCTCCAATGAATCCGGCATGGGCTCCGCACCGCTCGTCGCATCCGCGGCGCAGACGCGCAATCCGGTGCGTCAGGCGCTCGTCTCCGCGACCGGCACGTTCTGGGATACGGTCGTCGTCTGCCTGATGACCGGTCTGGTTCTGGTCTCGACCATCATGAAGAACCCGAACATCAACATGGACACCATCGAAAACGGCGGCCAGATGACGACGGCGGCGTTCTCGCAGATCCCGTACATCGGCCCGGCCATCCTCGTCATCGGCATCATCACCTTCGCCTACTCGACCATCCTCGGCTGGTCGTACTACGGCGAGCGGGCGGCGGAATATCTGCTCGGCCGCAAGGCGATCCTGCCGTACAAGGTGCTCTTCACCGCTATCGTCGTGCTCGGCCCGGTGCTCGCGCTCGACCTTGTCTGGACCATCGCGGATGTGCTCAACGCGCTCATGGCGATTCCGAACCTCGTGGCTGTGCTGCTGCTCTCGGGCGTCATCGCGAAGGAGACGCGCCACTATCTCGCGAACCTCGACGAGAAGGATACGGCAGAGATCCCGGTTGTACGCCGCTGAACTTATAAAAACACCTGTCTCCGATGAAAAAACTTGTGTTACAGGGGGGAATATGTTATACTGATAAGGCGTTTCGCGTATTATGACACTAAGCTGTCGCGCGGACGGCTCCCGTTTCAGAAGTTCGGGGGGCGAGGCACTATGCTTCGCTCCCTTTCTTTGTCTGAAAACGGGGGAAGAGTGTATGCAGGGCAGCACCGCATAATGGAACAGGAGCAATTTGCGGAAATTATGCAGTGTGCCGTAAATCTGGCGGAAACCGGTTCCGCCGAAAAAAGGAGACAGAAAAAACATGGAGGCATTCTCGAGCATCATCACCTCGCTCGAAAACTGGATCTGGGGCGCGCCCATGCTCATCCTGCTGTGCGGCACGCACATTTTTATGACGCTGCGCACCGGATTTATCCAGAAAAAGACGTTCACGGGCATTCGCCTGTCCGTGACCAAGGACCCGGACTCCCCGGGCGACGTCAGTCAGTTTCAGGCGCTGACGACCGCGCTCGCGTCCACCATCGGCACGGGCAACATCATCGGCGTCGGCACGGCGGTCTATCTCGGCGGTCCGGGCGCGGTACTGTGGTGCTGGCTGACCGGCGTGTTCGGCATCGCGACCAAGTACGCGGAGAGCCTGATCGCGGTCAAGTACCGCGTGCAGACCGCAGACGGCCGCATGATGGGCGGCGCGATGTACGCGCTCGAGCGCGGACTGAAATGGAAGAAATTCGGCAAAACGCTCGCCATGCTGTTCGCGCTGTTTGCGATGCTCGCATCGTTCGGCATCGGCTGCGGCACGCAGATCAACGCCATCGCGGAGGTCATCGAGACCAACCTGCCCATCGGCATTCCGCGCATCGCCATCGGCATCGTGTTCGGCATCGTTACCGCCATCATCATCCTCGGCGGCATCGAGAGCATCGCGACCGTGTGCGAAAAGCTGGTTCCGGTCATGGCGCTGTTCTATGTGCTCGGCTGCATCGTCATCCTCGGCATCAACTTCGACTACATCCTCCCGGCCTTCCGGGCGATCTTCACGCTCGCGTTCCGGCCGGGCGCGGTCGCGGGCGGTCTGGTCGGCGGCGGCATCCGTCTCGCGCTCCAGTACGGCGTGGCGCGCGGTCTGTTCTCGAACGAGTCCGGCATGGGCTCCGCGCCGCTCGTCGCGTCCGCCGCGCAGACGCGCAATCCGGTGCGTCAGGCGCTCGTTTCCGCGACCGGCACGTTCTGGACGACGGTCGTTGTCTGCCTTGTGACCGGTCTCGTGCTCATCTCGACCATCATGAAGAACCCGGCGGTGGATATGGCGAGCATCGCCAACGGCGGTCAGATGACCACGATCGCGTTCGCGCAGATCCCGTACATCGGCCCGGCCATCCTTGTGTTCAGCATCATCACCTTCGCCTACTCGACCATCCTCGGCTGGTCGTACTACGGCGAGCGGGCGGCGGAATACCTCATCGGCCGCAGGGCGATCCTGCCGTACAAGCTGGTGTTCCTCGCGGTCGTCGTGTTCAGCCCGGTGCTCGCGCTCGACCTTATATGGTCCATCGCGGACATTCTGAACGCGCTGATGGCGATCCCGAACCTGATCGCGGTGCTGCTGCTCTCGGGCGTCATCGCGCAGGAGACAAGGCACTACCTCAAGAACCTCGACGAGGAAGATATGACGGAGATACCGGTCGTAGACCGGTGATCTCCTCTAAGGGGGACGCTGTCCCCCTTAGATACGCCCCCGGTTCCTTGCGAAACCGGGGGCGATAACCCCCTCGCCCCTGCACGGCAGGGGCGGCCGCGCCGCCGCGGCGCGGGCAGCGGAGTAAAAGTCCGGCAGAGCTGGACTTTTACGGGGATTTTAATGCGGTGCTCTGCGGAGCGCCTGTCCTGCCTGTCTTGCCGAAGGCAAAATGCGGCAGGAAACTGCGCCCGAAGGGCGCGAAAAAGCACACCCATCAGGGTGTGCTTTTTCTATGTATATATTCCTTGATTTACGGCATCATTACGCGGCCTTCGAACTCGGCGCGGCGTTTGATGTCGGACATGACATGATCGAACTGGTCGAGGTCGAGCGACTGCGCGCCGTCGCACAGCGCGTGCTTCGGGTCGTTGTGCGCCTCGATGATCAGGCCATCCGCACCGGCAGCGATCGCGGCGCGGGAGAGCGGCTGAACCATGTCGCGGCGGCCTGCTGCGTGAGACGGGTCGATGATGATCGGCAGGTGGCTGAACATCTTGACGAGCGGAACAGCCGACAGGTCGAGGTTGTTGCGGATCATCTTTTCGAACGTGCGGATGCCGCGCTCGCACAGGATGACCTGCTTGTTGCCGCCGGCGAAAATGTACTCGGCAGCCATGAGGAACTCCTCCATCGTCGCGGACAGGCCGCGCTTGAGCAGGATCGGCTTGTTGCAGCGGCCGAGTTCCTTGAGCAGCATGAAGTTCTGCATATTGCGCGCGCCGAGCTGGATGATGTCGACGTCCGCGAACAGGTCGAGGTGCTTTTCGCTCATGATCTCGGTGACGATCGGCAGGCCGGTCTGGCGCTTTGCCTCGAGCAGCAGCTTGAGGCCTTCGGCCTCGAGACCCTGGAACGAGTAGGGGGAGGTGCGCGGCTTGAACGCACCTCCGCGCAGGAAGGATGCGCCGGCTGCCTTGACGCGCTCCGCGCACTCGACGATCTGCGCCTCGTTCTCGACCGAGCACGGACCTGCCATAACATTGAAGTAGCCGGCGCCGATCTTGCGGCCCGCGACCTCGATGATCGTGTCCTCGGGGTGGAATTTGCGGTTGACAGCCTTGAACGGCTCGGTCACGCGCTGTACGCGCTCGACCACGTCATACGCCATAATGTCACCTTCGTCCAGACGGGTCGTGTCGCCCATCAGGCCGAGAATAGTGGTATCCTCGCCCTCGGAATAGTTGATCCGCAGCCCCATATCCGTGAAATGCTGCATCAGTCGTTCGACACGTTCCTTGTCGCTGTTCTGTTTGAGTACAACGATCATTTCAGTTCACTCCTTCACAATGTGATAATTTTAATCGATCTGCTGTCCGCCGCTTTCTCATCGGAAGCAGACAGCGTACATTTTGCAGTATACCATAGCGTGCGGCAAAAAGAAAGAGCGATTTACGACAAATCGCCCCTGCTTTTTACGGTTCTTTTTTACACGGTTGCGCTGCGCTAACTCTAATTCTCTGCGTCGGCGGCCTTGAGCTCTGTGTATTTCTGCTTGACGGCGGCGCAGAACTCGTCCCAGCGGCCCTCGTTGATGAGTCTCGCGGGGCAGACCTTTTCCATGAAATCCTGATGCTTTTTGAGCGCCTTGTCCGGGTTCAGATTGTAGGAAAGGCACAGCTGCGCGCACAGCTTTTCCGTGTTGATGAGGGTCTGCTCGTAGTTTCCGCCCTCGTTGACGCACATTTCGATGCCGATGCCGTTCATGTTGCCGCCGTTCTCGGTCATCATGTCGCCGGCATGGTAGGCGGTCTCGGTGTCGGGGAGGTGGTGGTAGATCTCGTGGTCATCCACGGTGTAGTGCCACGAAACGATGCCGCTGTCTGCGTCGGCGTTCTGATGGATGAAGGAATTGTGCGCCGCGGCGTCCGCGCCGGCGGAGAAGTTGTCGGTCTCGTGAATGACGAGATATTTGATCTCGCGCGTCTGACCAGGGCGCGCACGGCTGCCCTCGGGGATGAAGTCGGTGTAAACGGGGATGCCGTCTATGTAGCTGAGGTTCGCGTCCTGCTGCGGCGTTTTCGTGAGCGCGCGCTGGGTGAGCATGCCGCCCATAAAGGAAAGCAGCATGAGCACGGCGACGGCGATCACAGCGGGATTTACGGCGCGTTTTCCCTTCTTTCTGCGGTGAAAAGCGGAAGTTTTCAAGCGTTATCTCTCTCCAATCCTGTCTTGTAATCTTATTGTACTACGATCGGCGCGGATTTTCCACCCGAAGGGGTGTAAACTTTTTATGACAAAAAAAGCAGGCTGCTTTTACCCTCAGCAGAGGGGAGACCCTCCGCCGATACAGCGGCGCAGCCGGTGGAGGCGACTTGACGCCCCATGGCTTTTACCCTCGGCAGAGGGTGAGCGGTTCCGCCGTTCCGGCGGCTTGCCGCCGCAGGCGAGATTGGCTGCCGATGGGCAGGCCGGGCATTGCCGCCGCCCGGCGGCGGGGGCAAGAGGGGAAAGACAACCAAGGTTTTCTTTCCCCTCTTAACTCCCCAAACTTTCCTTAGGACGCGACTCCCTTCGGTCGCGCGTCTAAATGCGAGAGGCCCACAGGGGCGTTTGCTGCTCCAAGGGCACACCCTTGATCGAAGCGGAGCTTTTCGCAGCAACGGCGTTCGCGCCCTGCACCGGATGGCCGCGCACTGTTATGCGCGGCAAATTACGCAAACTGACCTCAGGGCATAACAGCGTCCCAAAACCTGCCCGACGCACGGAACCGAGCCCCCGTAACCCCCGTTTCGCCGCGCAACCGAAGGGCGTCGCGGCGCAAAGGAAGGTTTGGGGGAGTCAAGAGGGGGAAAGGGAACCATGCGGTGCCCTTTTCCCCTTTTGCCCCCGCCGCCGGGCGGCGGCACTCCCACGCCATGTCATGGCGAATATCCCCGGCCCGGGGAGGGCCTGACTCGCCTCCACCGGCTGCGCCGCTGGATCGGCGGAAAGGTCTGCCTCCTGCTGACGATAAGGTTTTTAAGGATTTACAAAGCCTTTTACAAAGGCTTTTCCTGAAAAGCCTTGCATTCCACCCGGCGGTACGATATAATAAAACTACTCGGAGAGGCAAAGCCTTTACCAGCAGAATTTTTTTGACCGCCCTTTCCCTCCGGAAAGGCGCTAAGGCCATACGGACAGCCGGGTCAAATGCCGAACATGGCAACTTTGTTGCCTTATTGAATTTTTATAAGTTGGCTGACTAAAAGCCGTGTGCCGCGGGCGCATACACTTGTGAAACAATCAATAAGAGTAGTAAAAGTAACGATTCTTGCTATATAGACTCTTTCCTCTTCCACAGACACGAAAAACAGTGCGGTCACTCCGCGCGAGAAGAGAATGATTGATTTTCCCCAAGGTGAAAGCGTGCCCGGTGCACTCCCTTCCATCCGGGGATTTTTTTATTATTTTTGTGAGGATATGATATGGAGAACAAGCTTAAGCTCTACGGCTTTAACAATCTGACCAAGGCACTGTCCTTTAACATTTACGATGTCTGCTACGCAAAGACCGAGCGCGAGCAGCTCGACTACATCAAGTACATCGACCAGCAGTACAACTCCGAACGACTGACCGGCATCATGGAAAAGCTGACCGAGATGATCGGCGCACATGTGCTGCACATCTCCAAGCAGGACTACGATCCGCAGGGCGCTTCCGTCACCTTCCTGATCGCGGAGGAGCACATGAAGCCGGCGCTCGAGCCGGATACCATCGTGGCGCACCTCGATAAGAGCCATGTCACCGTGCACACCTACCCCGAGTACCATCCGGATACCTGCCTTGCGACCTTCCGCGTGGATATCGACGTGGCCACCTGCGGCGAGATCACGCCGCTGTCCACCCTCGACTACCTCATCGGCTCGTTCGATTCGGACATTATCACGATGGACTACCGCGTGCGCGGCTTTACGCGCGATATTGAGGGAAAAAAACTGTTCATGGACCACAATATGACGTCCATTCAGGACTTTATCGACCCCGCGACGCTCGACCGCTACGATGCCTACGACATCAACGTGTATCAGGCCAACCTGTTCCACACCCGCATGCTGCTCAAGGAGATCGACCTTCAGAACTACCTGTTCAACACCGACATCTACGAGCTGCCGCCCAAGACCCGTCTCAAGATCCACTCTGACCTCCGCCGTGAGATGATCGAGATCTTTTCGGGCAAAAACATTTACTAAACCCTAATTTCTGCCGAAAGAAGGCATTTCTATGGATCAATCCCGCGCGCCCATCATGGAGGCGCTCGAAAACTTCAAGGATATGCGCATTGTGCCGTTCGACGTTCCCGGCCACAAGCGCGGACGCGGCTCGCCCGAGCTGACGGCGTTCCTCGGTCAGCAGTGCATGACCGTGGATGTCAACTCGATGAAGCCGCTCGACAACCTGTGTCACCCGACGAGCGTCATCCGCGAGGCGGAGGAACTGGCGGCCGATGCGTTCGGCGCGTCGCACGCCTTCCTCATGGTCGGCGGCACGACGAGCAGCGTGCAGGCGATGATACTCTCGGTCGTGAAACGCGGCGACGAGATCATTCTCCCGCGCAACGTGCATCGCAGCGTCATCAACGCGCTCGTGCTCACCGGCGCGATACCGGTCTATGTCAATCCGCAGATGAACGACCGTCTGGGCATTTCGCTCGGCATGTCGGTCGCGGACGTCAAGGCCGCCATCGAGAAGCACCCGTCCGCGAAGGCGGTGCTCGTCAACAACCCGACCTATTACGGCATCTGCTCGAACATCCGGGAAATTGTAAGGCTCGCGCACGCGGCCGGCATGAAGGTGCTTGCGGACGAGGCGCACGGCACGCATTTCTACTTCGGGGAGAATATGCCGGTCTCCGCCATGGCGGCAGGCGCCGACCTCGCTTCGGTTTCCATGCACAAGTCGGGCGGTTCGCTCACGCAGTCGAGCTTTCTGCTGTGCGGCCCGTCGATGAACGCCGAACACGTCCGCCAGATTATCAACCTGACCCAGACGACCTCGGGTTCGTATCTGCTGATGGTCAGCCTTGACATTTCGCGCAAAAACCTTGCGCTGCACGGAAAAGAGATTTTCCGAAAGGTCGTTGACCTCACGACCTATGCCCGCGAGGAGATCAACCAGATCGGCGACTACTACGCCTACGGCGGCGAGCTCATCAACGGCGACACCGTGTACGATTTCGACACGACCAAGCTCGCGGTGAATACGCTCGACGTCGGTCTCGCCGGCATCGAGGTCTATGACATCCTGCGCGATTACTACGATATTCAGACCGAGTTCGGCGACCTCGGCAATCTGCTCGCCTATGTTTCGGTCGGCGACCGGGAGCGTGACCTCGAACGTCTCGTAGCCGCGCTGGCGGACATCCGCCGCCGCTATAAGCGCGACAAGGCGACGCTCATGCGGCAGGAATATATCTCGCCGCAGGTGGTCGCGGGGCCGCAGGAGGCGTTCTACGCGGACAAGCAGTCGGTCGCGCTCGACAGCTCGGTCGGCCGCATCTGCGCGGAGTTCGTCATGTGCTATCCGCCCGGCATCCCGATCCTCGCCCCCGGCGAGCGCATCACGCGCGACATTCTCGATTATATCCGCTACGCCAAGGAAAAGAACTGCATGCTGCTCGGCACCGAGGACCCTGAGGTGAACAGCCTTCAGGTCATCCGCGGCGTCATCAGCCCGGAATAAAAGGAGCGTTTTCCCCATGCAACTTACCTTTACCGAAATGCACACGCCGACGGTCGGCCTGCAAATTCAGGTGGACCGCCAGCTTCACACCGAAAAGAGCGACTTTCAGCGCATCGACGTATTTGAATGCGAGGAGTTCGGCCGCTTTCTCACGCTCGACGGCTACATGATGCTGACCGAGCGCGACGAGTTCATCTACCACGAAATGATGGTGCATGTGCCGATGGCCGTGCTCGGCGAGAAGATCAAAAAGGTGCTCGTCATCGGCGGCGGCGACGGCGGCTGTGTCCGCGAGCTGTGCCGCTACAAGCACATCGAGCACATCGACCTCGTGGAGATCGACGAGCGCGTTGTCGCGGTCTGCAAGGAGTATCTGCCCGGCGTGGCGTGCTCGCTCGACGATCCGCGCGTCCATATCCTGTATCAGGACGGCCTCAAGTACATCCGCCGCATCGAGGACGAATACGACCTCATCATCATCGACTCGACCGACCCGTTCGGCCCGGGCGAGGGTCTGTTCACGATGGAGTTCTACGGCAACTGCTACAAGGCGCTCCACGAGCACGGCGTGCTGGTCAATCAGCACGAAAGCCCGTTCTACAGGGGCGACGCGCTCGCCTGCCAGCGCGCACATCGCAATATCGTGCACTCGTTCGAGCTCAGCCGCCTGTTTCAGGCGCACATCCCGACCTATCCGTCCGGCCACTGGCTGTTCGGCTTTTCGTCGCGCGGCGTGCATCCCGTGCGCGACCTCGACCCGGACTGGTGGAACAGCCTCGGCCTCGAAACCGGATACTACAACACCAACCTGCACAAGGGCGCGTTCTATCTGCCGAACTATGTGCAGAAGCTGCTCGAAAAAGTAGAGGAATAACGAAAGCGTTTTCGATTTGCGCATCCGTTCTGCGAACGGGAGAATGCCGCACCCGCGGCGGAGGGCAAGAGGGTAGACACCAAGGTTTCTACCCTCTTAACTCCCACTTCCTTTTGCTTCATAGTCTGGCGCAGACCGGAGACCGACGACCGCTCCGAAACAGAGAACGGCAGAGGATTTTTTCTCTGCTGAGGATGGACTGCCTTCGGAGTCCGTCCTCTTGAGCAGCCTGTTCGCAGGGCTGGCTGCTATACTGCTACACAGACGATTTATCTTCTGCCGGGTGCGGCATAGCAGTGCCGCACAAATCGTTTACGGTTTGTTACAGACAGCACCTGCGAGGATAGATTGTACCAAACAGAGAGATTTGCATATGCCATGCGGTACGGTGCGCTTAGGAACTGCGTATCGTCGGCGCAGCTTCGCTTGTCTCTTGAGCGGCAGTTTAAATCATTCAACAAATCCAAATCATATCATTTAAGTTACACCAAGGAGGAACTAACCATGGGAAGAGCATTGATCATCGGCTGCGGCGGCGTTGCCGGCGTTGTCATTCACAAGTGCTGCCAGAACAGCGACGTTTTTGAGGAGATCATGATCGCGTCCCGCACCAAGAGCAAGTGCGACGCCATCAAGGAGAAGCTCGACGGCACGACAGCGACCAAAATCCGTACCGCAAAGGTGGACGCGGACAACGTGGACGAGCTGTGTGCGCTCATCGACGAGTACAAGCCGGACATCGTCATGAATATCGCTCTGCCGTATCAGGATCTCACCATTATGGATGCGTGCCTCAAGTGCGGCGTCAACTACATGGACACCGCAAACTACGAGCCGGAGGACACCGACGATCCGGAGTGGCGCGCCATCTACGAGAAGCGCTGCAAGGACGAGGGCTTTACCGCGTACTTTGACTACTCGTGGCAGTGGGCGTACAAGAAGAAGTTCGAGGAGGCCGGTCTGACCGCTCTGCTCGGCTCCGGCTTTGACCCGGGCGTAACGCAGGCGTACTGCGCTTACGCACAGAAGCATCTGTTCGATGAAATCGACACCATCGACATCCTCGACTGCAACGGCGGCGACCACGGCTATCCGTTCGCGACCAACTTCAACCCGGAGATCAACCTGCGCGAGGTATCCGCGCCCGGCTCCTATTGGGAGGACGGCCACTGGGTCGAGATCCCGGCCATGTCCATCAAGCGCGAGTACGACTTCGATCAGGTCGGCCACAAGGACATGTACCTGCTGCATCACGAGGAGATCGAGTCGCTCGCGAAGAACATCCCGGGCGTCAAGCGCATCCGCTTCTTCATGACCTTCGGCCAGTCCTACCTGACCCACATGAAGTGTCTGGAGAACGTCGGCATGCTGTCCACCACCCCGATCGAGTTCGAGGGCCATCAGATCGTGCCGATCCAGTTCCTCAAGGCGCTGCTGCCCGATCCGGCAACGCTCGGTCCGCGCACCAAGGGCAAGACCAACATCGGCTGCATCTTCACCGGCAAGAAGGACGGCAAGGAAAAGACCGCCTATATCTACAACGTCTGCGATCACGAGGAGTGCTACCGCGAGGTCGGCTCGCAGGCCATCAGCTACACCACCGGCGTTCCGGCGATGATCGGCGCGGCGATGCTGCTGACCGGCAAGTGGAACAAGCCGGGCGTGTACACGGTCGAGGAGTTTGATCCCGATCCGTACATGGAGGCGCTGAACAAGTGGGGGCTGCCGTGGCAGATCGACGACAAGCCGGTGCTGGTGGACTGATATGAGATTTACCGATCTTCCGACTCCCTGCTTTATCATCGACGAAAACCGTCTTGTGCAGAACCTTGCGGTGCTGCGCGACGTCGCGCGGCGCAGCGGCGCGAAGATCCTGCTCGCGCAGAAGGCGTTTTCCATGTTTTCGACCTATCCGCTGCTGCGCGAGTACCTCGCCGGAACGACCGCGTCCGGCCTGTTCGAGGCGCGGCTGGGTCACGAGGAATTCGGCGGCGAGACGCATGTCTATTCGCCCGCGTACACGCCGGACGAGTTCCATGAAATCCTGAACTATGCCGACCACATCGTGTTCAACTCGTTCACGCAGTGGAAAAAGTACGGCAATCTGGCGCGCGTGGCCGGAAAGAGCTGCGGTCTGCGCCTCAACCCGGAGTGCTCGACGCAGCCGGACGACCACGCCATCTATGATCCGTGCGGCCCGACCTCGCGTCTGGGCATCACCGAGGCGAACTTTCAGCCCGACCTGCTCGACGGCATCGAGGGTTTCCATTTTCATACGCTGTGCGAGCAGAACGCGGACGATCTCGTGCGCACGGTCGCGGCGTTTGAAATGCGCTTCGGCCGCTACATGGAGGGCATGAAGTGGCTCAACCTCGGCGGCGGCCATCACATCACCCGTGCGGACTACGATGTGGACGCGCTCGTCAACTGCATCATCTACCTGCGCGACAAGTACAAGGTGCAGATCTATCTCGAGCCGGGCGAGGCGGTCGTGCTGAACGCCGGCTATCTGGTCTCGACCGTGCTCGAGACCATGAAAAACCGCAAGGATATCGCCATTCTCGATACCTCGGCGGCGTGCCATATGCCGGACGTGCTCGAAATGCCGTACCGTCCGCCGGTCATGCGTGCGGGCGAGCCGGGGTGCAAGGCGTTCGATTATCTGCTGACCGGCCGCACCTGTCTTGCGGGCGACGTCATCGGCGAGTATTCGTTCGATGTGCCGCTGATGGCAGGCGAGCAGGTGGTTTTCGAGGATATGGCGCTGTACACCATGGTCAAGACCAATACGTTCAACGGTATGCCTCTGCCGCTGATTGCCGTCCGCCGTGCGGACGGCACGGACGAAGTCGTTCGCATGTTCAGCTATGAGGATTTCAAAAACCGCCTGTCGTAAAAAAACAAGACGACCGTCTCCAATCCGGAGACGGTCGTTTTCTATACCCTCAGTATAATTATACGATTTGCAATCATGAAATCTTCCGCCGATACAGCAGTGTGCCATGGCCTTTACCCTCAGCAGAGGGTGAGCGGTTCCGCCGTTCCGGCGGCTTGCCGCCGCAGGCGAGATTGGCTGCCGATGGGCAGACCGGGCATTGCCGCCGTCTGGCGGCGGAGGTGCTGGTGTTCACCGGCGGTGTACGCCGTGCCCACGGCGAGGGGCAAAAGGGGGCAAGGGCACCATATGGTTCCCTTGCCCCCTCTTGACTCCCCCAAACCCTCCTTTGCGCCGCGACGCCCTTCGGTTGCGCGGCGAAACGGGGGAAACAGGGGCTCGGTTCCGTGCGTCGGGCAGATTTTGGGACGCTGTCAGACCCTGAATTTACTTTGCGTAAACCGCCGCGCATAACAGTGCGCGGCCAGACAGTGCCGGGCGGCAGTTCTCCGCTGCGAAAAGCTCCGCTTCGATCAAGGGTGTAACCTTGGAGCACCAAACGTCCCTGTGGGCCCCTCGCATTTAGACGCGCGACCGCAGGGAGTCGCGTCCAAAGGAAGGTAAGGGGAGTCAAGAGGGGACAGGAAACCATGTTTGGTGTCCTGTCCCCTTTTGTTCCCGCCGGTGAACACCGGCTCTCCCGGGCCGCCGAAGGCGGCCATTGTGCACGCTCACTTTGAGCGTAAAGTCGCCTCCAGCGGCGCGCCGCTGTATCGGCGGAAGGTCAACCGTCAGCAGATGGAAAAGATTTTTAGGATGCCGTCCGGCAGTTACAGATGCTTCGACAGAAGCTCCCGATATTCGTCCTCTGCTCCCGGATTGCCGACAACGGCAAGCGACGCCTGCGCCGGGTCGAAGATCCGCCGCGCCAGCTCAAGAATATCATCCCGCGTTACGCTGTCGTAGCCGGCGAGCACATCCTCGATCCTCGAGACCTCGCCGCGGATCAGCTCGCTGCGGCCGATGGTCATCATGCGCGTACCCGTGCTCTCGAGACCCATGAGCAGCGTGGTCTTGGCCTGCTCGCGGGTACGGGAGATCTCGTCCTGCGCCGGGCCGTCTTCACAGAACTGATGCAGCTCCTGCAAAATGCGCTCGAGCGCGCGGCGCTCGGTCTCCTCGCCGAGACCGGTGTAGATCGACATCAGACCTGTGTCCTGATGCGGCGTGGTGAATGTGTAGATCGAGTAGCACAGACCGCTCCGCTCGCGGATGCTCTGAAACAGGCGCGACGACATGCCGCCGCCGAGGATGTTGCACAGCAGGTTCATCGTGAAGCGGTCCTCCGACAGCGCGGACACGCCGGGGAAGGACAGGCACAGGTGGTTCTGCTCGATCTCCTTGCTGCGGAGCACGAGCGAGGGCTTGTATACCGCCGGGGTGGTCTGGTTGCGGCCCGAGCCGGTCATGACCGAGAACAGGTCTGCGATATAGTCAAGATCCTCGTCCGTGAAATGGCCGGAGACCGCGATGACCGTGTCCTCCGGGCGGTAATACTCGTGCATGTATTTGTGCATGATCTCGGTCGTGATGGGCGCGAGCGTCTCCTCCGTGCCGAGGATGGGGCGGCCGAGCGAAGAGCCGTCATAGCACTTTTCGAACAGCTTGTCGATGGCGACGTCCTCGGGGGAGTCCTCATACATATCGATCTCCTCGAGCACAACGCCGCGCTCGAGCTCGATGTCCTCCTGCGCGAAGCGCGACTCGAGGAACATATCCGCGAGCAGGGCAATGCCGGTCTGGAGACGGCTGTCGAGCACCTTCATATAGTAGCAGGTGCATTCCTTGTCGGTGAAGGCGTTGGCCTGACCGCCGAGCGCGTCAATAGCGATGGCGATATGACGTGCGGAGCGCTTTTCCGTGCCCTTGAAGATCATGTGCTCGATGAAGTGCGAAATGCCGTTCAGCTCCGCCGGTTCATAGCGGCTGCCGTTGCCGACCCAGATGCCGACCGATACCGTGCGCACATTGTCCAGACGCTCAGAGATGATGCGCACGCCGTTTGGGAGAACTCGTTTTACATACATAATATCCGCTCCTATATTTCTTTCTTCCTGTTTGTCCTGCGGGGGGGAGTGAGGCGGCGGCGCCGCCGAAAAAAGCAGGGGAGCATAACCGCGGTCATGCTCCCCTGCTGCGATTATTTACTTGTTAATAATACACCCGATTGCCGTTTTCGTCCAGATAGTATCTGTCTCCGTCCGAGTCATAATAATCGCCGGTGGAGGCGTCGTAGCTGCCGCCCTCCTCGACGAGCGACTCGGGGTCGACCGTCTCGGTCTTATGGCTGCCGGCGGCCGGAGAAGAAGTGCCGGTCGTGCTGTCGGCGGGGTCATCGCTGTCCGTGCTGCCGTCGCTGCCGGAGGGAGCGGCTGTGCCGGGCGTTACATCGTTGTAGATGTACTCGTGCAGCTCGTCGGCCACGACGTCCACGTCGTACATGATGTACTCGTTGGACGAGCCGTAATACTTCCATTCGCCGTCGAGCGGAAAACGGACATGCTCCACAGCGGGGACGCCGTTTTTGACCGCGCCGACGATCAGGGGCGCAACGTCCGCCGGAGCGAGCGAGGTCGTGACGTAGGGCATGAGCCGGTTCATGATGCCGAGCAGGCCGTTTACGTCCATCGAGCTGATCTTCGCGAACATGGCGTTCAGCACGACGCTCTGGCGCTCGACGCGGCTCCAGTCGTCGCCGGTGTTGCCCTTGCGGATGCGGCCGTAGCACAGCGCCTGCACGCCGTCCAGCGTTTGCAGGCCGGTCTTTTCGACAGGGGAGAATTCCTTGCCCTGCTCGAGGCCGTAGTCGCGGATGACGCGGTTGAGCTCGGTCAGCTCATCCTCGGAGGCAACGTTGATCTCGATGCCGTCCAGCGCGTCCACGATCTCGACGACCTGCTCGAAGTTCACGGCGATATAGTCCTTGATGTCCGTGCCGAAGTTCTCGTTGATCGTGCGGATGGCGAGGCTCGGGCCGCCGCGGAAATAGGCTGCGTTGAGCTTGTCCTCTCCCACGCCGTCGATCTCGACGAGCGAGTCGCGCATCAGGCTGGACAGCTTGATCTTGCCGCGCGTGTTGTCGATCGTGACGATCATCATGCAGTCCGAATGGCTTTTTTCGTCCCCCGGACGGGTGTCCAGACCGAACAGGGCGATATTCGTGATGTTTTCGTCCGCCTGAATGCCGGCCGAGAGATCCTCGCCGGAGAGCGAGGAGTCATAGTGATAGCCGAAGACAGCGCGGTATCCGTACAGACCGATCGAGCCGGCCGTCGCGAGGATGACGACGACGGTCAGCAGACGGACGAGAATGCGACGGAAGCGTTTGAAAGACATAAGCGACCTTCTTTAGTCCTGAACGAACGGTGCAAAGGACAGCTCGGTGAGCTGGTGAACGCGCAGGGTGTTGGTGTAGTTGACATGGCCGACCGGCATGCCTGCGGTGATGGTGATGATGTCGCCGACGCGCAGGTCGAGGGTCTGGATGGCAGCCTGCTCAGACAGGCTGTACAGCTCGGTGCCGGAGGACGGGCGCTTTGCGACCAGAACCGGCTTTACGCCCCAGGACATGGACAGACGGTTGAAGGTCTGCTCGCACGGGGTAGCCGCGACGATGAGCGTGCCCGGGCGGTAGGTGGATACGGCGCGCGCGGTCGAGCCGGACTCGGTGAAGGCAACGATGCACTTCGCGCCGAGGTCAGCGGAGGTCGAGCAGGTCGCGTGGGAGATGGCGAGGGTCTTCATGTCGCCGGAAACGTGCATGTTCTGGAACTCCAGACGGGTGACGCGGCGGCGGTCATAGTGGATGGTGCGCTCGGCGTTCTCGGCGATGCGGCTCATGGTGGAGACGGTCTCTACCGGGTACTTGCCGACCGAGGTCTCGCCGGACAGCATGATCGCGGAGGTGCCGTCGTAGACTGCGTTCGCGACGTCGGAAACCTCTGCGCGGGTCGGGCGCGGGTTCTTCGCCATGCTCTCGAGCATCTGGGTCGCGGTGACGACGCGCTTGCCGCGGGAGATGCAGGTCTTGATGATGTTCTTCTGGATCTCCGGCAGCTCCTCGAACGGAACCTCAACGCCCAGGTCGCCGCGGGCGACCATGACGCCGTTCGCCTCGTCGAGGATCTCCTGGATGTTGTTTACGCCTTCCATGTTCTCGATCTTGCAGATGATCTCGACGTCTTCCTTGCCGTGCGCCTTGAGGATGGCCTTGATGTCGCGGACGTCCTGTGCGCAGCGAGTGAAGGAAGCGGCGATGAAGTCGATGTCCTGCGTCAGACCGAACTCGATGTCCTCGCGGTCCTTGTCGGAGATAAACTTCATGTTGAGCTTGATGCCCGGAACATTGATGGACTTGCGGTTGGAGAGCGGGCCGCCGTTGAGCGCCTTGCAGACGATGTCGGTGCCGTCGACGATCTTGAGCACCTCGAACGCGACCAGACCGTCATCGATGAGGATGCGGGTACCCGGCTGAACGTCGTTCGGCAGACCTTCGTAGGTGATGGAGACGATAGTGTTGTCGCCCTCGATGTCGCGGGTGGTCAGGGTGAACTCCTGGCCCTCGACGATCTCGATCTTGCCGTCCTTGTAGGTCTTGGTGCGGATCTCCGGGCCCTTGGTGTCGAGCATGATGCCGACCGGCATGCCGAGCTCCTTGCGGGCAGCCTTTACCGCGTCCATGCGCGCCTTGTGCTCCTCGTGGGAGCCGTGGCTGAAGTTCATACGGGCAACGTTCATGCCCGCCTTGATCATTTCGGGCAGGATACCGTCGGTCGCAGGACCGAGGGTGCAGATAATTTTAGTTTTGCGCATCAGTCATATTCCTCTCTGTATCAGATAACTAACGAAACGTGTATAACATTATATCAGACCTATTTTAGCACTTTTCGTGCGGTTTGGCAATCGTCCGCGAAAACGGCGGATTGTTTTCGTGCTTTTCGACAAAAAAGCAAATGCTGCGTGTCGGCGGATTGGGCAAGACCGCATAATCTCCTGCAGAAAAAGGTAAAAATGCACGGTCTCCGTCCCCTGCGCCGCGGCGGCGGCTTCGCTCTTGTATTTTACCCGCCCTTACGATATAATAAAAGTATCTAGGCGAAATACAGCACAGCGGCGGACGACACGAAAACGCCGCTTTGAAAGGAAGAAAACATATGAATAAACCGGTTCTGGTCATTATGGCGGCAGGTATGGGCTCGCGCTACGGCGGCCTCAAGCAGATCGACCCCATCGGTCCGAACGGTCAGATCATTCTGGATTACTCGGTCTACGACGCCCACCGCGCAGGCTTCGAGCGCGTGGTGTTCATCATCCGCCCCGAGCTGCACGAGGCGTTCGAGCAGGCCATCGGCGCGAAGGCGCGCCGCTTCATGCAGGTCGACTACGCCTACCAGACGCTCGACCGTCTGCCGGAGGGCCTGAAGGCGCCCGAGGGACGCGAAAAGCCGCTCGGCACCGCGCACGCGGTCTGGTGCGCGAAGGAGCTGACCGAGGGATGCCCGATCGCGGTCATCAACGCGGACGATTTCTACGGCGCGGACGCCTTCCGCAAGATGTACGACTATCTGTCGCAGGCGGAGGACGACGACAGGTTCCGCTACTGCATGGTCGGCTATCAGGTCGAGAACACCCTCACCGAGAACGGCACGGTCTCGCGCGGCGTGTGCACCGAGGACGAGCACGGCCTGCTCGCGCACATCATCGAGCGCACTTCCATCCACCGCGACGCGGACGGCGTCATCCGCTATGATGCGGACGGCGACGCGCCGGCCGGCGAGATCGCGCCGGGTACGCCGGTCTCGCTCAATCTCTGGGGCTTCACCCCGTCCTTTCTGCCCTCGCTCGACGAGGGCCTGCGCACGTTCTTCGCGGAAAAGCTGCCGGAAAATCCGATGAAGGGCGAATATTACCTGCCGTTCGCGGTCGACGCGCTCATCAAGGCAGGAAAGGCGACCGCAAAGGTCCTCAAGACCTCCGCGCGCTGGTACGGCGTGACCTACCGCGAGGACAAGCCGGTCATCACGGCGGCGGTTTCGCAGATGACGGCGGACGGCGAGTACCCGGAAGACCTGTAAAAAGGAGAGCGGCATGGATTTTTCGACTGAATTTGTCGCGCTGCGCGACCGGCTGCTCGAGACACAGGACAAGGCGTTCCGCACGCAGACCAATGTCGAGGTCGCGGGCCGCATGGCGGCGCTCTGCTCCTCGTTCACCATCAAGAGCGAGCGCAAGATCCTCGGTCTGATGCCGACGGGCGGCGTCGGCCACGCGCACGAATACCGCCTGCTGTTCGCCGTGCCGAAGCTCGGCGCGGACGAGCTTGCGGACTGGTGGGCGTATGCGGAAAAGGCATTCGAAACGCTCGTTGAGCCGGATGAAAACCACGATTTCTCCATCGTTTCGGTCATCCTCGCCGCCGGCGAGCTGGAAAAGGACGTGCCGAAGCGGCTGAAAAAGCTCGCGCATGAGCAGCAGTTCGAGGGCGGAAAGCACGGCTGGGGCTCGGTGCGCATGGCGTGCGTCGACCTCGAGGCGCATAAGCTCTGCGTGAGCCGCATGGGAGACTCGTTGAAAAATATCATGAAAGCTGCGCTTTGAGAGCGGAAAACTCTTGAAATACAGCGCGAAATATGATATAGTATCATGTACGCAATCTGACGCGGACGCTGTTCCGCGGT
Organism: Agathobaculum hominis; assembly: GCF_014288055.1. Lineage (NCBI taxonomy): Bacteria > Bacillati > Bacillota > Clostridia > Eubacteriales > Butyricicoccaceae > Agathobaculum > Agathobaculum hominis. The sequence goes on from NZ_JACOPK010000005.1 coordinate 208,090, forward strand.
AAAAGAAAAATGTAATGGAGGAAAAAAACACATGACTACCGCACAGATCGCTCTTTCTGTCATCATGATCATCGCAAGCCTGTTCCTGATCGTTGTCGTTCTGCTTCAGGAGGGCGCGCAGCAGGGCCTCGGCGCCATCGAGGGCGGCGCAGACACCTTCTTCGGCAAGGGCAAGGCTTCCGCTTCTGACCGCATTTTTGCTCGTCTGACCTCGATCGTCGGCGTGATCTTCGTCATCGCAGCGATCGTTCTCAACATCGTTCACTAAAATGCCGGCGCAGACCATTCAGCGTCTGCTGCTCTTTCTGTTCGTCGCATTTGCCGCGCTGACTGCCTTCCAGCAGCTGCGCTACGGCATGATCTGCGGCCGCAGTGAGCAGGAGGACCGGCAGGATGACCCCAAGGCGAAGGCCTGCCACGCGCAGGCGATGCTGTACGCCGTGCTCGCGGCGGTCAGCCTGATCGCCAACATCATCGTCGGCGCACTGACGCGCGGATAACACAGAGGAAAAAGAGGATGCAGTTTCAAGCTGCATCCTCTTTTTTTCAGCTGTCGAAAGGTTCCGTTTTTTTTTCAGACGCCCGCGCTGCCGTATCAGCATTATGAAAACGGACTTTATCGACCGGCCGGAGAAGAATTTCCGTTCCGCTTGACCGTTTGAGGTCAATTTTTCCGGTATCCGCGCTATGGGTGAGGGGACTTTTCCTCTCGGCATGGCAGACAGAGCGATGCGTCTGACGGAGCGGGAACAGGATGCGGCGGCCGGTCAGGTGAGAGTTCGTTCTGTCAGACACAGGGAAAACTGCGATCTGACCCGACAGGTCTTTTCGTGCTGCCCGCCGTTTTTTCCTGCCGGGAAATCGGGATTTCCGGCCGGGAAATGGCGGTTTGCCGCCCGGAAAGTACACACAGAACAGGACAGCAGAGTACAGCACAGTACAGTAGAGTACAGCACAGCAGAGTACAGCAGAGTACAGCAGAACAGAAAAAGTCCGCCATTCCCCGAAGGGAACAGCGGACCTGGTTTCTGGTTTGTGGATGCTGCGGTCAGATCGAGTTGATGTCGATCATTTCGCAGTTTTCGATCTTGATGTCGCCCTCGAGGCAGCGCAGCAGTGCGGAAACAGTATCCATCGAGGTCAGGCACGGGATCGCGCGCTCGACCGCAGTGCGGCGGATATGCACCGAGCCAAGCTCCGGATGACGGCCCTTGACCGAGGTGGCGATGACGTAGTCGATCTTGCCGGACTCGATCAGGTCGATGATGTTCGGGGACGGCTCGTCTACGTTGCGGATGGCGTTGGTCGCGACCATGTGGCGGTTGAGCACGTTCGCGGTGCCGCTGGTGGCGTAGATGTCGAAGCCGAGTGCCTCGAAGCGCTCGCCGATGCGGATGGCCTCCTGCTTGTCCGAGTCGCGGACGGAAATCAGGACAGCGCCCTTCTTCTTCATCTGGAAGCCTGCGCCGGTCAGACCCTTGAGCAGCGCCTCGCGGAAGCTCTTGGCAACGCCGAGCACCTCGCCGGTGGACTTCATCTCAGGGCCAAGCTGGGTATCCAGATCACGCAGCTTCTGGAACGAGAATACCGGAACCTTGACCGCGTAGTGGTCGCTTTCCGGATGCAGGCCGGTGCCGCAGCCCATGTCGCGCAGCTTCTCGCCGAACATGCAGCGGGTCGCCAGATCGACCATCGGCACGCCTGTTACTTTGGAGATGTACGGAACGGTACGGGACGAACGCGGGTTTACCTCGATGACATAGATCTGGTCGTTGTACAGCACGAACTGAATGTTGACCAGACCGAGAACGGCGAGGTTCTTCGCGAGCGCCTCGGTGTAGCGCACGAGGGTGTCCTTGTGCTTCTTCTCGATGTTGATGGACGGGTAGATGGAGATGGAGTCGCCGGAATGGACGCCTGCGCGCTCGAAATGCTCCATGATGCCCGGGATGAGGATGTCGTCACCGTCGCAGATGGCGTCGACCTCGATCTCGCGGCCCATCATGTACTTGTCGACCAGAACCGGGTTCTCGACCTTGTTGCGGGTGATAACCTGCATGAACTCGCGGACATCGGCTTCCTTGTACGCGATCTCCATGCCCTGACCGCCCAGAACGTAGGACGGACGGACGAGGACCGGGTAGCCGAGCTCGTCGGCGGCCTTGACGGCCTCCTCTTCGGTCATAACCGTGTGGCCCGCCGGACGCGGGATGCCGCACTTCTCGAGGATGACGTCGAATTTCTCGCGGTCCTCGGCGGCGTCGATCGACCATGCCGGCGTGCCGAGGATCGGAACGCCCAGCTTCTCAAGGTGCGCCGCAAGGTTGATGGCGGTCTGGCCGCCGAACTGAACGATCGCGTAGTCCGGCTTCTCGGCCTCGACGACGCCGGTCACGTCCTCCGGGGTCAGCGGCTCGAAGTACAGACGGTCAGCGGTGTCGAAGTCGGTGGAGACGGTCTCCGGGTTGTTGTTGATGATGACGGTCTCGCAGCCGAGCTTCTGCAGCGCCCAGACCGCGTGAACCGAGCAGTAGTCGAACTCGATGCCCTGACCGATGCGGATCGGGCCGGAGCCGAGAACGAGGATCTTCTTCTTGCCGGACGGGGGAGCGACCTCGGTCTCCTCGTCATAGGTGGAGTAGTAGTACGGGGTCTCCGCCTCGAACTCCGCCGCGCAGGTATCTACCATCTTGTAGACCGGCAGACGCTTGACATCGGAAATGTCCTTGCCGGAGAGCTGCTCGATGGTCTTGTCGAGGAAGCCCATCTTCTTGGCGCGGATGTACAGGTCGGAGTCGATCTTCTCGGCGGACGCCAGCTCCTTCTCCATGTCGATGATGTTCTGGAACTTGTGCAGGAAGAATACGTCCATCGTGGTGATCTCGTGGATCTCGTCGATGGTCATGATGCCGCGGCGCAGCGCCTCGCAGATGTGGAACAGGCGCTGATCGTCTGTGCGGGCCACGCCCTTTTTGATCTCTGCATCCGACTGCTTCTGGATGCGCGGCGCGATCATGCTGTCCAGCTTGATCTCACAGCCGCGAACGGCCTTCATCAGCGCGCCCTCGAAGGTGTTGTCGATGGCCATAACCTCACCGGTGGCCTTCATCTGGGTGCCGAGGGTGTTGTCCGCGTAAACGAACTTGTCGAACGGCCAGCGCGGGAACTTGACGACACAGTAGTCGAGGGTCGGCTCGAAGCAGGCCTTGGTCTTGCCGGTGACGGCGTTCGAGATCTCGTCCAGACCGTAGCCGACGGCGATCTTTGCCGTTACCTTTGCGATCGGGTAGCCGGTCGCCTTGGAAGCCAGTGCGGAGGAACGGGAAACACGCGGGTTTACCTCGATAACGGCGTACTCGAAGGATTCCGGGTTGAGCGCGTACTGCACGTTGCAGCCGCCCTCGATGCCCAGCTCGGTGATGATGTTGAGCGCGGAGGTGCGGAGCATCTGGTACTCCTTGTCGCACAGGGTCTGGCTCGGCGCGACGACGACCGAGTCGCCGGTATGTACGCCGACCGGGTCAACGTTCTCCATGTTACAGATTGTGATGGCGTTGCCCTTGTGGTCGCGCATGACCTCGTACTCGATTTCCTTCCAGCCGGCGATGCACTTCTCGACAAGGATCTCGTCCACACGCGAGTACATGATGCCGGAGGCCGCGATCTCGCGCAGCTGCTCCCAGGTGTAGGCGATGCCGCCGCCGGTGCCGCCGAGCGTGTACGCCGGACGGATGATGACCGGCAGACCGATCTCGCGGGTGAAATCGACCGCGTCCTCAACCGTGTGAACGACCTTGGAGGCGATGATCGGCTCGCCGATCTTCTCCATGGTGTCCTTGAACATCTGGCGGTCCTCCGCCTTGGCGATGGTGGTCGGGTTTGCACCGAGCAGCTTGACGCCCATCTTCTCGAGGAAGCCGTTCTCGCACAGCTCCATGGCGAGGTTCAGACCGGTCTGGCCGCCGAGGTTGGGCAGCAGGGAGTCCGGGTGCTCCTTCTTGATGATCTCCTGAACGGCCTCGACCGTCATCGGCTCGATGTAGACCTTGTCAGCCATGGCCTTGTCGGTCATGATGGTCGCCGGGTTGGAGTTGACCAGAACGACCTCCAGACCCTCTTCGCGCAGTGCGCGGCAGGCCTGCGTGCCTGCATAGTCGAACTCGGCCGCCTGACCGATTACGATCGGGCCGGAGCCCAGTACCATTACCTTATGAATATCCTTGCGAAGCGGCATTACTGAGCGCCTCCTTTCGACTTTTCGATGTTTTCAATGAATTTATCAAACAGATACGAGGTGTCCATCGGACCGGGGCATACCTCGGGGTGATACTGCACGGTGAATACCGGACGGCCGATGTGCTCGAGACCCTCGACCGTGCCGTCGTTCAGGTTGACGTAGCGCACGCGGGCGATCTTCGGGTCGACCGACTCGCCGACAACGGCGTAGCCGTGGTTCTGCGAGGTGATGTAGGTGCGGTCCTCGTCGATGTCCTTTACCGGATGGTTGACACCGCGGTGGCCGTACTTGAGCTTGGTGGTCTGGGCGTCGATGGCCAGCGCCAGCAGCTGGTGGCCGAGGCAGATGCCGAAGATCGGCATATCGGACTTCAGCAGCTCCTTGAGGTTCGCGACGATTTCGACGTTCTCAGCCGGGTCGCCGGGGCCGTTGGACAGCATCACGCCGTCGTACTTGCCGACTACGTCCTCCGGCTTGGTGTATGCCGGAACGACGGTGACTTCGCAGCCGCGCTTGCACAGCTCGCGCTCGATGTTGTACTTTACGCCGTAGTCGAACAGCGCGATGCGGTACTTGGTTTCGCCCTCAGCCGGGTAAACGATGTTCTCCGCACAGGTAACGGTCTTGACCGCGTCCTTGACGACGTAGGCCTTCATCTCCTCGATGGTCTGCTCGTCCGGCTCGAAGCCCTCGGTGTAGATGACGCCGTTCATGACGCCCTCGCCGCGCAGCTTGCGCGTCAGACGGCGGGTGTCGATGCCGGCAAGGCCAACGACCTTCTGCGCCTTGAGGTACTCGTCGAGCGTTACCTTGCAGCGCCAGTTGGACGGGTACTCGCACATCTCGCGCATGATGAAGCCGGAGACCCAGCTCTTGCGGGACTCGTAGTCGTCAAAGTTGATGCCGTAGTTGCCGACGAGCGGGTAGGTCATGGTAACGACCTGACCGTAGTAGGACGGGTCGGTCAGGACCTCCTGATAGCCGGCCATGCCGGTGTTGAATACGACCTCACCGATGCTCTGTCCCTCGTAGCCGACTGCGGTGCCCTCGAACAGGGTGCCGTCCGCCAGCAGTAAGTATGCTTTTTTCATTCTTATATCTATTCTCCTTGCGTTTATCTCAAAGGTGACGGCGGGGTAAGGGCACCCCGCCCTGCGGATAGACGTTTTTTATTTAATTGCCGCTACGATGTCGTCGCGCATGCGGATCGCTTCTGCACGGGCAGCTTCCTTGTAGTCCTCGCCGTTGTTTCCGGTCTTTTTCCACGCGCACATGATGCCGCGGGAGGAGTTTACGATCGCGCCGAGGCCGTCGTCGTTGAACGCATTGGCGATGTCCTTCGCGGTCGCGCCCTGCGCGCCGTAGCCCGGCACGAGGAAGTAGCTCTTCGGCAGCAGCTCACGGATGATCTTCTGCTCCTCGGGATAGGTCGCGCCGACGACCGCGCCGATCTGGTTGTAGCCGCACGGGGTGTCCAGACCCTCGCCCCACTTTGCGACCATCTCAGCCATGCGCGCGTAGAGCGGCTTGCCCTCCATGTCGCGGTTCTGAAGCTCGCCGGAGGACGGGTTGGAGGTCTTGACGAGCAGGAACAGGCTCTTCTCGCGGCTGCGGCACTCCTTGAGGAAGGGCTCGACGCCGTCCGTGCCGAGGTAGCCGTTTACGGTGACGCTGTCGCAGCCGTAGGGCGCGATCTCGGTGTCGCCGACACGGGTCTTGCCGAGGTACGCCTCTGCATATGCGGAAGCGGTCGCGCCGATGTCGTTGCGCTTGATGTCACCGATGACGTACATGCCCTTGGCGTGCGCGTAGTCGATGGTCTCCTTGAGCGCCATCGCGCCGTAGGAGCCGAGCAGCTCATAATATGCAGCCTGCGGCTTGACCGCCGGGACGATGTCGCACAGCGCGTCGATCAGACCGCAGTTGAACGCAACAACGCTCTCGGCTGCTGCGCGCAGGGTCTCGCCGTGCAGCATCATGTTGCGCCCCGAAATATGCTGCGGAATGTATTCGAGACGGGCGTCCAGACCGGCTACGGTCGGATTGCCTTTTTCCTTGATCTTTTCTACTAAGGTTTGGATAGACATTTGGTTCTTCCTTTCTCATAGTGAGTGTATCATGCGGCTGCACGAGACAGCGGGGATGCTGTCTCAAAGAATAGCAACGTTATCTTCCCCGTCCACCTCGCGGAGGCGGACGCAGACCCTTTCCTCGTGCGAGGTCGGCAGGTTTTTGCCGATATAGTCCGGGCGGATGGGGAGCTCGCGGTGGCCGCGGTCGACCAGAACGGCGAGCTGGATGCGGCTTGCGCGGCCGAAGCAGGAGACCGCCTCGATCGCGGCGCGCACGGTGCGCCCGGTGTAGAGTACGTCGTCCACGAGAACGACGGTCGCGCCCTCGATGCGCGCGTCGGGGGAGGGCATCGGCGCGTCCTGCCGCGGCATGTCGTCGCGCCACGGCGTCACGTCCAGCTCGATGACCGGAGGAGTCGTGCCTTCGACCTCACCGAGCTTCTGCGCGATGCGCTGCGCGAGGTAAATGCCGCGGGTGCGGATGCCGGCGAGCAGGAGATGCTCGGCGCCCTTGTTTTTTTCGATGATCTCGAACGCGATGCGGGTCAGCGCACGGCGGATGCCGTCCGCGTCCATGATCACGGTTTTCTGACCTGCCATGCGACACTTCCTTCGAGAATAAACATGCAGCGAAATGAATAAACTTACGAACCGATATAAGAAAAATGACTTTCCGCACGATAAAAGACGCAGAAAGCCGCACTGAAGTTACACCTGTCCCCTGTTTCGGCTGACGGCGTATGCACTGTTTTCTGCCTTGTGCGGCTCACGGGCCGCTTCTTAAAGGCGGATTTTTCCAAATCGTACCGTGAACGGAGCCACGGTGTTCTCTATCATTATACTGTATGCGAGCGTTTTTGTAAACAGTCGATTGCGCAAAATATTCCGGATTTTGCAGGTGGATTTTGTCAGCGCTGACGGAGGAAGAAAGCGGGCGCGGCGGGACATAATAAGGGAGCGGCGCGGAGAGCAGCGCTGAAAAAAGCGAAAAACGGAGGAAGAAGTATGCAGGTATCACCATTTGTATCGGGTGTCGCGACGGGAGCGGTCGCGGGGGCAGTGATGAGCATTGTGGCGGCGAGTGCGATGCTGAACCCGTCGCTGCGGCATTCGGCGCAGCACGCAGCGAACCGGGCGGAGCACGCTGTGCACCGCGCAGTGAGCAGGATGGGATAAGCCCGCCCGAGGTGAGCGTGTACAATGGCCGCCTTTGGCGGCCGGGGATTGCCGCCGCCCGGCGGCGGGGGCAAAAGGGGCAGGGACACCAAGGTTTCCCTGCCCCTCTTGACTCCCCCTCATCTTCCTTGGGACGCGACTCCCTTCGGTCGCGCGTCTAAAAGCGAGGGGCCCACAGGGGCGTTTGGTGCTCCAAGAGCACGCCCTTGATGGAAGCGGAGCTTTTCGCAGCGGAATGCTGTCGTTCTGCACAGAATGGCCGCGCACTGTTATGCGCGGCGCCTTACGCAAGGGAAATTCAGGGCAGTAAAGCGTCCAAAAATCTGCCCGACGCACGGAACCGAGCTCCCGTACCCACGTTTAGCCGAGCATCTTCGATGCGACGGCTCAAAGGAAGGTCAGGGGAGTCAAGAGGGGACAGGAAACCATGTTTGGTGTCCTGTCCCCTTTTGCCCTCCGCCGTGGGCACGGCGTCTCCGCCGCCGAAGGCGGCAATGCTCACGCCCTCGGAGGGCGTAATCTCGCCTCCAGCGGCGAGCCGCCGGATCGGCGGAACCGCCTGCCGTCAGCAGACGGTTAAGAGAAAAAAGACCTCTGCTGAGGGCATAAGAAAAAGGCTCCCTTTTGTCAAGAGAGCCTTCTTTTCTTGTTTTACATCAGCGTACGCTGCGGATTTTCGGAATTACTCCTCAACCTTTACGTAAACGCCGCCGTTACGGCAGGACTCGGTAGCAGCCTTAGCCATCAGAACCGGACGCAGGCCGTCAACAGCGCCGACAGCAACCGGCTTGTCGTTGTTGATCGCATCAACGAAGGAGATAACCTGGTTGATGAATGCCTGGTTGTAGCGCTCGAGGAAGAACCACAGCGGCTTCTCGGACTTCGCGCCGTCTACGGTCATAACGGTGGTGGTGTTGACCAGATCGTTAGCGTCGGAAGCCATGCCCTTGGAGCCGAAAGCCTCTACGCGCTGATCGTAGCCGTAAACTGCCTGACGGGAGTTGTTGATGACAGCGATGCAGCCGTTAGCCATCTTCATGGTAACAACAGCGGTGTCAACGTCCGGAATGCCGGACTCTTCCTGCAGCTTCGGGTTAACGAGGCAGGAACCGACAGCGGAGATCTCAACAGCCTCGGAACCGGTTACGTAGCGAACCATGTCGAAGTCGTGGATCATCATATCATAGAAGATACCGCCGGAAACTGCAACGTAGGATGCCGGAGGGGGCTCCGGGTCACGGGAGGAAACGATAACGATGTGCGGATCGCCGATCGTGCCGTCCTTGACTGCGTCTGCAACTGCCTTGTGGTTGTGGTCGAAGCGGCGGTTGAAGCCTACCTGGAACTTGACGCCCTTCTCCTCAACGAGTGCGAGCAGCTTCTTGATCTTGTCGATATCATAATCGATCGGCTTCTCGCAGAATACGTGCTTGCCAGCCTGAACTGCTGCCATGGATACATCGCAGTGCGTGTCAGTGGAGGAGCAAACGAATACTACGTCTACTTCCGGGTTGTTGATAACGTCCATGAAGTCGGTGGAAACGTTGGTGATCTTGCGCTCTGCCAGCCACTCGCGTGCGCCGGACTTATCCAGCATCGGATCTGCTGCTGCGACTACCTGTACGCCCGGTACAGAGTTGATCAGGTTGTTGATGTGCAGCTTGCCGATACGGCCGCAGCCAACTACGCCGATTTTCAGAATGCCCATTGTAATTCTCTCCTTTTCAGTAGGTCGAGACTCCGGATGGTCAGTCTGCACAGCGCAGACCGCATTCCGCAGCTCTCCCTTGGATAACTTTATTATATCCCACTTGCCATCGTGCTTCAAGTGGGGATTTCATTTTTAGCGTACCGCCCAATTTTTGCATGTCCATTTGGTGAAAAGTACAGGAAATCACGGGCAAAAACGTGCAGAAGAGCCGTGCGTTGTGCAAAAATAAAAAATGCACAACCGAATGCGACAAATTCGCGCGCAGTGTCTAAAATGCACAGAATTGCTTGTGAAGCTTTGTTTGGTATGATAGAATAAACCGTGCAAACGTGAACTAAAATGCACAATTTACCGTGATTTCGTGCTGTGAACGAAAAAATGCACGAGAGAGTAAAAGGGAGATTCCTGCTATGAAGGTAACTGCACAGTGGATCGCGGATCAGTGCGGCGTATCGCGCGGAACGGTAGACCGCGTGGTAAACGGCCGTCCGAACGTCTCGCCCGAGGTGCGCGAGCGCATTCAGAAGCTGATCAGCGAATACGGCTACAAAACACCGACGCAGCGGCAGGCGGCCCGGGCGGGCCGCGGCGTGTACCGCATCGGCGTCATCCTGCCGAGCTGGGATGCGTTCTTCATCCGCCGCATGCGCGACGGCATCCGCACCGCGGTGCACAACCGCGGCCTGAACGACGTGACCGTGCTGGTCGAGGAGCTGAAGAACCGTTCTCCGCGCTCGTACTTCGAGGCGATCGGCCGCATGGAGGAGCGCGGCATCGACGGCCTGATCGTCACCGCGCCCGACACGCTCGTCATGCGCGAGGAGATCGACCGTCTGGTCGCCTCCGGTGTGCCGGTCGTGACCTGCGACTCGGACGTCTGCCAGAGCCGCCGACTGTATCACATCGGTCAGGATATGGTAAAGTCGGGCCGCGTCGCGGCGGGACTGATCGCGCCCTATGCGGAGGGCGGCGAGATCCTCGTCGTTACGGGCAACCGCGAGTTTGCGGCGCATGACCTGCGCGTGCGCGGTTTTCTTGACCGGCTGCACGAGCTGCGCGGCGACGACGTGGTCGTGAACGTCATCGAGAGCGTCGAAAAGTACGAGCTGACTTATGACGGCGTGCTGTACTACGCGAAGGGTCATCCGCGTCTGCGCGGCATCTACATGGCGAACGAGTCCGTGCGCGGCTGCATGGACGCGCTCGAGCGCGTCAGGCCGGCGCGCCGTATCCACGTGGTCTGCCACGACTTGACGCCCTATGCGCGCAAATACCTCGAGGAGGGGCGGCTGGACTTCATCATCGACCAGGACTTCTCCGCCCAGACCACGCGCGCGATCGAGGTGCTCGCGCACACGCTGCGCACGGGCGAATCGCCGCGCCGGAACATAGAATATATCCACACGAGCATCATCACGAGAGAACTGCTTTAAGGCAGCACCGCAATATTGCAAGAGCACGCATGGGGGCGCGCGTTCTCCGCAAGCGAGAGGAGACAAGGTATTTATATGAAACGAAAAGTCATCAGCGCACTGCTCGCCTGCACCCTGCTCGTAGGGTCGGCCGTGCCGGCGCTCGCGGCCGGGGAGACGGCGGCGGGGCAGACGCCTGCCGGCATCGGCGCGGAGGCGCCCGCGCTCAAGGTCCGGCAGATGGGCGTGCTGGCCGTGAAAAAGGCGGTGAAGGAGGATAACAGCACAGTGCGCATCCTGCGCAAGAACGCCTCCGCCATCGAGGACGCGGCGGGCGGCTCGTCATTCGGTTCGGCGTCGGTCAGTCCCGGCGCGACATACAGCGAGCTGGCGGACACGCTCGAGAAGATCCTGGAGAGCGGAACGCTGGACGGGGACACGAAAAAGGCCTATGAGGCGCAGATTACCGCGCTGCGCGGCAATGCGGAGAACATGAACCTGTCGGTGAGCGTGCAGTATCAGAGCGCGCTCGCGATGCTCTCGCAGCTCGACGATCAGGCCTACCAGCTGCGCCGACAGGCGGACAGCATCGCCAATCAGATGGCGATGGCGGCGCAGAACCTGCTGTATACGATGGAAACGCTGGACTGCCAGATGGAGAGCCTGAAAAACGGCATCGCGACCCTCGACCGCAATCGCGCGGTGATGAAGGTGCAGCGCAGCCGCGGCATGATCGGTCAGCTCCAGCTCGACACGGTGGAGAACCAGCGCGTGCAGCTGGTCAATTCGCAGCAGACGCTCGCCAATATGCGCGAGCAGATCGGTCTGTCGCTGTCGCAGCTGTGCGGACTGGACGCGGATACGCTCGTCGAGCCGTCCACGCTCATTATGCCCTATGAGGGCGAGCTTGACCGGATCAACGCGAAAACCGGCCTCGAGAACGCGAAAAAGAACAGCTTTGACATCTGGAGCAGGCGCGTGTCGCTGCGTGCGGCGCAGAACGTCTATGACAAGAACATTTCCGGCACGGCCGAGGCCGTGAAGGCGGCGGAGGACCAGCTTGCGGTGACGCAGGAGTCGGTCGAAACGGCCTACGCCACGGTCATTCAGAACATGAAGGACAGCCGCGTGTCGCTCACGGCGGCGCAGAACGCGCTGACGCAGGCGCAGGACGATCTCCGTCTGGCCTCCGTCAAGTATAAGCTCGGCACGATGAGTCGGCTCAGCTACCAGTCCGCTGAGGACGCGGTAAAGACCGCCGAGATCAACGTCAGACTCGCAAAGCTGACCGTTGCGCAGAACTACACGGCGTGCCAGTGGGCCGAGCAGGGCGTGCTGACGCTCCCGACCGGTGTTTAACATTTGATAAATCCATAAATCCCATTTCGCTATTAAGAAAGGTTGATACATATGAAGAGAGCAGCTGCCGCAGGACTTTGCGCGGCTCTGCTGTGCGGCATGTGCGCCCCGGCCTACGCGGCGGACACCGCAGCCGCACAGACCGCCGTGCAGACGCCGGTCAGGCTGACGTTCGATACGCTCGAAAAGACCGTGCGCGAGGGAAACGTTTCCATCCGCTCGTATCAGCAGACGGTGGAGAGCGCGGAAAAGACCGACGTTTCCGACCAGTACATCAACAAGTATTTCAATCTGTCGCAGCAGATCGACGCCTACGACAGGCAGATCAGGGAGCTGAAGAAGTCGCGAGACGGCATCACGGATACGGCGCTGCTCGCCTCGATCAACGGGCAGATCAAGCTGCTGCAGGCGCAGCGCGAGAGCCTGTACCGGCAGTATAACGATCTCGACGACGACGAGGACGACGCAAAGGACGAGCAGAAGAACACGGTCAACTCGACGCGCCGTCAGATGCAGAACAACGCGGACACCATCTGCATGTCGGCCGAGAACAACTACATTTCGCTCGCGTCCATGCAGTATTCGCTCGCACAGACCGAGCGCAGCCTGCAGCAGCTCGACCGCACCATCGCGCAGACGAAAAAGCAGGTCGCCCTCGGCATCGCCACAAAGAACGCGCTCTCCGGCCTGCAGAGCCAGCGCGAGCTGCTCGCGGCGAAGCAGAAGAGCGCGCAGACCTCGGCGGACAGCCTCAGGAACACGCTCGCCATTCAGTGCGGCTACCCGACCGGCACCGAGATCACCATCGAGGCGCTGCCGGGCGTGACAAATGAGCAGCTCGCCGCCATCGACTACGAAAAGGATCTTGCCGCCGCGCTCGAGAACAGCTATTCCATCTGGTCCGCCAGCGACAGCGTGCGCAAGGCGTCCGACGACTACGAGAACGACGTCACCAACAATCTGCACGCCTATGAGGCGGCGAAGATTCAGCGCGACGCGACCGAGGAGAGCGTAAAGAGCTCGTTCCGCAAGCTGTACAAGACCATGCAGGAGAAGATCACCGCCATGGCCGCCGCGCAGGGCGACCTGACGCAGGCGCAGAAGACCTTCGCGGTCTCCGAGCTCCAGTACAAGCGCGGCATGATCTCCCGGCTGAAATACGAAGAGGCGCAGGACACGTACACGACCGCTCAGGAGACAGCAGAAAACGCGCGTACCGACCTGCTGACCGCATACAACAATTACGAGTGGGCAAAGCGCGGCGTGATGTCGAGCGCAAACTGAGAAGACAGGCAAATTCTAAGGAGGAGACCGATGAAAAAACGTATTTTAGCGGCGCTGCTCGCAGCATCCATGGCGCTCTGCGCGGGCTGCGGCAGCCAGACGAGCGACGACGGGGAGGAGCAGACCGCAGCAGGCACCGCCGTTGAGGTGGCCGAGGTGACGAAGGGCGCGATGAGCACCGAATACTCGGTCAACGGCAAGGTCGTTGCGGACAACGAGGTGCAGGTGTTCCCGATGCTCGCCGGTCAGGTGCTGACGCTCAGCGTCAGCGAGGGCGACAAGGTCGCGAAGGGGCAGACTTTGCTGAACGTGGACACCTCGTCGGTCACCTCGACCATGTCCTCGCTGCGCGAGTCGTACAATGCGACCAAAACCGCGACCGAAAAGGCCATCGAGAACGCGCAGATCGGCGTCGAGCAGGCGCAGCTCGCCGTCGAGAACACCGAGGCGCTGCTCGAGGCAGGCGCGGCCGCTGAGCAGGATCTGACCAAGGCCAAGCAGGGCCTTGCGCAGGCGCAGGCCGGCGTACAGCAGGCGCGCGCGCAGCAGGCGGCATCTCTCGCCCAGATCCAGGCGAGCATGGACCAGATCAACAAGCAGGCCTCCTACGGCACGGTGACTGCGCCCTGCGCGGGCACGGTCACGGCGGTGAATGTCGTGCAGGGCGGCATGGCCTCCTCCGCACAGCCGGCGGTCGTCATCGCCGAGGACAGCCGCGTCAAGATCAACGCATCGGTCTCTGAGGATGTGTTCGCCGGTCTGCACACCGGCGACAGCGCGGGCGTGCAGATCTCCGTCCTGTCCGACGAGGTCAAGAGCGCGAAGATCGTCTCGCTCCCGGCAGCGGCCAACCAGCAGACTAATCTCTATGACGTATCGGTCTCGGTTCCGTCCGGCACCGAGCCGGCCATCGGCGCGTTCGCGACCGTCATCTTCTACACCGACCGCCGCGAGAACACGCTCTCCGTTCCGACCGACTGCGTGCTGACCGGCAACGACAACGAGCGCTACCTGTTCACCGTCGACGAGAGCGGCACGACCGCTGCGCGCGTGACCGTTGAGACCGGTCTGGTCGGCAAGACCAACACCGAGATCACCTCCGGCCTGAACGAGGGCGACCGCGTCGTCGTCAAGGGTCAGTCCTACCTGTCCGACGGCTCTGCCGTCCGTGTCGTCACCAGTGACGGCGGGGAGGGTTAAGGCTCGATGAAAGTAGCAGCAACCTTTATCAAGCACAACGTAATGACCATCCTTCTGTATCTCATGGTCATTGTGTTCGGCTTTTACAGCTTTTCTACCCTGCCGCTCGCGCTGATGCCGTCCATGGAGGTTCCGGCGGCGATCGTGTACGCGACCTATCCGGGCGCGGGCCCGGAGGACATCGAGCAGCAGGTCGCCAAACCGCTCGAGAGCGCGGTGGCCGGTCTGTCCGGTCTGGATACGCTCCAGTCCACCTCGTCGGAGAACATGGCGATGCTCGTCGTTCAGTTCACCGACTCTACCGACCTCGACGACGCGATGACCGACCTGCGCGACAAGGTCAGCCAGGTCAAGAGTCAGCTTCCCGACGACGCCTCCGACCCGACCGTCATGAGCATCGACATCGACTCCATGCCGGTCGTGCAGGTCGCGCTGCGCGGCTCTGATCTTGCGGCGCTCCAGTCCATCGCAGAGGACGAGATCTCCCCGGCGCTCGAGCGTCTGGACGGCGTAGCGTCCGTCGATGTTTCGGGCGGCTATGAGGACGAAGTCGCGGTCAAGACCAACGCCGCGCGCCTCAAGGGCTACAACCTCACCATTACCTCGGTCGCACAGCAGCTCGGCGCGGACAACATGGCCATCCCGGGCGGCGACCTCGACAACGGTTCGCAGACGCTTTCCGTCCGCACGGACGGCGAGTATTCCTCGCTGAACGACGTCAAGAACGCGCTCATCTCGCTCCCGGCCGGCGGTACGGTCCGTCTCAGCCAGATCGCGGACGTTTCCATGCAGCCCAAGGACCGCTCCACCATCGCCAAGGTCGACGGCGAGGAGTGCATCATGCTCTCGGTCAACAAGCAGTCAGGCTCGAACACCGTCAAGGTCGCGCAGAGCGCGGTCGACCGCCTGAACGAGGTCATCGCGGAAAACGATGCGCTTCAGGCAGACGTCGTTATGGACCAGTCCGACTACATCAACATGACCGTCGACAACGCGGTGCAGAACATCTGGATGGGCGTGCTGTTCGCAGCGGTCGTCCTGCTCGTGTTCCTGCGCGACCTCGGCGCGACACTGTCGCTGACCATCGCGATGCCGTGCTGCATCCTGTTTACCTTCCTTATCATGAACTTGTGCGGCATCACGCTGAACATGATGTCGCTCGGCGGCATTACGCTCGGCGTCGGCATGATCGTCGATAACTCGATCGTCGTTCTGGAGAACATCTTCAGCTACCGCGCGGACGGCTACAGCCGCTGGGACGCCTGCACGAAGGGCACGGGCGAGGTCATGACCTCGGTCACGGCGTCCACCCTGACCACCATCGCCGTATTCCTGCCGATCGCGCTGTCGGGCGGCATGACCGGTATGATGTTCAAGGAATTCTGTATCACCATCGTCGCGCTGCTGCTCAGCTCGCTCATCATCGCGCTGACGCTCGTGCCGCTGCTGTGCTATATACTGCTCGGCGCGTCCAATGTCAGCAAGGCCGCCTCGGCGGGCTCGGATGAGCTCAAGGCCACCACGATCGTGGAAAAGCCGCTCATGCGCCGCTACCGCAGCAGCCTGAAATTCCTCATCACCCACCGCTGGGCCGGCATCGCCATCACGCTCGCCATCTGCGTCCTCAGCGTCATCAGCATCGCCATGGCCGGCATGGAGCTGATCCCGGAGATGGACCAGGGTCAGGTTTCGGTCTCGGTCTCCATGCCGAACGGCTCGACCATGGAGGATACCGCGGCCATCCAGGACCGCATCGCGGGCATTGTCATGGATAAGGTGCCGGAGACCGAGCAGATCTACTACTCGACCGGCGACTCGACCTCCATCATGTCCTCCGCCTCCGGCGCGAGCGTCACGGTTTCGCTCGTCGACCTCGACAAGCGCGACCGCTCCGCGCAGGAGATCACCAAACAGCTCCGCCGCGACCTTGCGGACATCGCCGGCTGCGAGATCACGGTCTCCGCAAGCGAATCCATGAGCATGTCCACCGACTCGGACATCAGCGTAGAGCTGACCGGCGACGACTATGACCAGCTCGCCGCGACGGCGGACGACCTCGTGGAGAAGCTCTCCGCCATCCCGGACGCGATCAACGTCGAGTCCTCTGCCGGCGAGCAGACGCCGCGCGTCGCGGTCAAGGTTCGCCGCGAGAACGCCTCGCGCTTCGGTCTGACTCCGGCCGCCATCGGCGGTCTGGTGCGCGGCGAGCTGACCGGCTCGACGGCGACCACGCTGCGCATGAACGGCGAGGAATACGACGTTACGGTATCGGGCGACGCGGACGTCGCGACCAGTCTGGACGCGCTGCGCTCGATGCAGCTGCCGACCGCAACGGGCGGCAATGTGCCGCTGAGCTCGGTCGCGGACGTTTATACCGAGCTGAGCCCGCAGTCCATCGTCCGAAAGAACCAGAAGGAGACCGTCACCATCACCGGCGAAAGTGAGTCCGGCGACGCGAACGCCATCACCGAAAAGGTAAACGAGGTGCTCGACTCCTACGAGACGCCGGACGGCGTGGAGATCGGCGACGGCGACACCATGGCCTCCCAGATGGCTGAGACCACCGGCTCGCTCATGCTCGCCCTCGCGGTCGCGATCGCGCTCGTCTACTTCATCCTCGCGACCCAGTTCAACTCGTTCGCGCTGCCGATCGCGATCATGCTGATCCTGCCGATCGGCCTGCTCGGCTCGATGATGCTGCTCGCGCCGACCGGAAACCACGTTTCCATGGTCGCGCTGCTCGGCGTTATCATTCTGGCCGGTACGGTCGTCAACTCGTCCATCGTCCTGATCGACTATACCCTTCAGCGCCGGGAGCGCGGCGAGGACAAGAACACCGCCATCCTCAACGCCTGCCCGCGCCGCGTCCGTCCGGTCCTGATGACCGCGATGACCACCATCCTCGGCCTCGTGCCGATGGTATTCTCGAACGGTGAGGGCTCGGAGATGATGAAGCCGATGGGCATCGTCATGATGACCGGCATGGTCATCTCGACCGTTGCAACGCTGTTCATCACGCCGGTCTACTACTCGCTGACCGACAGCATCGCAGAGCGCCTGAAAAAGCTCGTTCACCTGCCGCGCCGCAAGGGCGGCAAGGGCAGAAAGGGCGGCGGCAGCGGCGAGAACACGGAGGAAACCCCGGCTTCTGCCGAATAAACCCGCCAGATTATCGTTGCAAAAATCAGTAAAATACTGTATGATAGGTGTATCAACGCCCGAAAGCGGAAACGGCTGCGTCAGCGCAGCCGTTTTTCCGGCCTTCCGGCAGATTTTGAGAGAGGGGAGACCGCAGTCCATGAAACGATGGCCTGTTGCCGCCGCAGTGCTTGCGGCATGCCTCACCGGCTGTGCCGGGGAAACGACCGCGACCGTCAATCCGCAGACGCAGGCGCTCGAGCGTGCCGAGCAGGCGGGATTGCTCCGGGAAGAGGAGAAAAAGCCGCAGCTGCTCAGCGTGTATGAGGCGCAGAAGCTCGCGGGCGAGCAGTTCGACAGCGAAAGCTATGCAGTAGCGCCGTCGCGCGAAACGCTGGAATGCGAGATCGAGGGAGAAACACATTCGTTTGCCGTGTTCAACGTCAGCCGCCGCGCGGACGGCGGCGCGGTCGGACAGGTGGCCGTGGACCGTGTGACGGGCGACCGGTACAGCTATCCCGGCGAGGGCGTTCTGGGGGAGTATGACGCCCTGCTCAGTGAGCCGGAGGACACGGAGACCGACTGGGCGGGCTGCTATGCCGCCTCCTCGGGCGCGTCGGTCACGCTCGAGCAGACCGGCGAGGGAACGTTCACCTTCACGTTCTCGGACGGCGTGACGGGCACGGCCTCGGCCGACCGCGACAGCGCAGCCTCCGAGGACGGCGAAACGCGCTTCCTGCTGCATGAAGATGTGCTGACCGTGATCGGCAGCGGCGAGACCGGAAACTATACTCGGGTCGAGCAGCCGGAAGTGCAGTAAAGAGCAGAAAGGACACAGACTTATTGTCTGTGTCCTTTTTTGTCAAAAATTCGTCGGTATTTTTGGCTATTTTATGAAAAATGTCGAATAGCATTGCCATCAGCCGAGGGCGTGTGCTATAATGTTTACAGATAAATTGTTAAGATTTTGTCAAAAAAACAGAAGAGAGAAAGAGTAGCAGCAAGAGGAGAAAAAGAGATGAAGAACCAGTTCAGAGAACGATTATCGTTCTGCGCGACCATGATCGAGATGGTGGTCGGCGGCCTTATCCTGATCGGATGCATCATATCGGGCATCGGTCTGATCGGCACGACCGACATCAGCGAGCTGCTCGGCGACGCGCATTACCTGCAGGACCGCATGAGTGATGCGTGCCTGATCCTGATCGGCGCGGAGATGCTCAAGATGATCACGAGCTATACCATCGACTCGGTGGTCGACGTCATGCTGCTCGCGATCGCGCGTCAGATGATCGTCGAGCATACCTCGCCGCAGGAAAATCTGCTGGCGGTGCTGTCGGTCGGCGTGCTGTTCGTCATTCGAAAGTTCCTGTACATTTCCCGTCTGGACAAGCGGCGCGAGCTGGAACGGAAAAGGAAAGAGGACAAGCAGAAGGGAAGCGCGCCGTCGCCCGCCGCAGAGAACGCGGAAGCGTCTGCTGCGGAGCCTCTCCAGAGCGACGAGATGCGCAAGCGCGACGAGTTCCACATCGACGAGGAGCTGGAGGAGCTGGAACGGCTCAAGGCCGCCGTCGAGCGCAAGGCGGAGGAGGAGCTCCGCCGCATCGAGCAGATGGAGAAGAACGTTATTCACTGAAGCTGCCGCGCGGCTGCTGTATTTACGGCAACACCGCACAATTAAAGCTGCGGCGCTTTGCGGAAATTTTGTGCCCTGACTTTGTTGCGATTTCACGGTAATACATCAAGTATTACCGCAAAACCGCGCCTTGTCAGAACGCAAAATTTGCTCGCAAATCGCTCTTGTTCAATTATGCGGTATTGCCTTACGTAAAAACCCCCTGCATGGACTGAAAAATGTCATGCAGGGGGTTCTTTTATCTTTTAGTTGAAGTAAACGATATCTTCCTTCGCCTTTTCGGCCGGAACGACCTCGATGGCGTGGAGCACCGGGCCTTCGCCGCGGTACTGCGGCAGCGTCTCGACCGTCACGGACGCCGTGACCGTGACCCAGTCGCGGACGCCGAGCTCTTCGGCCCTGTCATAGCGGCAGATGAAGCCGAGGAAGGTCACATCGTCTGCGCAGCAGACCATGCCGAAGCGGCCGGGCACGAACGAGCCTGCCGGAACATCCTTGCCGCGGTAGACCTGCGCGAGAAAACGGACGGTCTTGCCGTCGTACTTTTCCGGCTCGCCGGTCGCGTCGATGTACCAGAGACCGTAGTCCTCCGGCTTGATGTCGATGATGTCGGCGTCGATGTCGAACGGGAGCGGCATATTGCGCGAGTAGTCCTCGGAATTGCCGTTCAGATCGTCCAGATAGATGGCCGCGCGCGGGTTCATCGCCTTGATGTTCTTCTTGTAGAGCATCTCCTTGAGCGCGTCCGTGCAGCGGTTGAAAACGACCATGTCGGCGGTGGTGATGTGCTCGAACATCTGCGGGCCGATGTTGTTCGAGTAGACCTCGAAGGTGGTCGCGTCGACCGTCGTGATGATCTGGTACAGCTCCCAGCGCGCCGGGAACGCCTGCATCAGCGACTCGAGCTTCCACATGCCGTTGTACTCGACGATGATGCGGTCGGGGTTGTACTTCTGCTCGATGCGCTTGAGGATGTTCGGGGTCAAACGGTCCTCGGACTCGACCGGGACGAGAGCGGTGCCGTAGTGGGCGAGCCACTTTTCGTCGTATTCCTCAATGCCCTCCTCGCAGAGCAGCAGCGCGGTCACTTCGTTTTCGGTGAAATTCGGGTCGGCAAGGATCTCCTTGATGAACTTGGTCTTGCCGCTCTCCAGAAAACCGGTAAAGACATATACCGGAATGGGATTGTTAGCCATGTGGGGGTTCCTCCCTTAGTTTACGCCGAACAGGGAAGCGATGCGCTCCTCGTCCAGCTCGGAGCCGATGACGCACAGACGGCCGGTGTAGTCGGCCGAGCCGCGGCGGATCTCGGGTGCGCCCGGAACGTAGTCAAAGTGCAGCCACTCGCCGCCGTCTGCCGCCGGAACGATGCCCTTTGCGCGCAGAACCGTGCCGAGCGTAACATCGCCGAGCGCGGTGAGCGCTGCGGTGAGCTCGTCCTCGGTGTATTTGTGGGTCGTTTCCTTACCCCAGGAGGTGAATACCTCGTCGGCATCGTGGTCATGATCGTGGCCGCAGCAGCAGTGACCGTCATGGTCGTGATGATGGTGCTCGTGCTCATGGTCGTGATCGTGGTGATGCTCATGTTCGTGGTCATGGTCATGGCAGCCGCAGGTGCAGTCCTCGCCGTGCTCATGATGATGGTCATGCTCGTGATCGTCATGGTCATGCTCGTGATGATGCTCATGCTCCTCGTGGTCATGGTGATGATGCTCGTGATGCGGCTCGTGCGCGATCTCCTCGAGCACCTCGGCGACCAGATCGCGGCTGCCCTCCATGGTCGCGAGCAGCTGCTCGCCGGTCAGATCCTTCCACGGAGTCGTGACGATGCGCGCGTGCTCGTTCAGGCCGCGCAGCATGGCGACGGTCTCGTCGAGACGCTTTTCCGGGCACTCAGCGGTGCGCGAGAGCAGGATAGCGCCTGCATGCGCGACCTGATTCTCGAAGAACTCGCCGAAGTTCTTGAGGTACATCTTGGCCTTGAGCGCGTCAACGACGGTGACGAAGCTGTTGAGCTGAACGTCGAGGTGCGCGTTCTGAACCGCTGCGATAACGTCGGAGAGCTTGCCGACGCCGGACGGCTCGATGAGGATGCGGTCGGGGTGGTACTGGTCGACGACGTCGTGCAGCGCCTTGCCGAAGTCGCCGACGAGCGAGCAGCAGATGCAGCCTGCGTTCATCTCGTTGACAACGATGCCTGCGTCCTTGAGGAAGCCGCCGTCGATGCCGATCTCGCCGAACTCGTTCTCGATCAGAACGACCTGTTCGCCCTTGAGCGCGTCCGCGAGCAGACGCTTGATGAGCGTGGTCTTGCCTGCGCCCAGAAAACCGGAGATAATATCAATTTTAGTCATGATTGTCGCTCCATTTCATTAGTTGCTTTTCGCTTGATAGATATTATACCACATTTATCGCAAAAAGAAAAGTTTTTTAGTTAGCAAAGGCTAATTTTGTATAAGCGGAAAGCCGCGCGGACATACTGCGGATAAAAGGAGGGAAAAGACCATGAAACATTATGAACCGAAACATATCGCCGCGCTGTCCGACCGCGGATTTTACACGATTCTGACCGTGTGCGGACTGATCATCGCAGCGAGCGCGTGGGTGCTCTGGATGCACGCCGGGTCGAGTGCAGAAACTGCCGTTCCCGAGACGGGCGCGCCGGTCATCACGCCGGCGGAGGATGTTCCCGACCTGACCGTGCAGGATATTCCCGTGACGGCGGAGGAGCCGGAGAGCGGGGAAGAAACGCCCGCCGAGGCCGAAGAGCCTGTTTCCGTGCCGGAGCCGACACCGGCGGTCACGGTTTCCGCGCCGGTGTATACCCGGCCGACAGCCGGTGCGGTGCTGACGCCGTTTTCGGGCGATATGCTGCTGTTCCAGCCGACGCTCGGAGACTGGCGCGTGCACAGCGGCACGGATTTCGCCTGCGAGGCAGGGGAGAACGTTTCGGCGCTGACCGACGGCACGGTGCAGGCTGTTTTTGAGGACGGACTGTACGGAACGTGCGTCACGCTCGCGCATGCAGGCGACCTCAGGACCACGTACCGCGGTCTGAGCGAGGTGCGCGTGCGCGAGGGGCAGGCGGTTTCGTCGGGAGAGGCGCTGGGCGTGTGCGCGGCGGGCATTCCGGCGGAGGAAGCGATCGGCACGCATGTGCATGTGGAGGCATCCCGGGGGGATGCGGCGGTCGACGTGATGGAGCTTCTCGGAGAGGAGGAGTAAGCGCCCCATGGGACGCCGCCGCCCGGCGGCGGGGGCAAAAGGGGCAGGGACACCAAGGTTTCCCTGCCCCTCTTGACTCCCCGACCTTTCCTTAGGACGCGACTCCCTTCGGTCGCGCGTCTAAAAGCGAGGGGCCCACAGATACGTTTGGTGCTCCAAGGGTACACCCTTGATCGAAGCGGAGCTTTTCGCAGCGGAACGCCGCCGCTCTGCACCGGATGGCCGCGCACTGTTATGCGCGGCGCCTTACGCAAGGAAAATTCAGGGCCTAACAGCGTCCCAAAATCTGCCCGACGCACGGAACCGAGCCCCCGCACTCCCCGTTTAGCCGCGCGACCGCAGGGAGTCGCGGCGCAAAGGAGGGTTTTGGGGAGTCAAGAGGGGGCAAGGGAACCATACGGTGCCCTTGCCCCCTCTTGTTCTTGCCGGTGAACACCGGCACTCCCGGCCGCCGCAGGCGGCCACTCTTCACGCCCTAAGACAGGGCGTTTTTCGCCTCCAGCGGCGCACCGCTGTATCGGCGGAAAATTTCGCGTCTGCCCTTCGTAAGGGCTTATTCTAAGTTGAGCTTGTGCGTCAGAATATATCTGGTTCCGGCAAAGCAGACCGCCGCTGCTGCGGCGCTCACCAGACACAGGATCAGCACCACGAAATGCACGGCGCCGGAGCCCATCGACGCCCAGAACTGGCCAATCGAACGCGCCATGGACTCGCTGACGGCGTTGCCGCCGGCCATCAGCACGAGCATGCCGATGATCTGCACCGCAGTCGAGAGCACAAAGTACCACACGAACGCCATGAGCAGACGGTGCTTTTTCGCGAGGTGGCCGAGCGCGATGCACAGATAAATGAACAGCACGGCCGCAAAGGCGCACAGCACAAGCCACAGCAGACCCTCGAGTACATAGGGGACTGCGGCCGGGTCAAAGAAAGAAAATGTCGCAGGATTTATGCCGTGCGATAACAGGAGGATGCTCAGAAACGCTACAAGGCAGCTCAGAAAGCACATCGCAACGGCAATGATCGCCTTGCTGAAAATGTGCTGCGTAACCGAAACCGGCAGGGTGAACATCAGATAACCCTCGCCGCCGAGCAGGCTCTTGTAGAACCGCTGCACGAGGATGACAGCTGTCGCGACAAATACCGCCGCGAAGATCACGACATAGAGCATGCTCATGATAGCCGCCGGAATGCCGAACAGCAGCTCCGGAACCGCTTCCGAATACAGCAGGTGGTTGATGAGCGCGACGAGAATGATCGCGCCGTAGAGCGGCAGACAGGCGCGCGCGCACGCCTTCCACTCGTATTTCAGTAACTTTAACATGCAAATACCTCCCGGAACAGCATATCAACGGATTTTCCGTGTTCCTCGCGGATCGTGTCCACGCTTTCATGCAGGACCATTTCGCCGTCCTTGAGGAAAACAACCTCGTCGAGCACGCGCTCGATGTCAGCGATCAGATGGGTCGAGAGCAGGACCGAAGCGTCCTCGCTGTAGTTTGCGAGAATGGTGTTTAAGATGTAGTCGCGCGCGGCCGGGTCGACGCCTGCGATCGGCTCGTCGAGCACATAGAGCTGCGCCCTGCGGCTCATGGTCAGAATAAGCTGAACCTTTTCCTTCGTGCCCTTGCTGAGCGTTTTCAGACGGTCGAGCGGGGAAATGCGCAGCGTTTTGAACATTTCGATTGCCTTGACGCGGTCGAAATCCCTGTAGAAATCCGAGAAAAAGTCGATGACGTCCGTGATCTTCATCCAGTCGCTCAGATAGGCGCGGTCGGGCAGGTAGCTGACGATGCTGTGCGTGTAGCGTCCCGGCTGTGCGCCGTCCACGGTGATCATGCCCGAGGTCGGCTGAAGCAGACCGTTGAGCAGTTTGATGGTGGTCGTTTTGCCCGAGCCGTTCGGGCCGAGCAGGCCGATGAACCGGCCGCGCTCCAGATTCAGATCGAGATTTTTCAGTGCAGTAAAGCTGCCGTAGTTTTTTGTCAGGCCGCTGCATACGACCAGAGGCTTGTTCTGTTCCATAAAAGATCATTCCCCTTTCCCGTGCCGCTTTTCGAGAAGCGACAGGATTTCCTGTTCGGTAAAGCCGAGCTGGCTCATGCCGGCGAGAAACTCCGAAATCCGTTCGTCCGCAATCTGTTCGCGAATCTGTGCGATCATACTCCTATCCTCCGTTACATATCGTCCGCTTGTGCGGTTGCTGTGCATCAACCCCTCGCGCTCGAGATCCGCAAGGGCGCGCTGCATGGTGTTGGGATTGACCCCTGCCTGTGCAGCAAGCTCACGCACCGGCGGCACCTTATCACCCGCGTTCAGCTGGCCGCTGACGATCTGTTCGGTCAGCTTTTCCATGATCTGCTGGTAGATCGGGCGATCCCCACGAAGCTGCCACTGCATAGCCTCAGTCCTTTCTTGTTATGTTGTACTATGATAATAATACAATAACACAAACCTGTCAAGAGGGAAAATAAAAAAGATTTTCCCCTCGGCAGAGGGGAGCCTTGCCGCCGAAGGCGAGAGAGGCCCTCCCGGGCAGGGGGTTATTCGCCATGACATGGCGTGGGGAGTGCCGCCGCCCGGCGGCGGCATTCTCGCCGGTGAACACCGGCACTCCCGGCCGCCGCAGGCGGCCATTCTTCGCGCCCTAAGACAGGGCGTTTTTCACCTCCAGCGGCGCACCGCTGTATCGGCGGAACCGCTTGCCCTCTGCTGAGGAAAAAAGAGGGGCGTTCGCCGCCCTGCGGCGAAATATCTTGCACTGCGCGGCAGGATTTGATATGATGAAGATACCAGAAAGGGGGCGCATCATATGAAATGCCAGCACTGCGGTATCAACTTCGAGGACGGGGAACGGTTCTGCCCGATCTGCGGCGAGCGCGCCGGCAGCAAAGGCCGCCTCAGCGAGACGGGAAAACCCCTGTTTCCCCATAAAACTGTACGCCCGAGAGCCGAAAAAAAGACCGAACGCGAAAGCGTCCGATCTGCGATAGACCCACAGTATGAAAGCGTGCGCACGACCGCACAGCACAAAACGCATTCGCACGAAGCGCGTCCCATCGGCACGAAGGCCGTTCCTTCCGCCATGCCGAAAAAATCCGGCGGCGCTAAGGGCGGCCGCAAGGCGGGCGCGATCATCGCGGCGGCCGTTGTTCTGGTCAACTTTATCCCGACGATCATCAGCCTGATCGAGGACAGCACCGCGAATTTCCCGGAGCGGCTCCCGGATTTTGTTTACGATTTTACGGACGGCGACAGCAGCCATGATTATGATAATGCGGATACTTATATCGATCTGAGCATTCTGATCGGGGAGCAGATCGAACTCCCGCTGAGCGACGGCGCGACGCTCGCGCTTTATTTTGAACCCGGCGAGGACGGCTCGTATACGCTCGGCTATATTGCGCCGGACGGCTCGAAGCAGTATGTTGAGCAGGGCTATTCCAGCTGCTCGGAGGAAAGCGACAGCTGGTATGACGAGGAGAGATTCCCGACCGAGGATTACGAGTTTTATCTGACATGGATGACGAAAACCGAGGAAGCGGCATCGAATACTACGGTTCCGCCCTGGTATGATGCGCGCGGCGAGAGCGACATCTGGCTGTGCATCTACCGCAGCCGCACCGACGGCAGCATCATCCTGCAGGATATGGACCAGCTCGGCCTGTTCGGCGATACGGACATCTATGAACTGAACCCGACAGATCTGATCTGAACAAAGGAAGAAGGCACGCCTGTGGCGTGCCTTCTGCGCACGCAGGGCGTGCGCAATCTCCTGCCGCATTTTGCCTTCGGCAAAACAGGCAGGACAGGCGCTCCGCAGAGCGCCGCGTAAAAAATCTCCGTAAAAGTCCAGCTCTGCCGGACTTTTACTCCACTGCCTCGGGACTCGTGTCCCGAGCCGCCCCTGCCGTGCAGGGGCGAGGGGGCGTATCTAAGGGGGACAGAGTCCCCCTTAGAACGCATCTCCGCGGCGCAGCTGCGTCAGATACCGGTAAACGCTCGCCTGCGAGCAGTGCAGCACCTCGGTCACCTCGCGTACTGCGCCCTTCAGACGGAAATAGCCGTGCTTTTCCAGCTCGGAGATGATGTGCAGCCGCTCTTCGGACGTCAGCGCGTCCGCCGTGGTATTCGCCTCGAGCAGCATGCGGCGCACGGCCTCGGCGGCGGTCAGCTCGCCGTCCGGCGCGGCGGATGCCTGCCCGCTGTCCGACGGCCGGTTGAGACCGGCAATCTCGAGTCCCTCGATCTCCTGCCAGAAATGGTCCGGATGACACAGATGCAGCACTTCATCGACCAGATCGCGGTAGCGGTTGTCGTCGAAGCGCACGCTCAGCAGACCCTCCGGCTCGTCGTCGCCGTCGGCAAGGATGACCGCCGAGGAGCGCAGCAGGCGTCCGTCTGCGGTCACGCTGTGGCTGTTGACCAGCGGCTCGCGGTCGCCCTGACGGAAACGCTCGAGCATGGAAAGTCCTGCCGCGGCAAGCGGCGTGCCGAGCGGACGGCCGCTGTTCATTCCGCCGGCGATGAAGATCAGCGGACAGCCTTCGGCCCTGAGGTCGAACAGCGACAGCTCATAATCCTGACCGAGCATCTGCCCGAAGAACTCGATCAGTCTGTCGTATTTTTGCAGCAGTGGATGACGCATCCGGGGACTCCTCGCTTTCAGAAATGTAGACTGGTAATATTATACTTCAAAATACAGATGCTTGTCAAAACGCGGAAACGGTACAGCTGCGTGCGTATAAATGTACAAAACTGCATAAAAAATACAGAAAAACAGGGAAAAACGACGAAAAAACTGGAAAATTTGAAACGAGGAAAAATATGCCGAAAGTCAAAGGGGAAATCAATCTTTTCCTTGACTTGTCGCACAAAAAATACGGGAAAAATGAAAAATGCACAGGAAATTCAAGAGGAAACAAGGAGAAATTCATGGGAAATAACGTGAATTCGGCAGGAAAAATCCTGCTGATCGCAACGGGCGGCACGATCGCCTGCCGCGAGACCGGGCACGGTCTGACGCCCGTGCTCGACGGAGAGGGGCTGCTGCGCGAGCTGCCGGAGCTTTCCGGGGTGTGCGGGGTCGAGGTGCTCGACCTGATGCAGCGCGACTCGACCGACATCACAGCGGACGACCGGATGCAGATGGCGCGGGCGGTCTGGGAAAACCGCGGAGCGTATGACGGCTTCGTCATCGCGCACGGCACGGACACGCTCGCGTGCACGGCGGCGCTGCTGCATCATCTCCTGCCGCATATCGACCGGCCGGTCGTCGTGACCGGCTCGATGCTGCCGATGGGCGCGGAGGGCTCGGACGCGCCGGGAAATCTGCTCGATGCGCTGCGCGTGGCGGCGGATGGACGGTGTGGCGTGTATGCCGTGCTGCGCGGCAGCATCCTGCGCGGCACGAACGTCCTCAAGGTGCATTCGACTGCGCTCGATGCGTTCGTTTCGGCCAATGAGCCGCCGGCAGGCCGTGTTGCGGACGGAAACGTGATCTGGGACGCACCCGCGCCCGTAGAGGGAACGCCGCGCCTCGTGCAGCGGCTCGAGCCGCATGTGTTCGTGCTGCGGCTCACGCCCGACCTTCCGCCGTCGTTCTTCTCGGTCCTGCACGGCTTTCCGAGCGTCATTATCGAGACGTTCGGCGGCGGCGGCATCCCGGCGCACATGGAACAGGCCGTGCGTGCACTGATAGCGGACGGCACGCGCGTTTTCCTTACGACACAGTGCGTCGAGGGCGGCGTCCATCTGCATAAATATGAGGTCGGCCGCCGGGCGGAAGCCATGGGCGCGGTGTCGCTCGGCATGCGGACGGTCGAGGACGCGCTCGCCGCGATCATGTGTGGAGAACTGTAAAAAGCAAGGCGGCGGCAGATGAAAATTCAATGCTTTTGCATGGCAAAGTACAAAATTGTTTGCACGAACGGGAAAAAGGTCTTGCGTTCATGCAGGGTCAACAACCGCCAAAAGCCCATCATATCGCATTTTTGGCAGAATATATCCCCAAGATAAATTGACATATTTGCAGGAATGGGGTATGATATATTCATATCACTATTTTGAAAATAACCGCTGCGCCGGCTGGGGCGCCTCGGGAACAGAAAGGGGAAGGCCGGATGAACATTCAGCCTGATTTTGTAAAAGAAGAACAGTTGCAGGAACTCAGCGAAAGCTTCCGCCTGCATAACCAGCTCCCGCCTGACCTGTACACCCGTTACCGAATCAAGCGCGGCCTGCGAAACTCGGACGGCACCGGCGTTCTGGTCGGCGCGACCCACCTCGGCAACGTACACGGCTACATCCTCAACGAGGGCGAGCGCGAGCCGATCGAAGGCCGCCTGACCTACCGGGGCTATAACATATATGATCTCATTCACGGTCTCGAGCGCGAGGACCGCTTCGGCTTCGAGGAGATCGGCTATCTGCTCATGTGCGGCGAGCTGCCGACGCGCCGCCAGCTCAAGGAGTTCCAGCACGTCATTGGTCTGGAGCGCGCGCTGCCGGACAACTTCACCGAGGATATGATCATGCGCGCGCCGAGCCGCGACATCATGAACAAGCTCGCCAGCGCGACGCTCGCGCTGTATTCCTACGACAGCAACCCGGACGAGACGACGGTCGAGAACATTATGCGTCAGGGCATCAGCCTGACCGCCAAGTTCCCGGTCATCATCTCGCACGCCTATCAGGCGAAGCGCCGCTACTTTGACGGCGCGTCCATGTTCCTGCACGTGCCCGACCCGGAGCGCTCGACCGCGGAGAACATCCTGCACCTGATCCGCCCGGACGGCAAATACACCGACGACGAGGCCAAGCTGCTCGACCGCTGCCTCATCCTGCACGCAGAGCACGGCGGCGGCAATAACTCGACCTTTACCGTGCGCGTCACCTCCTCCTCCGGCACGGACACCTATTCCGCTATCGCGGCGGCGGTCTCCTCGCTCAAGGGCCCGCGCCACGGCGGCGCGAACCTGCGCGTTGTCAAGCAGTTCGAGGAGATCAAGGAGAACGTCAAGAACTGGAAGGACGAGGGCGAGGTCCGCGACTATCTGTGCCGCATTCTGGACGGCGCGGCAGGCGACGGCTCCGGCCTGATCTACGGCATGGGTCACGCTATCTATACCAAGAGCGACCCGCGTGCGGTCGCGCTCAAGCACGCAGCCCGTCCGCTCGCCGAGAAGAAGGGCATGACCGACGAGATGAACCTGATCGAGCTGGTCGAAAAGCTGACCCCCGAGGTGTTCGCGGAAAAGAAGGGAAGCGATAAGCCGATGTGCGCGAACGTCGATATGTATTCCGGCTTCGTTTACCGCATGCTCGGCCTGCCCAAGTCGCTGTATACGCCGCTGTTCGCGACCGCGCGTATCGTCGGCTGGATGGCGCACCGTCTGGAGGAGGTCACCACCGGCGGCAAGATCATCCGTCCGGCATACAAGCCGCTCGCAAAGGCCACGACTTATACCAATATTGACGAGAGAATGTAACAATTGACATGAAAAAGGCTGCCTCTATCAAAGAGGCAGCCTTTTCTGCGCTGTTTTCTGTTTTACTTATATTTCTGGTATTCCGCTACGGCGAGTTCGTCGCAGCGGTTGTTGTACGGGTTATCCGCGTGGCCCTTGACCCAGTGGAAGCGCACCTCGTGACGGTCGAGCAGGTCGAGCAGACGGCCCCACAGCTCGGGATTCTTCGCCGGCTTCTTGTCGCTCTTGACCCAGCCGCGCGCGCGCCAGCCCTTCGCCCAGCCCTTCGTGATGCCGTCGACGACATATTTGCTGTCCGAATACAGATCGACCGAGCAGGGCTCCTTGAGCAGCTCGAGCGCGGAGATCACGCCGAGCAGCTCCATGCGGTTGTTCGTGGTGGAGGGCTCGGAGCCGGACAGCTCCTTTTTCGCCGTGCCGTACTGCAAAATGGCGCCCCAGCCGCCCGGGCCGGGGTTGCCCGAGCACGCGCCGTCGGTATAAATGGTTACGTTTTTCATGATGAACCTCGTTTGCGTTTAAGATGATGTTATCATATCATATCTGGCCGCGCCGCGCAACGGCAGACGGGGACAGCGTGAGGAGTATCCCGAAGACTGTGTTCATAACAGACAAAATGTGCGGAAAATTCCCGTACAAAGTGTTGCTTATATGAATAATAATAGACAAATTCGACATAAAATGATTTACAAATACCCTCGTGAATGCTACACTGAAACTGAAAAAACCGGACAGAAAACAGGGACAGGATATTTGCCGGGAGGGCTCAGTTATGAATATGATGAACGATCCGCGCCTGCGCACGGACAGCTACGCGAAGATTTTCCTTTACAACACGCACGAGACCGTGGCCTGCGTGCCGCGCCACACCATCCGCATGAAGGACCGGGTGCGCCCGGACAAGCTGCGCGAGGCGGTCGAGCAGGCGCTGCTGCGCTTTCCGCATATGATGCTGAGCGTCGAGCGCACCGAGACCGGATTCCGCTACCGCACGAATGTGCGTCCGGCGGTCGTGCTGCCGTTCGACGGCGTTTCCGCGCGCTACACCATCGGCTCGGCCGACACGAACGGCTATCTGTTCCTCGTCGGCTATCACGAGGACACGATCTACATGGAATATCAGCATTCGATCTCGGACGGACGCGGCTTCGAGGAGTTTATCCGCTGTGTCCTGTTCCAGTATCTGAAGAACTGCGGCTGCCCGGTCGAGAACGACGGCACGGTCCGCGCGATGGATACCAGATGGACGCCGGAGGAGAGCGCGGACGGTTACGAACAGCTTGCCGACCGCGAGTTTTCCCCGGAGGGTATCTGGAAAAAGCCGGAGGCCGTCCACGCGCCTGCGGTGCAGTGGGAGGCGGCCGCGGGCGAGGTCGTCAGCGAGATCACGTTCCCGTTTTCGCAGCTGCACGCCTGTGCAAAGCGCATCGGCGTCAGCCCGCTCTCGATCATCGCGCCGCTCATGATGCGCGCGTTCGACCGCAAGTTCGGCGGCGGAGACAAGCCGGTCATCGCGCAGATCCCGGTCGACCTTCGTCCGCTGCTGCCGAGCGTCACGACGCGGTACTTTATCTGCTTCATCGACCTGCCGTATCTGCCGGAATACCGCAGCCTGCCGCTCGAGGAGGTGTTCCGCCGCACGAAGGCCTTCCTTGCCGGCCAGATGGAGCGCGAACAGCTGCTCTACCGCGCCAAGGCGGCCGCCGACCGCTGCGACATGCTGCATAAGGCGGATATGCCGCTTGCGGAGAAGATGCAGGCCGCGCGCAAGGTCACGATGGATTTCGTCCTCGAGGACAGCTTCCTCATCACGAACGTCGGCCGCTTCACCATGCCGGAGAGCTGCCGCCCGTATGTTCTGGATTACGGCGCGATCCTGCCGTGCGCGGTGCAGCCGTTCGCGCTGCTCATCTCGTCCTACGGGGATACGATGAAGCTGTCGGTGGCGCAGCGCGACAGCGATATGCAGATCGTTGGAGATCTGATGAGCAGTCTGCACGAGATCGGCGTGGAAGCGGAGAGCCGCAGCTATCCGTTCGTCGTGACGCGCTACGACGGCATGGCGTGCGAGGCATAAACGGACAGCCGGGAAAAAAGAACGTTTTAACACAGATTTATCTTGACGCGCTGCGGATTTCTGACGCATAATAAGAGTGTGAAAAACTATTCCGGCGGCGGCCTGCATTCCGGTCTGCCGACCGACCGAAAGGAGAACAAGCACTATGGCTGAAGATTTGGAACTTCTGCGCGAAAAGAAAGGCTTTATCTGCGATATGGACGGTGTCATCTATCACGGCAACCGTCTCCTTCCGGGCGTAACGGACTTCGTTGCGTGGCTTCAGAGGGAAAACAAGAGCTTTCTGTTCCTGACCAACTCCTCCGAGCGTTCGCCGCTCGAGCTGCAGCAGAAGCTGGCACGCATGGGTCTGGAGATCGGCGAGGAGCATTTCTATACCTCGGCGCTCGCCACGGCGCGCTTCATCGCGAGCCAGAAGCCGCACGCATCCGCATATGTCATCGGCGCTCCCGGTCTGGTCGGCGCGCTGTACGAGGCCGGCATCGTGATGAACGACGTCGACCCGGATTATGTCATCGCGGGCGAGACCAATACCTATAACTATCAGACCATCCTCAAGGCGGTCGATCTGATCAACAAGGGCGCGCGCCTCATCGCGACCAACTCCGACCTGACCGGCCCGTCCGAGCAGGGCATCATCCCGGCGTGCCGTGCGCTCGTCGCGCCGATCGAGCTGGCGACCGGCAAGACCGCGTACTACGTCGGCAAGCCCAATCCGCTCATGATGCGCACCGGTCTGCGCCTGCTCGGCGTACATTCGCACGAGGCGGTCATGATCGGCGACCGCATGGACACCGACATCGTTGCCGGCATCGAGACCGGTCTGGACACCGTGCTCGTGCTGAGCGGCTGCACCTCGCGCGCGGAAGTGGAGAACTACGCATACCGTCCGCACTATATTCTGGACGGCGTGGGCTGCGTCGCACCGTAAAACCTTTTTAATGCGCGCTGCCGCACGGATGCTTTTATCGCGCGAGCGGGATGTTATCGGAAGAATAAAAGAAGGAACGTCAACAGCTGGCGTTCCTTTTTTTGTGTCATATTTATTATAAAATGCTGAGCTCGACGTCCTCGACCGACATGGGACGGACGAAATCCGAACGGATCGAGCGGCCCGGCGCGAGCTTGGTAAGGGGCTCGAAGAGCGGGATGGCCAGACGCATTTCCGTGCCGCCGCCGGGACGCTGCGCACAGGTGAGCGTGCCCTCGTGCGCCTGCGCGACCAGCTGCGCGAAGGCCAGACCCAGACCGGGCTGCATGCCGCTCGCCGTCAGGCGCATGCGCTCGCGCGCGGACATGGAGGTGCACCATGCGCTGACCGCGCTGCGGAAGCGCTCGGGAGACAGACCGGGGCCTCTGTCGCAGACCGTCATGACCGCATATTCGAGCGTCTCGTCCTCGAAGGCCGGGCGCGTTTCGCAGGTGAGCGTGAAGGTAACGCTGCCGGGATCGGACGAGACCGCGACGGCATTCAGAAGCAGGTTATAGAGCGCGGCGCGCAGGCGTACCGCGTCGACATAGGACGAGCAGCGCATCGGGACGCTGGTCATGATGCAGTCGCGCCTGTCCTCGGGCAGGCGGCGCAGGATCTGGTCCGCGACATCCGAGCACAGACGCGACAGCTCGCAGTCATGGGCGTTGATCGTGCCGAAAACCGGCGGGTCGAGCAGCTCGGTGACATGGAAGGCCATGCGCTGAAGGCGGAACATCTCGCGGGAGAGGGCGGCGGCGAGTGCCGGGTCGGATGCCTTGGCGGCAAGGTCGTACAGGCGGGCGATCGAGGCGTTGAGCGTATCGCCGCATACATAGCTCAGACCGCGCGGCAGGCGGAGCGGCTGCGGCTCGAGCGCAACGAGCGCACCGTCCGGGTGCGGAACAACGGTCAGACGGCAGTCACCGACGTCGAGATGCTCGGTCATGCTGTTCGCGCCGCCGCCGGATGCGCAGTCCTCGACGAGCGCGACCGCCTCGTCGGACAGGGCGCTGGCCAGCAGGTCGCCGTTTTCGAGCTCGAGCAGCTCGCCTGCGGCTGCGGTCTGCGCACGGATGAGCCCGTGTGTGTCGACCAGAAGCATCGCGGCTCCGGATGCAGACGGCTGCCCGGAGAGCGCCTTGAGAGCATCGGTGTCAACCAGTGCAAAAAAATCATCGTTCATAGCTTTTTCCTCCTAAGATCTGTCCGGGAGTTTAGTATCTGCGGTTCGGCACAAAAATTCCGGTCAGTGCGGAAATTATGGATGCGGGAAGAACGGGCAGGCGCCTGGGCAGAATGCGGGGTTTGTTTTTTTAGGGAAGAAAGGTATAACCGCGCGCAGAGCTGCATATGCTGTCTGCGGAGGCGGAGAACCCTGTATGGATATTCAAATTATAACATGGAAAAAAACAAAAATCGACAGAAAGACACGCAAACCGTAAAATGTTTTTCCGGAGCAGATGCGTTTTTTTTATGGGCATCTGTTTGTGGAATGCTTGTCATTTTGGTGACTTTGTGGATAATAGCGGGGCGGAGACGGGCAGGCGGATGAAATATGTACAAAAAAGCGGCAGGCAATGATAAAAAAATCACAAATATTACACCTTGCGGCAAAGACACGCTTTAGTGTATAATAAATGTATCTACTAAAAGTATTTCAAACTTCAACATTTTTAGGAGGAACACTGAAATGGGTATCAAAGTAGGTATCAATGGCTTTGGCCGTATCGGCCGTATGGTTTTCCGCGCTGGTCTGAAGAACCCGAACATTGAGTTCGTAGCGGTAAACGATCCGTTCATGACCCCGGACTACATGGCATACATGCTCAAGTATGACACCATGCACGGTCGTTACGACGGCACCATCGAGTATGACGAGAACTCCATCACCGTTGATGGCAAGAAGGTTCTCTTCTTCGCAGAGATGGACCCGAAGAACATTCCGTGGGGCAAGGTTGGCGCTGACTACGTTGTAGAGTCCACCGGCGTATTCCTGACCAAGGAGAAGGCACAGGCTCACATCGACGGCGGTGCTAAGAAGGTCATCATGTCCGCTCCGTCCAAGGACGACACCCCGATGTTCGTAATGGGCGTTAACCAGAACACTTACACCAAGGATATGACCTTCGTATCCAACGCTTCCTGCACCACCAACTGCCTGGCTCCGATCGCTAAGGTTCTCGACGAGTCCTTCGGCATCGTAGAAGGCCTGATGACCACCGTTCACTCTGCAACCGGCACTCAGAAGGTTGTTGACGGCCCGTCCAAGAAGGACTGGCGCGGCGGCCGTGCAGCTTGCGGCAACATCATCCCGTCCACCACTGGCGCTGCAAAGGCAGTAGGCAAGGTTTACCCGAAGCTGAACGGCAAGCTGACCGGTATCTCCATGCGTGTACCGACCCTGGACGTTTCCGTAGTTGACCTGACCTGCAACCTGGCTAAGCCGGCTACCAAGGAAGACATCTGCGCTGCTATGAAGGCTGCTTCCGAGAAGCCGCTGGCAGAGGGCGGCCTGAAGGGCGTTCTGGGCTACACCGAGGATGCTGTTGTATCTTCCGACTTCCTGGGCGACGAGCGCACCTCTATCTTCGACGCTAACGCTGGCGTTTACCTGACCGACACCTTCGTAAAGGTTGTTTCCTGGTACGACAACGAGTGGGGCTACTCCAACAAGCTGCTGATGCTCATCGAGCACATGGCAGAGGTTGACAACAAGTAATTGTTGCCCACTGGCGTAAGACAGTGAATAATTCGCCGCTTATCTATCCGAAAAGTTCGGATTGTATATTGCTGGTAAAATCACTCTGTTACGGAAAATGTTGATTTGTTACGGTAGCGATTACGGATTTTATCTGTGAAACTGCAATAACGGATGGACTATTCCAATTAGAACAAATTGCACCTCTTTCTAAGGCTTAACGCCTGTGAAAGAGGTGCTTTTTTATGTTATTAACAGATGCAGCAAAGGAATTTGAGTTCAACTGTCAGTGCCGCAAGTTATCCGACAAGACTATACGGAATTACGGTAAACTGATTGGCTACCTGCTGGACTACTTGAAGGAGCAGCACAAGGTTCTCTGTTTGGAAGATGTACGACCGATGTGCATCAAAGCGTATCTGATGATGCTGCAAGAGCGTGGTGCGAAACCGCAGTATATCAATGACCAGTTGAAGGCGTTCAAGGTGCTGTTCCGCTATCTGTACGAAGAAGGCTACACCGACAGCATTTTGACCGAGCGTATCAAGAACGTGAAGCAGCCAAAAACCATTATCAAGACCTTCACAGAGCAGGAAGTTAAGAAAATGACCGAGTATTACAGTGGACACACGTTCATGGAAGTGCGAAACCGTCTCATGCTCATGACGTTCTTTGACACAGGCATCCGCGTCAGCGAGTTAATAGACCTCAAGCTGTCACAGGTCAAGGATGAGTATATCCTTATTCATGGCAAGGGAGATAAAGAGCGTGTTGTTCCGAAAAGTCCCCTGCTGAACAAATGGATGTTCAAGTACCTCAGCACGCGAGAGAACTTCTTTGCGCATCGCCGCGTACCCGAAAATGTGTTCCTCAGCCGCAACGGCAGACCTATGACTACAGAAGCGATACACCGTGTTATCAAGATAGCTGGCAAGGCCGTAGGCGTGAGCAGAGATATTCGCGTCAGTCCGCACACCTGCCGCCACACCTTCGCGCAGATGCAGTTGAAGAACGGACTGGACTTGTACAGCCTGTCTCGCTTGATGGGACACTCCAACATTTCCATCACACAGCGGTATCTGGAAGGACTGCGAGACTTCGAGGTGCTGAACGCTTGCAAGGCTACAGGGATTTTGATGAATTTGTGAGGTGTTGCTATCGCTGACAGTTCGTTCAAAAAAATTTTTTGATTGCCCCCCCTCACATTTTGGGCACTTTCGGTGTATATTATATACATAATATACATAGTAAAAACTTACAGCGCAAGCAAAATTAACAGGTAACATGATTGTAAAATCAAATTCAAAATCAAAGGAGGCGCTGAATATTAAGTAAAGGGCGGATTACGCATGAATTATGAAGAAATTTTTACAAAATATCCTGATATGGGTTGGATTGAGAATGGAGAACCCCATTTTAGCTTATCAGCTAAAATCAATCCAGAAGCAACGTATTGGGTAGACAATGCAGGTGATGTATACTACTACAACTGCAAAACGGGTGCAGCGCACGACCTGCATCCATATCTTTCCAAAGGCTATCCAACGATACGAATCTTAGGCAAAAATTATAGCGTATCTCGTTTGGTAGCAACAAATTTTCTGTACCAACCAGAAGGCACAACTGATGTACATCACAAGGACGGAAACAAGCAGAATAACCGTTCTACGAATTTAATATGGCTCACACATGCAGCGCATATGGCGTTGCACCATGGCAAGGCAGTTGTGCAGTTGGATAAGTATACCAGAAAGTTGCTCGGTACTTTTGAGTCAGCAGCAGATGCAGCGCGTAAAACAGGGTGCTATGCCTCTGGAATTATAGATTGCTGCAATCATCGTCTTGCGACTTCCGGCGGATTTATCTGGATGTGGTCAGAAGAATACTTTCACACCGATGATATAGCATAACATATTTGAAAGAACGAGCGGGAGCACTCCCGCTCGTTTCCCATTACTACATATAGTAATACTCAAAAGAGGTGAATTTAATGCCATCCGAGCAAGATATTCCTTTATATACAACTGACCCAACAACAGGCGAATTTGTGCCTGTTGAAAACGGACAATACCTTTCACCAGCAGAGATAGAGCGCCGCAGATACTTTCAGAAAAAGAAACAGCAGCAAGCCATACGCCACGCAGCCAATGATGAACGCACACGCAAATTTGGCAACTTCACATTCTGCCGCTACACGCTCTCTGCTCCGTTCTGGGCGGATATGTCTAATGCTGACCTCGTTCGACTGTTCTATCTCTCTACATGTATGCTGTACAAGCGCGACACCTTATACTACAGCAACGGCAGACAGCTAACGGCTGATAGCCTGCCCGAAGTGTTGCAGACCTCAGAGAGCACTTGCAGAAGATTTCTCGCAGAAATGGAACAGCAAGGCTACCTACAGATAGAAGATGGTGCTGTTATCATGAACACCGAGTATTTTGCGCGACAGAGTATCCGCCACTGGATAGGTGATGACCGCTCGTTCATCCGTGTGTACCATAACGCTTATCGCTATTTGTATCGTCAGTTGAAGAACAAACAACGCGGCCAGCTGGCCTATCTGATACGCATGATACCCTATCTGCATGAGGAACGCAACATTGTATGTGCTAACACGTTCGCACACGATGCAGACCGTATTACACCATTGGACGATAAACGCATTTGCGAAGCCGTAGAATATAACCCCAACCAATCAGCAAGGCTCATGAAGGACTTGCAAGCACTGCACCTTGAAAACGGACAGCCTGCTTTTATCTACAATGCTGAACAACGCTGCTTCATCGTGCATCCTGCACTGTTCTATGAAGGTGACGCACAAGGAGCAGTCCTTCGCGACATGAATGAAAACCACGAGAACGCATAGTGCAACAAGGGATGCACGACAAATACGGCTCGTATTTGCTCGACATGAATGACAGAGCATCGCTTGCTCTCTTTCCCTAATCTCAATAGCCCTATATTGTGTACCGATGTGCATTTATCCCTCTTTTCTTTAACAACCTCTTTTCAGAGAAACGCGCAGCGGTTCGCATAAGCACGGAAGTGCTTCAATAATAAAGTCTCTATCCGTTAGAGCATCTATCCTTTATCTGAGAAAAACGCCGCTAACTCCTACGAGCCAGCGGCGAATTTTTTACCATTAATAGGAAGAATATGGTAAATATGTTTCTGCAAAGTAGCAAAAACGATATACGATATATTTGATTTAATATATTTTTAATGCTTTGCTTGATGTATAAATTATATACTATTCATTGAATTGATATTTATAACATGCTTTTTATTATTGAAATAATATTCGTTTGTTAAATAATAAATCAATTATATAATATATAATTCGTACTTTAATCGTACTCCTATTATATTATTAAGCCTTACGGCTCATCAATAATTTGTAATTTATCTAATGCAAATTCAATGCATTTCAAAATTAACTCATTTCTGGTTCTTCCAGTACGAACAGATACCTTATCAAGCTGTTTTAGTACATCATTCGGCATACGACAAGATACCACGGATGTTTCACCGTAGTTCTTTTTCGCTCTAATAATAAACTTATCATCATTGTTGTTCATAATCATCATACCTCTGTATTATTCTACATGAATATTTGTAGTATTTGTATATTACAAAGGTTTACAAGTGTAATACGATGTGGTACACTGATAAAAAGAAATGAAAGGGATGAATTATTTATGGAAAAGAAAAATAAAAATATGGTTGCCGTAATACTCAAAGTCTATGCCATTGTTAATGCTATTATTGGCTGTATTATAGGTCTCAGCGGCCTGTCTGATTCCTATAACGAGATATTCAACATGGTATATACCATTTTTCTTGGAGCGTGTATCGTTGTCAGCTTTGGCATTTACGCATTTGGTGAAGTAGTACAGCTATTACAGGATATTAAGGATGGTACTAAGGGGACTATTACTACAATTCAGAAGCAGAACAATAACGATAATGACGAATTACCATCGATTTAATAGTTATAGAGGTGAATACCATGTCTGAAAAATATACCATAGTGCAGCATGAAAAGCGTCTGTTCTGGTTGCAGAACTGTCCTGTGCTGTTACATTCCTATGCACTCACAAAGAACAACACTAATAACAGCATTTTCTTGCAGTGTAAGTTTGAGAATATAGCTGATAAGCCTATTAAGGCTATGAATATCGCTGTTAAATGTTCTGATGTATCACATCAAGAATTGGCGAATGTTGATAACTTCCCCTATCTTGATATTAACGTACAGCCTTATACGCTGTTTGGAGATAAAACGCCTGTAGCTTTACCTAATAATACAACCAGAAATGTTCGTATTATTCCGTTAAAAGTTATTTTCAGTGATGATACTACATGGGAAAATACTTCCGAGCGGGCGTATGAATTGGCTGAGTATGAACAGCAGCCTATATCTTCGTTAGGTGAATTGGCAGACCAGTATAAGCGGGATTTGCATAAGATATGCACAGACAGTGAAAAGCATAATTATCTGCCTGCTAATGTAAATGGGTTTACTGTCTGCGGATGCGGAAAGGTTGTACTGCCTGATACGCAGTATTGTGCATCCTGCGGTGTAGATTTCTCAAAGTTATTTGCAATCAATAATTCCGAAATCCTTCACACAGAACAGCAGCAATACGACGAAGAACAACAAAAAATTGCATTACAGGAACAGCAAGACAAATTGCAAAAAGAAACGCAGCAGCTTCAATACAGAAAGAAATTACGGAAAATAATAAGTATTATTTCTTGCATCGTGCTGGTTATCATTATTGGAACTGTTGCAGGAACTACATATTCTCGCTATCGTCAGGAGCAGGGAGCAATTCGACAGGAACAAGAAGCACTCGAGAAAACCCAAGCTGCTGTAGAACAAATCACAAACGTTGAAAGCGATGACGCGCAAATCAGCAGTGATATAGAAGATAAGGTAATTACGTTCACAATTTCAGGAGCAGGCATCAATGCAAAGGATATGCCTAAAACGCTATCGGACTTATCCGAGCAAGATTTGCAATACCTATGGAATAATGACACATCTCACCTTGATTACGCGATAGATTCATGGTTAGGGCTAAAAGATTCCTATATAAATCTGCAGGGCAGCATAATGGACAAATATGTTGAATTAGGCGGCAGTGATGCATATTCAATACACACTGTATGCAATTCGGATGATAATATCAAAATATTTGAATTTGATGGCAATTCGCTAATCTATGATTACTGGGAGGAAATGGAGAGATACAGGGATTTTAGCAGTATAGAATTATTGGCAGCCCTGATAACTAGTCGTGGGAAATAAAGCCATCATTGAGCAATTCGTATTTAACAGAAATAAATATGGTTAAAAGGTGAATTTCAAAGATGAAAAAGTGTAAGCTTATATCAACTATTTTGTTATTGCTAATTTTCTCAACTGCTTGTGGCAGTGGCAATTCACAGCAGGAATCTATGTCTGCTACATCTGCCAACCAAGATGAATTTCTGCAATCCATGGCAACAGGTATCAGTGCTCGTCTTGCCGATGACACAGACACTTCAAATATGACTGATGAACAAGAAGCAGAGTATCTTTCAAAACTTGTGGATTGTGAACTATCTGAAATTTCAAAATATAAGAATGCGACATTCACCGACGAAACACTCAATGACTTAGCGCACGAATATATAAATGCCTGCAATTCACAAAAAATAGCAACAAAATATTATAAAAACGCACAACTTTATAACGCTTTATGGGAAAATTCTAGTCATATTCGTGCTGCTATTATTTCCTATTTATATCAGAACTACGAACTGCCTATCACAAGTGAGCAGGCCGCAGAATACAACACAACAGGAAGTGTATCTTATACCGTAGATAGCGATACCGCAAATTTCTTTAATGCTTTGAATGATGATGGTGATGTGCAGCTCAGCCAAGGTGATTTGTCCATTGTCGGAGTAGATAAAGAGCGAAAAGTTTTTGATGAGGTGTACTTCAATTTTTCGTATGTAGTACGAAATAATTCGACTGCAACACTAAATTCTATATCTGTTTACTGCTCGATACTCGATAAAAACGAAAATGTTATAGGCACTACTTCTGCTAATGTATACGCGACAATTCTGCCGAACAAAGATGTTTCCTGCGACGGTTCTATCATGTTGAGCGATTATCCCTCTGCTGCATATATCCGCATTGACAATTTGGCCTATGACGGGAATAACAACTCCATCGTACACGAATTAGCCGTAGATAGCACTGAAATTACTGAGCATATTATTGCAATTAACTAAGCAAAGAGGGATAGCCCTGTGCTATCCCTTTTCTTGTGTATTAATTGTTCGTAAAAGTGTACTTTTGCGAATATAACAATTCGCTATCAAATCCATGTTTGTAAATATCGTATTTTAATTTGCAAACATATTCGTAAACAGGTTGACTATTACGAATAACTCTGTTATACTATTCGCATAGAGTAAAGGAGATTTACGAACATGGACAATCGCACTTTCTACTATGCGCGTGTATCGAGCAAAGACCAGAACTTAGACCGTCAGTTAGCTGCGTTCAAGGCATTAGGCGCTGACGAGCGGGACATTATCACCGACAAGGAGAGCGGCAAGGACTTCAACCGAGCGGGCTATCAAGCCTTAAAGAACGGTATGCTCCGTCAAGGCGATACGCTTGTCATTAAGTCTCTCGACCGCCTGAGCCGTAACAAGCGCGACATTAAAACCGAACTTGAATGGTTCAAGGATAACAACATCCGTTTGAAGGTTATCGACCTGCCTACTACTATGATGGACTTGCCAGAAGGTCAAGAATGGGTATTTGAGATGGTGAACAATATTCTCATCGAAGTATTAGGCACGATAGCCGAGCAGGAACGCGCTATAATCAAATCTCGACAGGCCGAGGGTATCAATACCGCTAAGGCCAAAGGCGTGAAATTTGGGCGTCCTGCGCTCCAATTCCCCGCAAACTGGAACGAGGTATATACTCAGTGGAAGAATGGCGAAATCACTGCTAAAGTCGCTATGGAGAAAACAGGCACGAAGCGAACCAGTTTCTATAAGTTAGTGAAGCTATTCCAAAACAATCAATAATTAAGATTTACAAAGTTTACCTTTTTCTGCTTCTTCTATCGTTATATAGCTGCTAAACATATCCTTGTACAATTTTATTGACCGATACCGATATTTTGAGATTGACGAACTCTCACGACTATGATAAACTAATCCCAGTTCAAATAAGCCTGCCACTATCGAACGCCGATAGCGAACAGGACAAATAACCCAGTTATGCCTTAAAAGAGGTAAAAATTCTGTTCTAATTTTATATAGTTGAATATCCGTAGTCTATCACATATTTTCGTACATTTGAAACTTTTTCTGTGTATTAATAGATAAAATCGCCATAGAATAGTAATATTTGAAATTATTTTATCTTTTTGAATTGAGTGGGGCTACTCCAACAAGCTGCTGATGCTCATCGAGCACATGGCAGAGGTTGACAACAAGTAATTGTTGCCCACTGGCGTAAAGTCATAAAAATCGGCACCTGTTCTTTTTTAAGAGCAGGTGCCTTTTGCTTATGTCAGGTTTATTTCCCTTTTTCTGCGCTATAATGAAAGCACAAAGAGAAAGGGAGGCGCAGAATATGAGCATGGAGGACTGGGATTTCGGTTATTACGGAAAGGGTCTGGACGGATATGTGCATTTTCGGCAGGGCATAAAGGAGATCGAGAGCCACGCGCCGTACAGCAAGTGCCGTCACGGTCGCGATGACAGCCTCGATGATCTCGATGACCTTGACGAATACGACGATCCGGAGGATGACCTATTTTACGAGCTGCCGCAGAAAACGCCGGTCAGCAGCGCGAAGCCTGTGATGCCGTCGGAGAGCACGACGAAGGAATCAGACTCGAATCCGCAGACTGTACAGACATCTTCGCCGGAGGCTGAGCCGCAGCAGGAAACGCCGACAAAGAGAAGTATATGGGACTCGAAATGGTGGAAAAACAAGTGGGATTATGGGTTTGTCGTGAGCACAGTGATCTACCTGTTCTTTCTCATAGTGGAGGAGATCTTTCAGACGGAGGCAGGGGAAACGGTCGCCACAGCAACGGGAGCGGTATTCCTTGTATTCCTGGCGATCGAGGTCGTGCGGCTTGTGATGTGGATACTGAATCCTCCGCCTCCTCCGGGCTTTTAATCCCATGAAAAAAAGCGCCTGCATCCCGTTTCGGGAGCAGGCGCTTTGCTTGTTTGTGCCGGTATCAGACGTCGTTGGTGAGCTTTGCTCTGTCGAGAGCATGGAACACGAGGCTCATGATCATTGCGACGATGGCGGCGAGGGTCATGCCGGACAGCGATACATCGCCGAGCGACAGGGTCACGCCGGACAGGCCGGTGACGAAGATGACCGACGTCAGGATCATGTTGCGGTTCTTGCTGTAATCGACGTGGTTGTCGACCAGAATGCGCAGACCGGAGGTGCCGATCATGCCGTACAGCAGGAAGGAGATGCCGCCGATGACCGGGCCGGGGATGGTCTGGATGAGGGCGGCGAGCGGGCCGACGAACGAGCAGATGATGGAGATGACTGCCGCGCCGCCGATGACGCGCACCGAGTAGACCTTGGTGATCGCCATAACGCCGATGTTCTCGCCGTAGGTGGT
The DNA here is from genome assembly GCF_014288055.1 of Agathobaculum hominis. Classification (NCBI taxonomy): domain Bacteria; kingdom Bacillati; phylum Bacillota; class Clostridia; order Eubacteriales; family Butyricicoccaceae; genus Agathobaculum; species Agathobaculum hominis. Next base: position 252,459 of record NZ_JACOPK010000005.1, read on the forward strand.
GGTCGGGACCGAACCGATGAAGCCGGAGATCATGGTCGAGAAGTTATCCGCGAACAGCGAGCGGTGCAGGCCGGGGTCCTTGAGCAGATCGCGGCCGACGACCTTGCTCGTGACGAGCTGATGGCCGATGTGCTCGTTCGCGATGACGAGGATGACCGGCAGGATAATCAGAATGGCGTTGATGTCGAACTTCGGCGTCTGGAAGTTCGGAATGGAGATGAAGCTGGTGTGCAGCGCATCGACGATGGTCTGGGTGTCGATGACGCCGGTAATGACGCCCGCAATGTAGCCGCAGATGATCGCGATCAGGATCGGAATGGTCGAGAAGAAGCCGCGGAACATGACGCTGCCGAATACCGCAACGGCGAGCGTCACGAGAAAGGTGACGACCGTGCCGACGGTCACGCTGTCGCCGACGATGCAGCCGGTGGAAGCCGCCGAGCCGGCCAGCTCGAGACCGATGAGCGCGACGACCGGGCCCATGGCTGCCGGCGGCAGCACGACGTTTATCCAGTCCGTGCCGCATTTGTAGATGATGAGCGCGAGGATGCAGCCGCACGCGCCGACTGCGACGAAGCCGCCGAGCGCGTACTGGTAGCCCCAGTTCTGGATGACGATGGTCGCGGGTGCGATGAACGCGAAGGATGAGCCGAGGTAGGCCGGCGCCTTGCCCTTGGTGATCAGGATGAACAGCAGCGTGCCGATGCCGTTCATGAACAGCACGATCGCCGGGTTCATCTTGAAGATGAACGGGACCAGTACGGATGCGCCGAACATCGCGAACATATGCTGGATGGACAGCGGCACGAGCAGTCTCGGCGGGACCTTGTCCTCGACCTGAATGATTCTGTTGTTCTGCATGTGTTTTTCTTTTCCCCCTAAAATTTTTATTTCTATTATCCGTCAGACGAACAGCGCTTTGATGTCGTCTATACGGTCACACGTCATATTATACCCCATTTCATAGCCCCATTCCAGCTTTTTAATATCTTTTTCGAAGGTGGCGAGGGGTGCGTCCGGCTGGAGCAGGACCGTGTCCGCCGGGTTTTCCTCCGCGAGACGGCGGCACAGGCAGACCGTGTCGTTGTAGAGGCCGGGACGCGCGAGCATGGTTTCGGTCATGGCCGGGTATTTGCGGTGCAGCGCATGGGCGGCGAATTTCAAGCCGCGCGTCAGGGCCTTGCGGTAGCTTTTCGGCTGCGTCAGCACGATGAGGTTCTTTCTGTTGCCGTCGTGCAGGCTGCGGACGATGGGGATGGGGTCGGCGACGCCGCCGTCATAGAATGTGCCGCCGCTCAGCTGCACCGCCGGGAAGTAGAGCGGAATGGCGCAGGTCGCGCGCAGCATGGTGCAGGTGCGGTCGAGCTTCGCGCCGTCGAGATATTCGGCTCTGCCGGTCTCGGCGTTGGTCACGCCGACCAGAATGCGGCCTTTATAACGGTGATATGTCTCCCAGTCGAACGGGATGAGCTGGTTTGGGATGGTATCGAACACGAAATCCGTGCCGAAGATCGAGTGGTCGTGCGGCAGGTTGCGCACGCCGAAATAGCGGCTGTCGCCGCGGTAGCGCCGCAGCACCTCCAGATTGCGCCCGCGCTGGCGGGAGAGGTAGGAGATGGCATAGGTGATGCCGGCGGAAACGCCGACGACGTAGTCGAACATGATGTCATGGTCGAGCAGCGCGTCCATGACGCCGCAGGAAAATACCGGGCGGAAGGTACCGCCCTCTAAAACGAGTCCGGGCAATGCTGAGTCTCCTTTTGCTGTTATCTGCGTTTTCTTGTGGGCGGTTTTTTGCCCTTCTGGCCGCCGCTGCGGCCCCTGCCGTGCGAATGACGGCGGCGCGAAGCGCGGTTGCCGAAAGGCGGCCGGTCGTCATCGCGCGGCGCGCGCTCAGGCTTTTCCGAGACGGGCAGCGAGCCCTCCGCCGGGGCGAAGTCGATCTGGCCCGTGACCTCGCTCGCGGCGAGCAGCTTGACGCGCAGGGGCGTGCCGATGGTGAAGCGCTTGCCGGTGCGGCGGCCGACCATGGCCATGTGCTCCTCGTCGTACTGGTAGAAGTCGCCGGTCATCAGCTCGGCGCGGATCAGACCCTCGCAGCCGTTGGCGAGGGCGACGAAGATGCCGAACGACTGCACGCCGGATACTTCGGCGTCGAACTCCTCGCCGATGAACTGCTTCATGTAGGCGGCGATGAACAGCTTGTCGATGTCGCGCTCGCAGTTATCTGCCGCCTGCTCGCGGCTTGTGGACTGCTGCGCGGCCTCGGCGCACATGTTTTCGTCTGCGGCGGTGAATTCCTCGCCGGTGAGCGCCTTTTGCAGCATGCGGTGCGCGATGAGGTCGGGGTAGCGGCGGATCGGGGAGGTGAAGTGCAGATAGAACTTCGCCTTGAGGCCGTAATGGCCGATGCACTCATCCGCATAGCGCGCGCGGGCGAGCGAACGCAGCAGCAGGGTGGGCAGCACGCGCTGCTTCGGGTCGTTCTTCGCGCCGCGCAGCACGACCTGGAACTGGGCGGTGTCCTCGGGCTTGGACGGGTCGATGCGGTAGCCGAACGGGCGCGCGAACTGCGCGAATGCGCGCAGCTTGTCCGGGTCGGGGTTTTCGTGCACGCGGTAGACCGTCGGGTGCTCGCGCTTGCACATGAACTCCGCGACCGCCTCGTTGGCCTGAAGCATGAATTCCTCGATGAGCTTTTCGCTCTCGCCGCGCTCGCGGAAGCAGATCTCGACCGGCTTTCCGGCCTCATCCACGCGGATCTCCGCCTCCGGAATATCGAGCTCGAGCGCACCGCGCTCAATGCGGCGTTTGTAGAGCGCGTGGGCGAGATCGTTCATCTTTTCCGCCGTTTCGACGAGAAAGGCATATTCCTCGCGCAGACCCTTGTCACCGGCGAGGATCTTATTGACCTTGTTGTACGTCATGCGCGCCTTGGAGCGGATGATGGATTTGGAGAAGCGCGCACCGAAGCGGCGGCCGCTTGCATCCATCTCCATGAGCGCGGAGAAGGCGAGACGGTCGACGTTCGGGTTGAGCGAGCAGATGCCGTTGGACAGCGCGAACGGCAGCATGGGCACGACGTGACCGGGGAAGTAGACCGAGGTGCCGCGGCGGAACGCCTCTGAATCGAGCGGGGAGCCCGGCGTGACATAGTGGCTGACGTCCGCGATGTGGACGCCGAGCAGATAATGGCCGTTATCGAGCTTTTCGAGCGAGACCGCGTCGTCGAAGTCCTTCGCGTCGTCGCCGTCGATGGTAAAGATGAGCTTGTCGCGCAGGTCGAGACGCTTTCCTGCGCTGGCGAGGTCGACCTGCTGCGGAATGGAGTCCGCCTGCTTCAGGACCTCGTCCGGAAATACGTCGAACACGCCGTTTTCATGCAGGATGGCCGCGATAGACGCCTCCATCGTGCCGTTTTCGCCGAGCGCCGCCGATACGACGCCCTGCGGATGATAGGTGTCGTCGCCGTAGTTCGTTACCTCGACGGCCACGCAGTCGCCGACCTGTGCGTCGCCGATGTCGCGGCGGCTGACCGCGATCTCGGGGTACTTTTTGGACGAGGGCTGCACGAAAAATGCCTTGCCGCGCTGCACGAGCTCGCCGGTCAGCTCCTTTCCGGAGCGGCTGAGGACGCGCAGCACCGTCGCCTCGCGGCGGCCGCGGTTGTTTTTGCGCTCGCTGACCTTGACGAGCACCCTGTCGCCGTGCCATGCGCCGCCGCCGGCGTTCGGCGGAATGAAATAATCGTCCGGTTTGGGCTCACCCGGCTCGACGTCGGGCGCGACAAAGGCAAAGCCGCGCTCGGTCGCGAGGAACGTGCCGGTGGCGCAGCCGTAGTGCGAGGCCACCGCAAAACGGTTTTTCTTGTTTTTCATGATCTTTCCGTCCTGCGTCAGACGGTCGAGCGCATCCTTCAGCTCGTGCTTTCCGATGTCGGGCATCGCGCGGCGGATCTCCTCGATGCGGAGCGGCTGCGCGAGCAGCGTCAGCAGCCTGCCGTCAAGCGTATACTCCTCCATATCTTTCCCTCCGATCTGTAACGAAGAATATATTTCTAACCTGTAAGTATAGTATACCATTTCCGCGCCCGGATGAAAAGAGCAGTAAAACGACGGCGGGGGCGCTGCCTGTCGAAAAAGTGTAATATTTTCGAAAGAATCCTGTTTGTTTCGATGAACGGCCGCAGTTGACAGCGGCGCATTCTTACATTATAATTAATGCAATACCGTACGATTTTACTCGATGATGCGGTAAAATCCACCCATGTAAATCAAGTGCCGCGGAAACGGCTGAAAACCGGGCATCGCGTCCCGAAAAAGGGAGATATACCAATGAAACAGATCATTCTTACCGGCGACCGTCCGACCGGCCGTCTGCACGTCGGCCACTACGTCGGCTCGCTGAGCGAGCGCGTCAGGCTTCAGAATTCGGGCAAGTTCGACGAGATCTATATTATGATCGCGGACGCGCAGGCGCTGACCGACAACGCCGAGCACCCGGAGAAGGTCCGTCAGAACATCATGGAGGTTGCACTCGACTATCTGGCCTGCGGTCTCGACCCAGAAAAGGTCAACATCTTCATTCAGTCCATGGTGCCCGAGCTGACTGAGCTGACGTTCTACTATATGAACCTCGTCACGGTTTCCCGCGTGCAGCGCAATCCTACCGTAAAGTCCGAGATTCAGATGCGCGGCTTTGAGTCGAGCATTCCGGTCGGCTTTTTCTGCTATCCGATCAGCCAGGCGGCCGACATCACCGCCTTCCGCGCGACCTGCGTACCGGTCGGAGAGGACCAGATGCCCATGATCGAGCAGTGCCGCGAGATCGTGCATTCCTTCAACCGCATTTACGGCGAGACGCTGACCGACCCGAAGATCATGCTCCCGTCCAACTCCGCCTGCCTGCGTCTGCCGGGTACGGACGGCAAGGCGAAGATGAGCAAGTCGCTCGGCAACTGCATCTATCTGGCCGACGACGAAAAGACTGTCCGCACCAAGATCATGTCCATGTTCACCGATCCGGATCATATCCGCATCGAGGACCCGGGCAAGCTCGAGGGCAATACCGTGTTCACCTATCTGGACGCCTTCTGCACCGACGAGCATTTTGCGGAGTTCCTGCCGGAGTACAGCAATCTCGACGAGCTCAAGGCGCACTACACGCGCGGCGGCCTGGGCGACGTAAAGGTAAAGAAGTTCCTCAATAACGTCATGCAGTCCATCCTTGGCCCGATGCGCGAGCGCCGCGCCTACTGGGAGGCGCGCAAGCCGGAGGTCTATGAGATCCTCAGGAAGGGCAGCGAGGTCGCAGAGCGCAAGGCTGCGGAGACCCTCGCAGATGTCCGTGCCGCGATGAAGATCAACTATTTTGACGACGGCAACCTCATGAAGTAAGATTACGGCAAATACACACGAAACGGAGACCTGTCTGCAAGGAACGGTCTCCGTTTTCTGTTTGACGGGCGGGACGGGCTGTGCTACACTGATATATTATACCGAAACACCGGGAAATGGAGGGAGTTATATGAAGGCGCTGATTACCGGCGCTTCCTCGGGACTGGGGCGCGAAATGGCGTTCGCGCTCGCTGAGCGCGGCTGCGAGCTGGTGCTGTGCGCACGGCGCGAGGAGCGTCTGCGCGAGCTTGCGGCCGAGCTGCCGACCGTGTGCCATGTGATCGCGGCGGATGTGAGCGATGAGGAGGAATGCCGCCTGCTGTACAGTGCGGTGCGCGGCGACGATCTCGAGATCGTGATAAATAATGCGGGCTTCGGCCTGTTCGGCGAGTTTCTGGACACCGATCTGGACGAAGAGCTGCGCATGATCGACACGAATATCCGTGCGGTGCACATTCTGACCAAGCTCGCGGTGCAGGATTTCGCGAAGCGCGGCCACGGATATATTCTGAATGTCGCCTCGTCGGCCGGCTTCCTGCCCGGCCCGCTCATGGCGACCTACTACGCGACCAAAAACTATGTGCTCCGTCTGACACAGGCGCTGCGCGAGGAGCTGCGGCACAGAAACAGCGCGGTCAAGGTGTGCGCACTCTGTCCGGGGCCGGTCGACACCGAGTTCAACAAGGTCGCCGGCGTGAGGTTCGCGCTGAACGGTCTGGACGCGAAGCGTGTGGCAAGGGAAGCGGTCGACGGGATGTTCGCCGGGAAAACGGTCATCGTTCCGGGCCTTGCCATGAAGGCGATGACGGTCGCGCGGCATTTCGCGCCGGACAGCCTGCTCGCGCGCATCACCTACCATTTTCAGCATAAGAAGGGCGTAAAATGACAGCAGGAGAGATCAGAAAGACGTTGCAGCGCGAGTTTGTGCGCACGATACGCAAGCCGTTTATGGATGCGGTAAAGGAATATGACATGGTGCGCCCGGGCGACAGCGTCGCGGTGTGCATCTCGGGCGGCAAGGACTCCATGCTGCTCGGCCTGCTGCTGCGGGATTTGCAGCACACGGTGGATTTCGAGCTGAAATTTCTGGCGATGGATCCCGGATATGCGCCCGAAGGCCGCAGACATCTGGAGGAGAATGCGCGGAAACTGGACATTCCGCTCGAGATCTTCGATACAGATGTGCTGCGCATCGCAGGCAGCCATTCGGCGGAGCATCCGTGCTTCCTCTGCGCGAAAATGCGCCGCGGCTATCTCTATGCCGAGGCAAAAAAGCGCGGCTGCAACAAAATCGCCCTTGGCCACCATTATGATGACGCGATCGGCACGGTGCTGATGGGTCTGATCTACGGCGGCCAGGTGCAGGCGATGCTGCCGCGCGTGAAGGCGAAAAACTACGAGGGGATGGAGCTGATCCGTCCGCTTTACTTCACACGCGAGGCAAATGTTGTGGAATGGGCGGAATTCTGCGGACTGACCTTCCTGCCCTGCGACTGTCCGGCGAAAAAACTGGAAAACGACACAAAACGCGCGGAAATCAAGCAGATGATCGCGTCTCTTGCGTCGAGAAATCCGCAGATCGAGGCAAATATCTTCAATGCGGTCAAGAATGTGGATACGGGAAAGCTGCTTGGATGGCGCGATGAAAACGGCCGCCACAGCTTTCTTGACAGACTTTGAAAGAAAAACTCGGAATTGCAGTAAAAAAGTGTTGACACCGGCCTCTCGCTGTGGTATTCTATTAAAGCTGTCGCTGAGAGGCGCGGCGGTCGAGCTGAAAAGCGGCTTGAAAAGAATGAAAAAAGTTCTTGACAAACGGATTTCAGTTTGATATAATAAATAAGCTGTTTCGAAAGAGACGGCGGTCAGAAAAGTTTGATTTTTGAAAGATCTGCTTCAAAAACTTCGAAAAAAGTTTTGAAAAAGTTCTTGACAAATGAAAAACAGTCTGATATAATAAATAAGCTGTCAATGAGACGGCATCCGAAACCTTCGGAGGACAAAATGCTAACGCATTTTGTGTACCTTGATCGATTTCCTTATGAAATCGACACGCGGTGCAATTTTCCGCTGAAGGCAAAGGAAAATTGCACCTTGTAAATTAAACAACGATGTGCTTAAAATTTTGTTCGATATGAACAAGGTTGTAGTGCGAACCTGAAATTTCGAGAGTTTTTTACTCTTGGTAAATCGCTGGAAGTCACAACTCCAGTTAAAATAAAGTGACACGTCAGACTCTAAAGTCGGTTAAAACGAAGGAAACTTCGTCTTAATACAATTTTTAGAGAGTTTGATCCTGGCTCAGGATGAACGCTGGCGGCGTGCCTAACACATGCAA